>NZ_JADHVT010000084.1 GCF_016783915.1 Acidovorax sp.
CATCAACCACCAGGCCAGCGCCAGGGCAGCATGCACCGCCACCACCAGAATGGCCACGGCAAGCGCAAAGCCCAGCAGCAGGCGGCGTGTCTCGCTGCGCGCGTTGTGCTGGTGGTCCCAGAACTTCATGGGAGCGGGGGTGTAAAAGTCAGAACTTCACGCGGGGGGCCGTGCGCTCTTCGTCGGACTGCGTGGAAGCCAGCATGGGCGCTGGCGCAAAGCCCAGCAGGCGCGCGACGACAAGCTCGGGGAACTGCGCCGCCGCATCGTTGAACTCCAGCGCCTGATCGTTGTAGGCCTGGCGGGCAAAACCGAGGCGGTTTTCGGTGCTGGTGATCTCTTCGGACAGCGACTGCATGGTGGCGTCGGCCTTGAGCTCAGGGTAGCTCTCGGCCACCACCATCAGACGTCCCAGGCTGCCGCCGAGCACACCTTCAGCAGCGGCCAGCGCACCCATGGCGCTGGCGCTTTGGGGGTCTGCGCGCACCGCAGCGGCCGCACCCTGTGCCTGGCTGCGGGCCTTGATAACGGCCTCCAGCGTGGCGGCCTCGTGCGCCAAGTAGCCACGAGCCACCTCCACCAGGTTGGGGATCAGGTCGTACCGGCGTTTCAGTTGCACGTCGATCTGGCCAAACGCGTTGGCGATGCGGTTGCGCAATTGCACCAGTCGGTTGTAAACCGTGACGGCCCATACCAGCACAGCCACCAGCACAACGACCACGACCCAAGCGGTTGCCGACATACCCCACCTCCTGTATTTGTTGGAGCGGGCATCTTAGAGCCTGTTGACGAAGCTCCTGGGAATCGTCAACGGTCTCCGACCGGGAGCACCCTCGCTGGCTGGCTACACCCCTTTGTTGCGCATCCAGTCGGCAGTGCCCATGAAGCTCTCCTTCAGCCGCACACGCAGGTCTGTGGGCACACCGGTCTCTCCCATGGCCTGGTCCATGCAGGCCACCCACTGGTCCCTTTCCTTGATGCCAATGGCAAACGGCATGTGGCGCGCACGCAGGCGCGGGTGTCCAAACTGGTCGGTGTAATACGACGGGCCGCCCAGCCAGCCACACAGGAACATGAAAAGCTTTTGCCGGGCCTGGCCCAGGTCGCTGCCATGGGCGGCACGCAGTTCGGCGTAGCCGGGCTCCAGGTCCATCAGGTCGTAAAAATGCTCGGTCAACACACGTACACGCTCTTCGCCGCCGATCCATTCGAAGGGGGTGATGGCCACGGGAGTTTCAGCAGCGGGGGACGGGGTAGTGGATTCCATGGGGCGGTGAGAGGAGATCGCCAAGCGCTGTTGGCCAGTGCTCGATTATAGAAATTCACGGCTTTTACGCGCCTGCAGGCCGCATGAACGAGTCACGCCTCACTCCATGCCTGAAGGACCACTGCTCGCCCTCGCTACTCCAGCACAGCTCGCAATTGCCGCGTGGTCACCGCCAGGCGCCGGGCGCCGATCTGGGCCAGGTTGTTCATCACCGTGAGCGCCGCCTCCGGGTACAGCCGGGCCCAGGCATCGAAATGCGCGCGCGACAACCGCACCAGGTGCGCCGGGCCACGTTCGGAGCCAGCGCAGGCACTGCGGGCAGCACCGTTGAGGAAAGCCATCTCACCAAACGCCATGCCCGGGCCGACCGTAGCCAGGCGCAAGCCCTTATCGGGTGGCCATTGGGTAACCAACGTGATATGACCGGACTTGACCACCAGCAGGTCGTGGTCGGTGTCCCCAGCGTGGAACACCACACCCTGCGGTGGCACAGCCTGTGCCACCAGCAGGCCCTGCAAGGCCTCTGCGGCGGCCTTGGGCACGCCCTCGCCCACTTCCCCCAGTAAATCACGTTCGAGTCGCGCAGGGCGCTGCTCGATGGGACGCTGGGACAGGATGCCTACCTCAGCCCATTCCAGCGCCCGGTCCAGATCAGCAAAGGCACGCACATGCTCCCCGGCATGCTCGGCGGCCATGGGGTCCAGGGCTGCCACGGCGGCCGCAATGCCCTGCTGGTCCAAGTCACGCACCAGCGCCCGCAACTGCGCCAGTGCCGTGCTGTCCCACGCCGGTACACGGCCCGCGTCCAGAATCACCCAGCGGTGGCGCGGCAGCAGCAGCATGCGCACCTGCTCGGCCAGATGGGCGGCCACCCCAAACGACATCACGCCCTGCAGCTCGAACACCGCCACCTGGTTCATGCGCGGCGACAGCCAGCTGTCCGACCCTGCACGGCGCAGGCGGCGCGACCGCAGCTCGCCATCCAGCCGCACGTGGCGCAGCACCGTGGCGGCAGAGTCGTGCAGCAGCACAAACGTGGCCACCACCAGGCCCGCCACCAGAGCCCCTACGCCACCCATGACGGCAAACACCAGCGCCACCAGCCAGCTCTGCGCCCAGGTCACCCGCGACCGGCGCGCGTAGCGCAGCGACCACATGAGACCCGGCACCTGCATCAATCCTGCCAGCACCAGACCACCCGCAAGACAGGCCATGGGCACCCAGTGCAGCCACCACGCCCCGGTGATGGCCACCCCCAGCATGATGGCGGCATGCCAGCGCGGGGCATCGCGCGAGGCCCCTGCCTGGGCCAGCACAATGCGCGAACGAGACGCGCTGGTCGATGCGGGAATCATCCCCATCAGCCCACACAGAGCGCCCAGCAGGCTCTCGCGACGCAGGGCCAGATTGGCATTGCCGCGCAGGCCATGGTCCAGCTCCAGCTCCTGGTTGAACACCAGAATCTCCAGGCTGTTGACCAGTGCCATCAGCACGGCCAACACCACCAGGGCCGAACCCTGCTGCCGTGCCAGGGCCATCCAGGGAATGCCGGTCCAATCGGGCAACATGGGCCAGGCAAATACGCTGGGCGGCACGGCAGGCACGAACACGCTGCCCAGCCCCACGCTCCATACCCCCGCCAGCGCCACGCCCAGTGCCACCACGGCCACGGCCGATAGCAACCCTGGCATGCTTGGCCAGCGCCGGCGCAGCCCCCAGGCCAGTACCACCACCGCCAGTGCAGCCAGCAGGTGCCAACCGGTGCGTGCGTCCCACAGTGCATCGGCTCCGGCGCCAAAGCCATTGCGCACCTGCCCCACAACCATCGACAGGCCCACGCCCGCCGCAAAACCGTGGGTGACCGAAATGGGCAAAAACCGCGCCACCGACGCCAGCCGCAGCACACCCAGCAGCCACTGGAACACAAAGGCCAAGGCTACTGTGACACCGCTGACGGCCAGCACCTGGCGTGCGCTCAGGCCCAGGGTGGGCGCCGCACCATGGGCGGTAGCCAGCACGGCAGCAAACAACAGCGCCACCACCGTGGTTGGCGCATACACCACCCCGGCGCGGGGTATCGCCAGGGTCAGCAACAGGCCAGGCAGTGCAGCCGACCACAGAGCCAGTGCCGCCAGCGAATGTTCGCCCGCCAGTGGCGCAAAAGCCAGCAGCCCCAGGCCCACCGCATGGGGCACTGTGACCGCCGCCGCAGACCACGCCGCCGCCGCGCCGGAGGGTTGTGGCGCTGACGGGCCCACCTCAGCACCCGGGGAGGGCTCGGCACGGCGATGCAGCGAGGCGGCCACGGGCGCGGTCGATGGCATGGAGGGGAGCTAGCAAACCGCAGTCATTGCGAGCCTACAAACTGCGCGCGGCAAAGGTGTCGCAGGTCTTGACACTGCCACTTTGCAGGCCGCTGTTGAACCAGCGCTGGCGCTGGGCGCTCGTGCCATGCGTGAAGCTCTCGGGCACCACCGCCCCGCCATTGGCACGCTGCAGCGCGTCGTCGCCAATCTTGGCGGCGGCATTCATGGCCTCTTCGACATCGCCCTGCTCCAGGATCTGGCGGGACTTCTGGGCGTGGTGGGCCCACACCCCGGCAAAGCAGTCGGCCTGCAGCTCCAGCCGCACCGACAGCGCGTTGTATTCGACCTTGCTCACACGGCCCCGCATCTGGTCCACCTTGGCGCTGATGCCCAGCTGGTTCTGCACATGGTGGCCCACCTCATGGGCAATCACATAGGCCTGGGCAAAGTCGCCCGGGGCACCCAGCCGGTTCTTGAGAGTTTCGTAAAAGCCCAGGTCGATGTAGACCTTCTGGTCAGCGGGGCAATAGAACGGCCCCATCGCCGCCTGTCCCGTGCCACATGCGGTGGGCGTAGCGCCCCGGAACAACACCAGGCGCGGGTCCTGATAGCGCCCGCCGCCCTGGCGGAACACCTCGCCCCACACGTCCTCGGTGTCGGCCAGCACCGTGGACACAAAACGCGCCATGGTGTCGTCGGCGGGAGGGCGGTGCGCGGGCGCGTGGGGCTGCGTCTGTACCTGGGGTGCCGGGCCACCACCGCTGAGCAGGCTCAGGATGGTCAAGGGATTGATACCCAGCGCCCACCCGCCCAGCAGCGCGATCACGATGGTGCCTATGCCGATGCTGCGCCCACCAAACACCTGGGATCCGCCACCCCCTCCCTCGTCGCGGCGGTCTTCCACGTTGTCGGACTCGCGATTGCCTTCCCATTTCATTGCGTCTCTCCACCGCCGCCCTCAAGATGGGGCGGCCAAGCCTGCATGTTACGCGCGGGGCCGCCCTGGCGCGGACGATTTACGATATGTTCCGCCCCTCTTTTGCCCACCTCTCATGACACCCGCAGCACACCACAGCGCGCCCCATGCCGGGCAGACCATTCTCCTGACCGGCTTTGACCCGTTCGGTGGTGGTTCGCACAACCCCAGCTGGCTCATCGCGCAAGCGCTGCACGGCCAGCGCATCGCGGGGCACCAGGTGGTTGCCGCGCAATTGCCCACGGTGTTCGGAGAGTCGTTGCAGCGGCTGCAAGCGCTGGTGCAGGCGCACCAGCCAGCCCTCACCCTGTGCCTGGGCCTGGCAGGAGGACGGGCAGCGCTGTCCATAGAGCGCATTGGCATCAACATCAACGACGCGCGCATCCCCGATAACTGTGGCGCCCAGCCCGTCGACACCCCGGTGCAGGTTGATGGACCCGCCGCTTACTTTGCCAGCCTGCCCATCAAGGCCATGCTGAACGCCGTGCAGCGCGCAGGCGTGCCGTGCGAGGTGTCGCAAACCGCAGGCACCTTTGTCTGCAACCATGTGCTGTACGGCCTGATGCACCTGCTGGCACAAGGCGTAGGCCCCAAGGGCGCGCGGGGCGGTTTTGCGCATATGCCCTGGCTCAGCGGCCAGGGCGAGCCCCACCTGCCCCTGCGCGACATGGTGCGCGGCATCCATGCGGCCCTGTGGGCTGCAGTGCTGACGCCGCAGGACATCGCGCTGCAGGCAGGGGCCACGCATTGATGGACGCCGCCGCCATGGCGGCCCTGACACGGCACCGACCACCTCCCGGACTACGCTGGGCAGTGCGCATGTGAGGGCTTCTCCGCTCCCATGCCAGCAGCATGCTGTGTACAGTCCGCGCATGCTTTTAGCCCCCTCTTTCGCCTCCCTCGGCGTGCTGGACGCAGCAGCCACCGCTGCGCGGTTGCCCTGGTCCGATCTGGCCGACGAAATAGCGGCCTTGCTGCAAGACCACACCGTGGTGGTGCCCCAACGTGCCGTGCTGCCGCTTGCGCGAGCCGGCAGCCTGTTTGTGATGCCTGCCACAGATCAATCGGTGGCCATGACCAAGCTCATCACCTTCACCCCGGGCAACGCGGGCACAGGGCGCCCATCGATCCAGGGCGATGTGGTGGTGTTTGACATCGCCACAGGCGAACGCCGGCTGGTGCTGGATGGGCCCACCGTCACCGCACGGCGTACCGCCGCTGTCTCGCTGCTGGCAGCGCGGCATCTGGCGCAGGTGCCTCATGGGCCTATGCTCATCGTAGGCGCGGGGGTGCAGGGCCTGGCACATGCCGAGGCCTTCATCCACGGTTTGGACGTGCGCGAGGTATGGATTGCCTCGCGCAGCAACGCCAGCGCCGAGGCCCTGGCAGCAAAGGTGCGCGACCTGGGCGCCCAGGCGCGGGTGGTGGCCGATGCCGATGCCGCCGTCGCCCACTGCCCGCTGATAGCGACCTGCACCACAGCCAGCGCGGTGGTGCTGAGCGCCCCGCCCCGGCCCGACGCGTTTGTGGCGGCCGTGGGCGCCTTCACGCCCACCATGGCAGAGCTGGCCCCAGCCCTGTGCCAGCATGTGGCGCGGCATGGACGCATCGTGGTGGACACCAGCGATGCACTGCATGAGGCGGGCGACCTGCTGCAGGCGGGCCTGGACGTGGCCGCGCTGCCCACGCTGGGCGACGTGGTCAGGGGCCTCCACGCTGCAGCAACCACGCAGCACTCGGGCCCAGTTCTGTTCAAGAGTTGCGGCTGGGGAGGCTGGGATCTAGCAGCCGCACGGCTGGCCTTGCGCTGCGCCAGCCAGGCACCGGCTTCGGTGGCCCCCTTGCCGACACCTTCTGCATGATGCTTGTCACGCGCTTTTCAGACCACAGCCTGCGCATGCAGATCGCGCTGGTGTTTGGCACACTGGTGGTGGGCCTATCGGTGTTGCTGTCGCTGGGGTTTGGCGAGCTGCTCAAGCACCGCATCCAGCGCGATGCCGGCAATTCCTTGCAGGTGGTGGCCGAAAACGCGGGCAAGCTCCTGGCCCTCGGCCTCATGCAGCGCAGCCTGGAGGCCGAGGTGATGGCCAGCGCCGAAGTGGTCTGGTCCAAGGGCCTCGACTCTGCCGAGGCACAGCACATGCTGGCCCGCAGCCAGGCGATGCAGCCCACCAACGTCTGGATCGGTGTGGCCGATGCGCAAGGTGTGGTGCGCAACGCCACAGGGGGCCTGCTGGAGGGCCAGAGCGTGGCCCAGCGCCCGTGGTTTCAACACGGACTCGAAGGAGTGCATGTGGGCGATGTGCACCCTGCCCAGCTGCTGGAGTCCCTGCTGCCCCCCACCGCCACTGGCGAGCCGCACCGGTTTGTCGACTTTGCAGCCCCCATCCGCATCGGCCCCACCACAGTGGGCGTGCTGGCCATCCATGGCAGCTGGCAATGGACCCGCGAGGTTCTGGAAAGCCTCACCCCGGCGTCATCCGATGAAACCGCGCTGGAACTGTTCATTTTTGACCGACAGGGCTTCCTGATATTTGCGCCGGGTGGACGGACCGAGGTGATGCGGGCTGCCGGGCAGAGACTGCCCGACGGCACAAGCGTCAACAACAACCGAGATGGTGGCCACACGCAGACCAATGTGGTGCGGTGGCAAGACGGCAAGCGCTACCTGACCGCAGCCACCCAGCTGCAACCCCGCAACACGGCCAGCGACCTGGGCTGGCGCATCGTGGCGCGTCAGCCCGTGGAGCTGGCTTTTGCCGAGGCAGACAACACGGTGCAACTGGCACTGGTGATTGGCCTGACAGCCGCGCTGCTGGCCTCGGCCCTGGCCTGGCTGGCAGCCCGGCGCCTGAGCGTGGACCTGTATGCACTGGCCGATGCGGCCAGCGCGGTAGAGGCAGGACACGCGGGCAGCGACATTCCAGCCATGCAAAGCAGCCGCGAGGTGCAGCAGCTATCCCAGTCGCTGGGCCGCATGACGCACCGCCTGCTGGCGGCCCGCGAGGCCATGGAAGAAAAAGTGCGATTGCGCACGCTGGAGCTGCAGGCCGCGAACCGCGCACTGGACCTGCAGGCGCGCACCGACGCCCTCACCGGGCTGCTGAACCGGCGCGGCTTTGAGACACAGATGGCCTTTGCCGTCGCCCTGTCGCGGCGCAGCAGCCGTCCATTAAGCCTGATCACGGTGGATGTGGACCACTTCAAGCGGGTCAACGACACCTACGGGCATGAAGCCGGAGACGAGGTACTGCGGCGCCTGGCGCGCACGCTGGAGGCACGCCTGCGCGGCTCCGATGTGGTGGCGCGGCTGGGGGGAGAAGAGTTTGTGGCATTGCTGCCCGACACCGACCTGAACGGCGCCCAGTCCATTGCGCAGGCCCTGGTCACAGCCATGGCAGAGCAACAGGACCCGGTCGCAGGCACCATCACCGTCAGTGCAGGTGTCGCCACAATGCGCAGCGCTGATGACAACGGCGCCGCCATGCTGCGTCGAGGCGATGCAGCGCTCTACGAGGCCAAGGGCCAGGGACGCAACAGGGTCTGCGTGCAGGCGTGAGGGCTGCCCGATGGCACGGGACCGCCGTCGCCCTGTACAGCAGGCAGTGGCTCCGCGCTTTGCGCCTGCGACACCGGCGCATCGAAATACGGCTGCAGCTGTGACGACAGCTCCTGCAGGCCGGCATCCGGCACGCTGGCCGCGAGCGTCAGTCGCTCCAGGGCATAGGGCCGGTGGCCCAGCATCATCGACATGTTCACGCAGTGGCCTTGTGCGGCCATGCGCAGCACAAAGGCATTGAGCAGCTCACAAGGCCAATAGGTGGGGTGCGCGTGGCAGTGTGCGTCGGCGGAATGCGGCGCAACGTTGGCGCGGCGGGACGGCGGGGTGACAGAAGGAGAAGGCGCCGAGGCTGACGCGGTATCGGCCAGCGCTGGCACCAGAGCACGGACGGGCGCAAAGAACAAGGTTGAGGCGGCAGCAGACATCAGCATGGTGAAACTCCATCAGCCCCCATCTCCCGGGAGGCATGACACCGATGCTAGAAAACTTACCGATGCTTGCATTTCAGCCAAGGCGCATGGCGCGTGTAGGACACAACCCTTGCCACCGCCGGCAATGCGCGCTTGGTTAGGCTTTGGGCAGTGTCACGCCCACTTGGCCCTGGTACTTGCCGCCCCGGTCTCGGTAGCTGACCTCGCACACGTCGTCCTTATCGCTCTCGAAGAACAGCACCTGCGCGCAGCCCTCACCCGCGTAGATGCGCGCTGGTAGCGGTGTGGTGTTGCTGAACTCCAGCGTCACATAACCTTCCCACTCAGGCTCGAACGGCGTCACGTTGACGATGATGCCGCAGCGGGCATAGGTGCTCTTGCCCAGGCAGATGGTGAGCACATTGCGCGGGATGCGGAAGTATTCGACCGTGCGCGCCAGCGCAAAGCTGTTGGGCGGGATGATGCAGCTGTCGCCTTCGAAATCGACAAAGCTCTTTTCATCGAAGTTCTTCGGGTCCACCACTGTGCTGTGGATGTTGGTGAACACCTTGAATTCGGGTGCGCAGCGGATGTCGTAGCCGTAGCTGCTGGTGCCATAGCTGATGATCTTGCGGCCCTCCACCTCGCGCACCTGGCCGGGCTCAAAGGGCTCGATCATTCCGTGCTCGGCCGCCATGCGGCGGATCCATTTGTCGCTCTTGATGCTCATAGCAGAACTCCCTGCGCTGTGGCCCGCACAGTGGTGGACTGCCGGGCGCTATTAAATACGTAGCTGGTAGCGCATGAATATCAAGCGCTAGAGCCGTATTTTGCTTGAGAAATCACCGTTTCCTGCACCACCCGGTCGTCGCCGAGCACGATCAGCGCAAACAAAAGCTCATCGAGGCTCCGCGCCTGGCGGGTCTTACGCGCCAAAAGTGGGGTGGCTTCCGGGTTCAGAACCACAAAATCGGCCTCGCAGCCCGGCTGCAGATTGCCCACCACCCCCGCCAGGCCCAACGCCCTGGCCGCGCCCGCCGTGTGTTGCCACCACAGCTGCTGGGGCGACAGGCTCAGGCCCTGCTTGGTCTGGCCCTCACGCCCCACGTAGTACGCCGCCAGCATGGTGTGGAAGGGGCTGAAGCTGGTGCCACCGCCCACGTCGCTGGCCAAGCCATAGCCAAACCCCACGCGGTCGGCACCGGCGTAGTCAAAAAAGCCACTGCCCAGAAAGAGATTGCTGGTGGGGCTGACCGCAGCCACCGCACCGGTATCTCGCATCAGCGCCCGGTCGTCATCATCAAAGTGAATGCAGTGTGCGTACACCGCGCGTTTGCGCATCAGGCCAAAGTCGTCGTACACACCCAGGTAGCTGCGTGCGGCAGGGAACAGCTCGCGCGCCCAGCGGATCTCGTCGCGGTTCTCGGCCACGTGGGACTGGATCCACACATCGGGGTAGCGCGCAGCCAGCTCACCCGCGCCGCGCAATTGTTCATGGGTACTGGTGGGTGCAAAACGCGGGGTGATGGCGTAGCCAAGGCGGTCCACGCCGTGCCAGCGCTGGATCAGCGCCTCGGTGTCGATGAGGCTTTGCTCGGTGTCGTCGCGCACGCCGTCGGGCGAGTGGCGGTCTTGCAGTACCTTGCCGGTGATGAGGCGCAACTGCTGGCGTCGGGCCTCGGTGAACAGAGCCTCCACCGACGCGGGGTGAGATGTCGAAAACGCCAGAGCCGTGGTCACGCCGTTGCGCAGCAGCTCGGCCACAAAAACCTCGGCCACCTGCTCGGCATAGCCTCCCTCCACGAACCGCGACTCATGGGGAAAGGTGTAGTTCTCCAGCCAAGGCAGCAGACCGTCCGCGGGCGAGCCAATCACGTCGGTCTGCGGAAAGTGGATGTGCATGTCCACAAACCCAGGGGCCAGGATGCGACCCGGCAGGTGCGTGACGGGCTCGTGGGCATACTGGGGCGACAGCGCGTGCCAAGCACCGGCTGCCAGCACCCGCTGGCGGCCCTGGGCATCCGGGCCAAGGGCCAGCAGGCCATCTTGGTCATACAGGGCGGTGCCGTCGTCGGCAAAACGCAAAAGGGCAGATCGGTAAACAGGCATGGCGGCAAGCTTAGCGGCAGGGGGCGCAGTTTGTATATGCGGCACCCCATAGTGGCTATGGGACTCAAGGAGCGCCGATAGGTCGCGCAGGATCAGCGGGACAACTTGCCCACCACCCCTTCCACCAGCCAGCTCATCTGCAGGATCTGCGCATCCGTCAGCGCCCGGCCTGCGGCGATCCGGTCCTGCCCCTCGTTGTCACGCACGGGGGCCTTGCCCGCCCGGAAGGGCTGGAGCTTGCCCGCACCAATGGCCTTCTGTGCGGCCAACACCTCCTGCTGCACGGCCGCAGGCACCCGGGTGCCAAAGTCGCCGACGCGAATCATGCCCTCGCGCACGCCGCCCCAGAGTTTGGCACTCTTCCAGGTGCCGTTCTGCACAGCGCGCACGCGCTCGGTGTAGTAACTGCCCCACTGGTGCGTCACGGCCACGATCTGCGCGTCTGGCCCGGTGCGGCGCATGTCCGAGTGGTAGGCCACGGCCATCTTGCCGCGCTCTTGCGCGGCGGCCATCACGGCGGTGGAGCCCGTGTGGAACGCAATCACGTCCACGTCCTGGTTGAACAGCGCCATGGCCGCATCACGCTCCTTGGGTGGGTCGAACCACACATTGAGCCACACCACCTTCACCGCGGCCTGCGGGTTGACCGAGCGCATGCCCAACGTGAAGGCATTGATGCCCTGCAGCACCTCCGGGATGGGGAAGCCCGCCACAAAACCGGCCACGCCGGTCTTGCTCATGCGGCCCGCTGCAATACCGGCGAGGTAGCGGCCTTCGTAGTAGCGCGCGTTGGCAGCGGCCACATTGGGCGTGGTCTTGTAGCCGGTGATGGACTCGAACTTCACGTGTGGATAGTCCTGCGCCACCTTGAGCGTGGGCTCCATGTAGCCAAAGCTGGGGGTGAAGATGATCTGGTGGCCCGTGGCCGCCAGATCGCGGATCACGCGCTCGGCATCGGCGCCTTCGGCCACGTTCTCGACAAAGGTGGTCTTCACCTGATTGCCCAGCGCGGCCTCGACGGCATTGCGGCCTTCGTCATGCTGGCGCGTCCAGCCTGCCTCGGTGATGGGCGAGACATAGACAAAACCGGCTCTGACAGGCTCGGCCGTACTGCCCTTGGCGGGCATGGTCTGGGAAAAAGCGGGAGAGAAAAAACAGGCGGCCACGAGCGTGGCAGCGAGGTTTTTGTACATGGTGTTCCTCTACATGGCCCTGATGGAATGGAACGGAAGCACCGCAGGACGACGGTGCTGCCGAGGGGAATCAAACTGCGCTGAAACTACGTTGGAACTGTATTGATTGAAGCCGGAGGGTAGGCCCTGCTGCAGTGCGCAGAGCCCTCCATAGGAACTTAGATCAGCCGCAGCGCCTGCGGGCCCGCGCCCAGGCGGAAGGCACCGACGACTTCGGCCAGGCGCGAAGCCTGGTCCTTCAGGCTTTCCGCGGCAGCGGTGGACTCTTCCACCAGGGCTGCATTTTGCTGGGTCATCTGGTCCAGCTGGGTCACTGCCACATTCACCTGGCCAATGCCCTGGCTCTGCTCCGAAGCGGCTGCGCTGATCTCGCCAATGATGTCGGTCACGCGGCGCACGGAACTCACGATCTCGCCCATGGTGGTGCCGGCGTTCTGCACCAGGGCAGCACCCGACTCAACCTTTTCCACGGACACGCCGATCAGCGTCTTGATTTCCTTGGCCGCCTGGGCCGAGCGCTGAGCCAGTGAGCGCACTTCGCTGGCCACCACGGCAAAGCCACGGCCCTGCTCGCCCGCACGGGCGGCTTCCACGGCAGCGTTGAGGGCCAGGATGTTGGTCTGGAACGCGATGCCGTCGATGGTGCCGATGATGTCGGCAATCTTCTTGCTGCTGGTGTTGATCTCGTCCATGGTGGTCACCACCTGTGCCACCACATCGCCACCGCGCTGAGCCACCTGCGCCGCCGACACGGCCAATTGGTTGGCCTGCACGGCCGAATCAGCGCTCTGGCGCACGGTGCTGGTCAGCTCTTCCATCGAGCTGGCGGTCTCCTGCAGGCTGCTGGCGGTCTGCTCGGTGCGTGCGCTCAGGTCCTGGTTGCCGATAGCGATCTGGGTGCTGGCTGTGGAGATGCTGTCCACCACACCACGCACTTGCTGGAGCGAGCGGTGCAGAGCGCTGCGCATGGCATCCAGGGCGCGCAGCAGGTGACCGGTTTCGTCGTTGGCGTAGGTCGCCTGGGGGGCGCCCGTCAGGTCCATGTTGGCGATGGTCTCTGCAATGGCTTCGGCCCGGCGCAGCGGGCGCGTGATGCTGGTGGTCAGCAGCCAGGCCAGCAAGGCGCCCAGCAGCAGCGACACCCCGGTGCAGATCTGCAGCAGCAGCGTGGTCTGGGCACGCAACTCCTCGCTGCGTTTGCCAGCGGCGTCAAGCTCGGCACGCTGACCATCCACCATCTGCTGCACACCCGCCAGGTAGCTGCGGGAGGTGGGTTCAAACCGCTCGGTGAAGACCTTGTGGGCGTTCTCGGCATCGCCCGCCTGCTTGAACTTGCTCACTTCCTCGCGGGCCGCCAGATAGTCCTTGCGCAGGTCACCCACCTTGGCAAAAAGCTGCTTTTTCTCCGGCGTGTCCATCTTGGAATCTATGAATTTCTGCAGCTCATTGGTCTCGCGGATCGAAGCGGCCGTGGCGGGCGCAAAGTAGGGGATCAGGCTGGCGTCGCTGCTCTTGGCAATGGCTGCCGCGCGCTGCACGCCCGATGTGGTGTGGCGCAGCCAGTCCGAGCCCGCACGCTCGGTCTTGATGTTGTCGTTGACCATGGCGTCGATCTCCCGGCCCAACTGGCTGAGCTTGACCACGGCCACCACGCTGCTGGCAAAAAACAGTGCCAGGATCAGGCCCAGCACCAGGGTCAGGCGCTTGCCGATGGAGATTTGACTGAGAAACATGGAAGGCTCCAAAAAAGGGGGCAACACGGCACCCGTGCATCCAGAAAAGAACCCGTTCTAGGGCTTATGGGACGCAGGGTAAGGGCCATGGTGGTGGATCACCCCGTGGGCCTGGGCCGGACGCAATTCGAACGAATGCTTACCATTTTAAGGGTTTACCCAGATCAGGCCCCTGCCGCACTGGTGACAGTACCTCTGACGCCATGTCCCAAACCCTGTGCGCGCACAACCCGAAGCTCAGTAGTCGTGCTCTACGCACCGCTCGAACGCTTCCTTGAGCTTGTGCTCCCACACCCGCTTGTCAGCATTGCCTGCAAAGCTGGCTTCAAAACTGTTGAAAGCCAACTGGTAAGCATGTTTGGCCGTGAGGCCCGTCGCAGCAAACACCTGGGTGAAGTTCTCGTTGATGTAGCCGCCAAAGTACGCCGGGTCATCTGAATTGACTGTGGCAGCCAGCCCGGCATCGAGCAGCTTGCCGAGGTTGTGGTCTGCAAGGTTCGGGAAGACGCACAGCTTCTGGTTGGACAGCGGGCACACCGTGAGCGCAATGCGGTCTTGCGCCAGGCGCTGCATCAGCGCAGCGTCGTGCACGGCCTGCACGCCGTGGTCGATGCGCTCGACCTTGAGCACATCCAGCGCACTCCAGATGTAGGCAGGGGGGCCCTCCTCGCCCGCATGGGCTACCAAGTGCAGGCCCAGCTCGCGGCAGCGGGCGAACACGCGGGCAAACTTCTCGGGCGGATGGCCCAGCTCGCTGGAATCGAGACCCACACCCACGATCTTGTCGCGCAGCGGCATGGCCTGCTCCAGCGTTTCGAACGCCGACTCCTCGCTCAGGTGGCGCAGGAAGCACAGGATCAGCGTGGCGCTGATTCCGAGTTCGGCGCGGGCATCGTGGCAGGCCCGGTGCAGGCCGTTGATAACGGTCTCCATCGCCACGCCACGAGCAGTATGGGTCTGCGGGTCGAAGAAGAGCTCGGTGTGCAGCACGTTGTCGCGCGCCGCACGGCCCAGGTAGGCGCGCGCCATGTCGTAGAAGTCCTGCTCATGCAGCAGCACACTCGCACCGGCGTAATAGATGTCCAGAAAACTCTGAAGATTGGTGAATGCATACGCGCTGCGCAAGGCGTCCACGCTGGCATAAGGCAGCGTCAGTCCATTGCGCTGCGCCAGCGCAAAGATCAACTCAGGCTCCAGCGAGCCCTCGATGTGGATATGCAACTCGGCCTTGGGCATGGCACGCAGCAGGCTGGGAAGGCGCTCTGCGGAAATGGGGGGGATCTTGAACATCAGCAGACTCCAAAGGTGCTGCCACTCTGGCGCAGAAAGCGGCGGTACGCAGATGATGCCTTGTCGGCAGCGGTATGCAACTCCGCGCGCAGGTCGAGCGGCAGGCACTGTGGTGTCTGCGACTCCAGCACGGGCTGGTCCTGCGTGAAGATGGTGTGCTGGAAGGCCTGCAGTTTCTCGTCCGGCGAATCGAAATCCGCCACGGCCAGGCGGAACCACACCCGGCTGCGCACCGGCGTCACCGGGCAGATGAACAGCGCAATGGACTCGCGCCAGCCATCCATCGCAGTGGTGCCCGCCTCGGGCACCGTGGTCAGCACGGCCGCATAGGGTGCCGTGACTTCGTAGGTGTATTCGACCTGGGCGGCCGCCGTGGAATGCAGGTTGGATTGCGGTTGCCAGGCCTTGCAACCCATGGCCAGCAGGCCGGTGGGCGTGGGCTCCACGCGGTAGTCGTCAATGGCCGTCGCCTCACGGCTGCCGAGCCAGCCTTCGTGCACAAAGCCGAAATGCGACATGTCCAGAAAGTTCTCGACGATGCGCGGCGCACTGGCCGCCACGTCGTAGGGACCGCAGTTGAGCTTGCGCAGGCGAGCATTACCCTCCGCCGCAAACACAGGCAGCCCCTGCTCGCCCGGTGCGATGCGCACCCACACCAGGCCATAGGCCTCCTGCACCTCGAAATGGCGGGCGCAATGTGTGGACGGGGGCACAAAGGTGGGCAGTGCAGGCACGTGCGTGCACTGCCCTTCGGCCGCAAACTGCCAGCCATGGTAGGGGCACTCCAGCCGGCCTTGAGGCGTCACCCGGCCCAGCGACAGGCGTGCACCCCGGTGCGGGCAATGGTCGGCCAGCGCATGGATGGCGCCTTCGCTGTCGCGCCATAACACCACGGGTTGCTCCAGCAACTGCACCGCCAGCGGCGCCTGCGCCGCCACGGCTTCTGACAGTGCCACCGGGTGCCACAACGTAAATTCCACCATCGTCCTTGCTCCTCCAAAAGTTCCAGGCCGCAAAACGCTCCTGCAAAACAAAAGGGCCACCCCAGGGCGGCCCTTTGTCACAGCAGCTCGCAAGAACTGCTGATGAACGTGGTGCGAATTACTTCTTGTCGCCGCCAGGGATCTTGCCTTCCACGCCCTTGACGTAGAAGTTGATGCCGCCCAGGAACTTGTCGTCGGCCACAGCGTCTTTTTCCAGCACGGGTTTGCCGTCCTGCCCCACGATGGGGCCCTTCCAGATGCTGAAGCTGCCGTCGGCCAGGCCCTTCTTCACGGCTTCGACCTTGGCCTTGGTGTCGGCAGGCACGTCTTCAGCGATGGAGACGATGTCGATCGCGCCTTCCTTCACGCCCCACCAGCTTTGGCCCGAAGCCCAGGTGCCGTCCAGCACGTCCTTGGTGGCCTTGACGTAGTAAGGACCCCAGTTGATCACCGCCGATGCCAGGTGGGCCTTGGGGCCGTAGGCGGTCATGTCGCTGTCCCAGCCGAAGGCGCGCTTGCCCTTTTCCTGGGCGGTCTTGAGCACGGCGGGAGAGTCGGTGTTCTGGAACAGGATGTCGGCGCCGCCGTTGATCAGGCTGGTCGCAGCTTCGGTTTCCTTCGGTGGGCTGAACCATTCATTCACCCACACCACCTTGGTCTTGATCTTGGGATTGACCGACTGCGCACCCAGCGTGAAGCTGTTGATGTTGCGGATCACCTCAGGGATCGGCACCGAGCCCACCACGCCCAGCGTGTTGGACTTGGTCATGGCGCCAGCGATGATGCCGGCCATGTACGCGCCTTCGTAGGTGCGGCTGTCGTAGGTGCGCAGGTTTTCGGCGGTCTTGTAGCCGGTGGCGTGTTCGAACTTCACGCCCTTATTGTCTTCGGCGACCTTGAGCATGGACTCCATGTAGCCGAAGGTGGTGCCAAAGATCAGCTTGTTGCCCTGGCCGGCCAGGTCGCGCAGCACGCGCTCGGCGTCAGCGGACTCGGGCACGCTTTCCACAAAGCTCGTCACGACCTTGTCGCCGAATTCCTTCTCGATGGCCTTGCGACCGTTGTCGTGCGCGAACGACCAGCCGCCGTCGCCCACGGGGCCGACATAGGCAAACGCGATCTTCAGTGGCTCGGGCTTGGGTGCCGGTGCTTCTGCGGCAGGAGCCGGTGCGGGCGCGGGGGCCGGTGCCGGTTCTTCCTTCTTGCCACAGCCCACCAGGGCAGCAGCAGCCACAGCGGAGAGCGCTGCCACCTTGAGCAGGGAGCGTTTCTGCAGATCAGTCATGTCGGTTTCCTTATCGAAGAAGTAGGACTTGCAAAGGTTGGGGGACGAAAACAATGATTATGGTGCGATCTACCGCAGGGTAACCAGATTTTCCGGTGGGCTACCCCTTTCAGGAGCCCGGATAAAACGGTTTGCCCAGCGATGCCGGCATGTTGATGCGGATCCACGCCGGATTGCGCGAGATCAGCGCCAGCACCACGATGGTGGCCACATACGGCAGCATGCTCAGCAACTGGCTGGCCACCTGCACGCCCGTGGCCTGCAAATGGAACTGCAGCATGGTCACGCCGCCGAACAGATAAGCCCCAAGCAACACCCGTGCCGGGCGCCAGGTGGCAAAGGTGGTGAGCGCCAGCGCAATCCAGCCGCGCCCGGCCACCATGCCCTCGACCCACAGCGGGGTGTAGACGGTGGAGATGTAGGCCCCGGCCAGACCGCACAGCGCCCCGCCCACCACCACGGCCGCCAGCCGGATGCGCCGCACCGGGTAGCCCAGTGCGTGCGCCGACTCGGGCGATTCGCCCACCGACCGCAGCACCAGCCCGGCGCGCGAGCGGTACAGGAACCAGATCAACCCCGCCACCAGCAGCATGGTGAGGTACACCAGCGGGTGCTGCTGAAACAGCGCAGGCCCGAGGAGCGGCACATCGCCCAAAACGGGAATAGCGTACTTGGGCAGCTCTGGCAGCTTGGCCTGCACGTAGCTGATGCCCGCAAACGCTGAGAAACCCACGCCGAAAAGGCTGAGAGCGAGCCCCGTGGCGTACTGGTTGGTGTTGAGCCAGATCACCAGCACACCAAAGATGGCGGCCAGCACCGCACCAGCGGCCATGCCTGCGGCAAAGCCCAGCCAGGTGTTGCCCGTGTGCACCACGGTGGCAAAGCCCGCAATGGCGGCGCAGAGCATCATGCCCTCAGCCCCCAGGTTGACGATGCCGGCTTTTTCGTTGATGAGCAGGCCCAGGGCCGCAATGGCCAGCACGGTGCCCGCGCTGAGCGTGGCGCCGATGAGCAGTGCATAAGACTCCATCAGACACCTCCTTTCTTGCTGCCGACCCAGCGGATGCGGTAGGCAATCAGCGTGTCACAGGCCAGCAGCGTGAACAGCAGCAAGCCCTGGAACACACCGGTGAGCGACTTGGGCAGGCCCAGGCGCGACTGCGCCAGTTCACCACCGATATAGAACATGCTCATGAGGACGGCCGAGAGGATCATGCCCACCGGGTGCAGCCGTCCGACGAAGGCCACGATGATGGCCGCGAAGCCGTAGCCCGCAGGCACATAGGGGGTGAGCTGGCCGATGGGCCCTGCCACCTCCAACGCACCGGCCAGGCCAGCGGCGCCGCCCGAGATCAGCAGCGCCGTCCACAGCGCCCGGCGCGACGAAAAGCCCGCATAACGCGCCGCCGCTGGTGCCAGCCCGCCCACCTGTTGGGCAAAGCCCGCCCGCGTACGGAACAGGAACACCCACAAGGCCCCAGCGCCTGCGAGCGCCAGCAGCAACCCGATGGACACGCGCGAGCCCTGCATCAGGCGCGGGATCTGCGTGACCTTCTCGAACGTCTTGGTCTGCGGAAAGTTGTAGCCCATGGGGTCCTTCCACGGGCCATAGACCAGGTAGCCCAGCACCAGCGTGGCCACATAGACCAGCATCAGGCTGACCAGGATTTCGTTGGCATTGAACTTGTCTCGCAGCAGCGCCGTGAGCCCCGCCCAGGCCATGCCACCCAGCACCCCGGCGAGCAGGATGGCGGGCACGATCCAGGGGCCCGTGGTCTTGTCGGCCAGCAGCGCCACGCCACCCGCCACCACGGCGCCGATGACAAACTGGCCCTCGGCACCGATGTTCCACACGTTGGAGCGAAAACACACGGCCAGCCCCAGCGCAATCAATAACAGCGGCGTGGCCTTGACCATGAGTTCACCCACGGCATAAGGCGTCTTGATCGGCTCCCAGAAGAAGACCTGCAGCCCGCGCACCGGGTCTTTGCCCAGCGCCACGAACAAGGCCACACCAATCAACACCGTGACGGCCAGCGCCAGCAGCGGCGAGCCATAGGTCCAGAGCTTGGAAGCCTGGGGGCGTGGTTCCAGCTTAAGCATGCTGCACCTCCGCTGCCTTGTCCTGTTGTGCGAGGTGCGCTTGGACATCGGCATGCCACAGCCCGCTCATCCATTCGCCAATGCGCTCTACCGTGGCCTCGGCGCGCGGCACCGAGGGCGACAGGTGCCCCTTGGCCACCACATGCAGCCGGTCGCAGATTTCAAACAATTCGTCCAGCTCCTCACTGACCACCAGCACGGCGCAGCC
>NZ_JADHVT010000085.1 GCF_016783915.1 Acidovorax sp.
GGCGTGGTGCTGGGCGAATACTCCATCGACAGCCTGCTGCGCTACGGCACCCCCACCGAAGTGCTGGCGCGCTACGCGGTGACGCTGCTCGACAGCAAGAACCAGGTGCTGGCGGGCACGCCGCTGGGCCCGCGTAACAAGGCCACGCAGTTGCTCCCCTGGACGCCCAAGGTCAACGAGTACGAGGTACCGGTCTCCCCCGTCGGCAACGGTCTGGTGCTGCGCGCACAGGCGTACCGCACGTCGCTTGGCGTGGTGGGCAGCGGGCTGTTCTGGCTGGTGGGCACGCTGAGCGCGATGACGGCCTGGATGCTGATCGCCACCTGGCGCCACACCCGTCGCCGAATGCAGGCGCAAGAGGCCCTGGTGGCCGAGACCAACTTTCGCCGGGCGATGGAAAACTCCATCCTCACCGGCATGCGCGCCCTGGACATGGAAGGCCGCATCAGCTATGTGAACGCCGCCTTTTGCCAGATGACGGGCTGGAGTGCCGAAGAGCTGGTGGGCCTGAAGGCTCCCTTCCCCTACTGGCCCGAGGCCGATCACGAAACCCTGCAGGCCAAGCTGCGCGACGAACTGCGCGGCAACACCATGGCAGGCGGCTTTCAGGTGCGCGTCAAGCGCAAAAGCGGCACGCTGTTCGACGCCCGGCTTTATGTGTCACCCCTGATCGACGCCCATGGCCAGCAGACGGGCTGGATGACGTCGATGACCGACATCACGGAACCCAATCGCATCCGGGAACAATTGTCGGCGTCGCACGAGCGCTTCACCATCGTGCTGGAGTCGCTGGACGCCTCGGTGTCGGTGGCACCACTGGGCAGCGAAGAACTGCTTTTTGCCAACAAGCTCTACCGCCAGTGGTTCGGGTCGCAAACCGGCGGGCACCTGCAACTGGTGGCGCAGGCAGGCGTGGTGCCGATTGCGGGCAAGGAGCAAAGTGGCATGGACGATGAGGACGGCCTGATGGGCCTGCCCACCGACACGCTGACCAGCGCCCGCAGTGAAAACGCCGAAATCTACCTGCCCGACCTGGGCAAATGGCTGGAAGTGCGCTCGCGCTATCTGAACTGGGTGGACGGCCGCCTGGCCCAGATGGTAATTGCCACGGACATCACCCCCCGCCGCCTAGCTGAGGAACAGGCCCAGCGGCAGGCCGAGCGCGCGCAGTCGGTCAGCCGCCTCATCACCATGGGCGAGATGGCGTCCAGCGTGGCGCACGAACTCAACCAGCCCCTCACCGCCATCAACAACTACTGCAGCGGCATGGTCTCGCGCATACAGAGCGGCCAGCTCACCGAAGAGGCACTGCTCACAGCCCTGCAAAAGACGGCCCACCAGGCGCAGCGCGCAGGCCAGATCATCCAGCGGATCCGCTCCTTCGTGAAAAAGAGCGAGCCCAACCGCACGCTGGCCGACGTGCATTCGATGGTCAACGAAGCCGTCGAGCTGGCCGACATCGAGCTGCGCCGGCACAACGTGCGCCTGACGCACTACGTCGCCGCGCGCCTGCCGCAGGTGATGGCCGACACCATCCTGATCGAGCAGGTGCTCGTCAACCTGATGAAGAACGGCGCCGAAGCCATCCAGCATGCCGACCGCCCCGCCGCCAACCGCAGCGTGGAGCTGCGTGTGGTGCCCAAGCAGATCGATGACCGCCAGGTGGTCGAGTTCTCGGTGCAGGACACGGGCAAAGGCCTCGCCCCTGAAGTGCTGGAGCGCCTGTTCGAGGCCTTCTTCTCCACCAAGCAGGAAGGCATGGGCATGGGTCTCAATTTGTGCCGCAGCATCGTCGAGTCGCACCAGGGTCGGATGCAGGCGGAGAACCTCTACAATGGCCCGGAGGTCACAGGCTGCAGGTTCTCCTTCTGGCTGCCGCTCGCCAAGCCTGCTGATGCCACTACAAATTCTGTAGCAAACGAACAAAACCCAAGGACTGTTGCATGAGCTTGATTCCGAAAAAAGGCACTGTTTACGTTGTGGACGACGACGAAGCAGTTCGCGATTCCCTGCAGTGGCTGCTGGAAGGCAAGGACTACCGGGTGCGTTGCTTTGATTCGGCTGAAACCTTCCTGTCGCGCTACGACCCGCGCGAGGTGGCCTGCCTGATCGTGGACATCCGCATGGGCGGCATGACGGGTCTGGAGCTGCAGGACCGCCTCATTGAGCGCAAATCGCCGCTGCCCATCGTGTTCATCACCGGCCACGGCGACGTGCCCATGGCCGTGAACACCATGAAGAAAGGCGCGCTGGACTTCATCCAGAAGCCTTTTGACGAAGAAGAACTGGTGGGTCTGGTCGAGCGCATGCTGGACCACGCCCGCGAAGCCTTCGCGGGCTACCAGCAGGCCGCCAGCCGCGATGCCCTGCTGTCCAAGCTGACCAGCCGCGAAGCCCAGGTGCTCGAACGCATCGTGGCCGGTCGCCTGAACAAGCAGATTGCCGACGACCTGGGCATCAGCATCAAGACGGTGGAGGCGCACCGCGCCAACATCATGGAGAAGCTCAACGCCAACACCGTGGCCGACCTGCTCAAGATCGCTCTGGGGCAGAACGCGCCCAAGGGCTGATCGCTCTCATTTTGATAGCTACCAGCGCATATTGCACTAGCGCCACCAGCCATTTTGACTTGTATTCTCTGACATGACAGCCCAACTCATCGACGGCAACGCCCTTTCCCGCCAACTTCGCAGCGAGGTGGCGCAACGCGCTGCCGCCCTCACCGCCCGTGGCCACCAGCCTGGCCTGGCGGTGATTCTGGTGGGCGAAGACCCAGCCTCGGCCGTGTATGTGCGCAACAAAGTCAAGGCCTGCGAGGACAGCGGCGTGCGTTCCATCTTTGAAAAGTACGACGCCGATCTGAGCGAGGCTGCGCTGCTGGCACGCATCGAAGCCCTCAATGCGGACCCCACGGTGCACGGCATCCTGGTGCAGATGCCCCTGCCCAAGCACATTGACCCGCACAAGGTCATCGAGGCCATTGCCACCTCCAAGGATGTGGATGGCTACTCGGTACTGTCGGCCGGTGAACTCCTGGCCGGGCTGGACGGTTTCCGCCCCTGCACGCCCTACGGCAGCATGAAGCTCATCGAGTCCACGGGCCAGTCGATCAAGGGCAAACATGCCGTGGTCATCGGCCGTAGCAACACCGTGGGCAAGCCCATGGCCCTGCTGCTGCTGCAGGCCAATGCCACGGTCACCGTCACCCACAGCGGCACCCCCGACCTGGGCTACTACACCCGCCAGGCAGACATCGTGGTGGCTGCGGTCGGCCGCGCCAACACGCTCACCGCCGACATGGTCAAGCCCGGTGCCATCGTGATCGACGTGGGCATCAACCGCAAGGCCGACGGCAAACTGTGCGGCGATGTGGACTTTGAGGGCGTCAAAGAGGTGGCGGGCTGGATCACCCCCGTCCCTGGCGGGGTTGGGCCCATGACCATTACCATGCTGCTGGTGAACACCATCGAAGCCGCCGAGCGGGCTGCCGCGCGCTGACCGCGCCCGGGGAAGACGCCAGCCGCTTTGCAACTTGAACCTGCGCCGCCTGGCGCCATCTAATCCCGCATGAGCAACGCCCTTCTCGACTTCTCCGACCTCCCCGCCTTTGACCGCATCACCCCACAGGACGTAGCCCCTGCGGTTGATGTGCTGCTGGAGCGTGCCAACCAGGCTCTGGAGACCGTCACGGCGCCCGACTTCCCTGCCCGCTGGGATGCCATCGCCAAGGTGCTGGATGTAGCCACCGAACAGCTCGGCCGCGCCTGGGGGGCTGTCAGCCACCTCAACAGCGTTGCCGACACACCGGAACTGCGCGCGGCCTACAACGCCGCCCTGCCCCGCGTCACGGAGTTCTGGACCCGCCTGGGCGCTGACGAACGCCTTTATGCCAAGTACAAGGCCATCGACCCCGCCACCCTGACGACCGAGCAGCGCCAAGCCCACCGCAACGCAGTGCGCAACTTCGTACTCAGCGGCGCTGAGCTGACCGGGGCGGCCAAAGAGCGCTTCGCCCAGATCCAGGAACGCCAGGCCGAGCTGAGCCAGAAGTTCAGCGAAAACGCGCTGGACGCGACCGATGCCTTTGCCTACTACGCCACCGCGGAGGAACTGGACGGTGTACCGGCCGATGTGCAGCAAGCCGCTTTGGCGGCCGCACAGGCGGACGGGAAACCAGGCTACAAGCTCACCCTGAAGATGCCTTGCTACCTGCCGGTGATGCAGTTTGCCACCCGCAGCGACCTGCGCGCCAAGCTATACCGCGCCTATGTCACCCGTGCCTCGGACCAGGCCGAAGGCGAAGGCCAGAAATTCGACAACACCGCGCTGATTGGCGAAATCCTGGCCTTGCGCCGAGAAGAAGCCCAGCTGCTGGGCTACGCCAACTTTGGTGAAGTGTCCGTGGTGCCCAAGATGGCCCAGTCACCCGCCGAGGTTGTCCAGTTCTTGCGTGATCTCGCCCGCCGCGCCCGGCCCTATGCCGAAAAGGATGTGGCCGACCTGCGCGCCTTTGCAGCCGAACACCTGGGGCTGACCGACCCGCAGCCCTGGGACTGGCCTTACATCTCTGAAAAGCTCAAAGAAGCGCGCTACGCCTTCAGTGAGCAGGAGCTCAAGGCCTACTTCACGGCCCCCAAGGTGTTGGCAGGCCTGTTCAAGATCATCGAGACGCTGTTTGAAGTGTCCATCCGCCGCGACACGGCACCGGTGTGGCACCCTGCGGTGGAGTTCTATCGCATCGAGCGCAGCGGCCAACTGGTGGGCCAGTTCTACCTCGACCAGCCCGCCCGCACCGGCAAGCGGGGTGGCGCCTGGATGGATGACGTGCGCACGCGCTGGCAGCGCCCCGACACCGGAGTGCTGCAAACGCCGATTGCCCACCTCGTCTGCAACTTCGCGGACGGCGTGGACGGTAAGCCGCCACTGTTGACCCATGACGACGTGATCACGCTGTTCCATGAATTTGGCCATGGACTGCATCACATGCTGACCCAGGTGAACGAACGCGATGTTTCCGGCATTGGCGGCGTCGAATGGGACGCCGTGGAGCTGCCCAGCCAGTTCATGGAAAACTTCTGCTGGGAATGGGATGTGCTCAGACACATGACGGCCCACGTGGACACCGGCGAGCCGCTGCCGCGCACGCTGTTTGACAAGATGATTGCCGCCAAGAACTTCCAGAGCGGCATGCAGACCCTTCGCCAGATCGAGTTTGCGTTGTTCGACATGCTGCTGCACACCGAACACGACCCGGCCCAGGACTTCATGCCCCTGCTGACCCAGGTGCGCCAGGAAGTGGCCGTGCTGCAGCCGCCCGCGTTCAGCCGCACGGCCCACACCTTCAGCCACATCTTTGCTGGCGGCTATGCAGCGGGGTACTACAGCTACAAATGGGCCGAGGTACTCAGCGCCGACGCCTACGCCGCCTTTGAAGAAACCGCCGGCACCGACGGCTTGCCCAGCACCGAAACCGGGAGACGCTACCGTGAGGCCATCCTGGAAGCGGGTGGCAGCCGCCCCGCCATGGAGTCCTTCAAGGCCTTCCGTGGCCGCGAGCCCAGTCTGGATGCCCTGCTGCGCCACCAGGGCATGGCGGAAGAACTGACTGCCTGAGTGCGGTCTGTCGCCTGGCCCACAAGAACCACCGCCCCACAAGAATGAGGAGAACCCGCATGCCCCGTACTACGTTCGCCCCTGCCGCCGTATCCTTGTTGATGGCCCTGGCTTGTGTGGGTGCTCAGGCACAATCCGTCTATCGCATCGTCGGACCCGACGGCAAGGTGACCTTCTCAGACCGTCCTCCCGCCGAGGCCAGCGCGCCGCCTGCACGCAGCACCGCAGCCCCGACCGCTAGCCCAGCAGCAGCCAATGGAGCGTTACCTTACGAACTGCGCCAGGTGGCCAACCGGTACCCTGTGACCATCTACACCGGCAGCGACTGCGCGCCCTGCGTGAGTGTGCGTAACTTGCTCACATCGCGCGGAGTGCCCTACACCGAACGCACAGTGGCCAGCAATGAGGACATCGCCGCACTGCAACGCCTGAGTGGCAGCACCAGCCTGCCTTTTGGCACCATTGGCGGCCAGCAACTGGTGGGCTTTTCGGACGCGGAGTGGATCCAATACCTCGACGCAGCGGGTTACCCCAAACAATCCCAGTTGCCCAGCAACTACCGCCAGCCAGCGCCCACCCCACTGGTTGCGGCCAAGCCGGTGGAGTCCGCACCCGCCGCTGAACCGAAAGCGCCTGCACGGCCCGCGCTTCCTCCACCGGTCAATGACGGCCCAACACCGAGCAATCCCGCTGGCATCCGGTTCTGACACTGTGATGTAGCCTCCGCCTCCGGGCGGCTGATCGATTCACATCTACCCAACAAAAGGGGCCTCTGGAGGCCCCTTTTGCATTGGCGAACAACGGGCTGGGCTTGTCACCCGCTCCACCATCATTCATCAATAGGTAATCGTCTTCACGCCCTGCGCCGTGCCCAGCAGACACACGGATGCCTTCTGATGAGCAAACACCCCTACGGTCACCACGCCAGGCCATTGGTTGATCTCTGACTCGAACGCCAGCGGGTCGGTGATGGACAGGCCCTTCACGTCCAGAATGTGCTGGCCGTTGTCGGTCACCAGCGGCTGTCCGTCTTTGAGGCGCAGGCTGGCCTGTCCACCCATGGCGGCAAAACGGCGCGCAATGTGGTTGGCAGCCATGGGGATCACCTCCACCGGCAGCGGAAACTGGCCCAGGGCCTTGACCAGCTTGGACTCGTCAGCAATACACACAAACCGCTCGGCCAGCGCCGCCACGATCTTCTCGCGTGTCAGTGCAGCGCCGCCGCCCTTGACCATGTAACCCTGGCCGTCAATCTCGTCCGCGCCGTCGATGTAGACGGACAGCGATCGCACCTCATTGGCATCGAACACGGCAATGCCCAGTGCCTTCAGGCGCTCCGTGCTGGCTACGGAGCTGGATACAGCGCCCTTGATCTGGTCCTTCATGCCCGCCAGGGCGTCAATGAACTTGTTGACGGTGGAGCCGGTACCCACCCCCACAATCTCGCCAGGCACCACGTATTGCAGCGCGGCTTGGCCTACCAGGGTCTTGAGTTCGTCTTGGGTCAGGGGAGTGGTGGTCGTCATGGGAGAAAATCGGGGGTAATCCTGAATTATCTCCCCATGTCCCTGATCCCCTACGCCCTCACCCGCCCCTTTCTCTTCGGCATGGATGCCGAGGCCGCTCACGAACTCACCATGGACATGCTGGCGCGCGGGCAGCGCACGCCGCTGCAATGGGCCTGGTGCAACGAAACCGTGAACGACCCCATCACCCTGGCGGGGCTGAAGTTTCCCAACCGCGTGGGCATGGCGGCGGGCCTGGACAAGAATGCGCGCTGCATTGACGCGCTGGGCGCCATGGGTTTCGGTTTTGTGGAAGTGGGCACTGTGACCCCCAAAGCGCAGCCGGGCAACCCCAAGCCGCGCATGTTTCGCCTGCCCGAGGCCCGCGCACTCATCAATCGCCTGGGCTTCAACAACGAAGGCCTGGATGCCTTCCTGCGCAATGTGCAGCAGGCGCAGTTTCGCAAGCAGAACCGTCAGCACCCCATGCTGCTCGGTCTCAACATCGGCAAGAACGCCACCACCCCCATCGAGAACGCCACCAGCGACTACCTGATCTGCCTGGAGGGCGTATACCCCCATGCCGACTACGTGACGGTCAACATCAGCTCCCCCAACACCCAGAACCTGCGCGCATTGCAAAGCGATACCGCACTGGATGCACTGCTGGGAGCGATTGCCGAGCGCCGTGAGACGCTGGCCGCCCAGCACCAGCGGCGCGTGCCGGTTTTTGTGAAGATTGCACCGGACCTGGATGAAGCCCAGGTGGCAGTGATCGCCGCGACGCTGCAGCGCCACGGCATGGACGGTGTGATTGCCACCAACACGACCATCGGCCGCGCTGCGGTGCAGGGCATGCGCTACGCGGAGGAGACGGGGGGGTTGAGTGGCACTCCGGTGCTGGAAGCCAGCAACCAGGTCATTCGGCAGCTGCGCGCAACCTTGGGCAGCGGATTCCCCATCATTGGTGTCGGCGGCGTCATGAGCGCCGACGACGCAGTGAGCAAGATTCGCGCAGGGGCAGACGTGGTGCAGATATACACCGGCCTGATTTATGAAGGCCCTGCGCTGGTTGTGAAGGCCGCCAAGGCCATCAAGGCCTTGCGCTAAACCCTCGGGCCACAAACGCTCGACCGCATGGCCCCATAAGAAAACGGAGCCTCTGGCAACAGGGCTCCGTTTCAGTTTTCGGCGTGGGTTTGAGCAGCAGGGCGCCGCCCTCCGCAACCCCGCCAGTGGTCAGCGCCGCAAGCGCATCAGCATCGGCAGGACAATGCCCGCCCACCGGATCAACCTGCGCGGGCCGGCCACCAGAGCGACACCGGCCATGGCCGCCACCGCCAGCGGGTGTTCGCGCGCGAACCCGGCGGCGCGCAGCGCCAGCGAGGCATCTCCACTGCCTGTGGCACCTCCGGCTTGCTCCGCGAGCGCGCGGGCCTGGGCCCGGGCCACGCGGCGGGCACGCAGCCGCTCGCGCTGCAGTTCAATTCGGTCAAGCACACGCTGCTGTTCCGACGTAGCTACCAGTTTTACTGTGGTTGCAGTCTGCGGTGTACCAGTGGTTGGGTGGGGGGTGCTCACAAGCGCTCCTTGATGTCACGCCAGTCCTGGGCCAACTCTCGCCGCGTCAGCGCAAAGCCGCTGCCCGCGCGCTGCGCCACAGACACCAACGACACCGTGGCGGCGGCCCAGCCTGCAGCCCACACGGCAGCCACCAGCCACGCCACCAGCGTGCGTTGCGGGGAGTCCCAAAAGTGCACCAGCACCGCCAGCGACACCATGATCAGGGCCACCACCGTGAGCCCAACGACCAGAATGGTAAGCACCAGCAGTTGTTGCAGCCGCTGCTTGAGGTCCGCCCATTCCAGGCGGGCCAGATCCATCCGGTCTTCGGCGGCGATGGCGCCCTCGATCAGGTTGGCACGCCAGCGAGCGGCCAACCCTTCCAGACCCAGCAGCGAGAGCCAATTCATGTCTTGTTGCCTCTGTGGCGTGCCGTCATGGGAGGACAGCGACGATCAGCGGCGTGCAAGCAGAAAGCCAACCAACGCACCCACGGCCAATGCGGCACCCGCCACACGCCAAGGTTCGTCATGGGCGTAGCGGTCGGCTGCCAAAGCGGCTTCCTTCGCTTGGCGGGCGGCGTCCTGAGCGGCGCGCACAGCGGATTCACGCACGTTGTGCATACCATCGTCCAGGCGTTGGCGCAGCAGCTTGATTTCAGGCACTGCGTCCAGGTCCTTGTTGGCCAACAGCCCCCGAAGATCGGAAACCAGCTTTTCCAGTTCGCCCTGGGTGGTCGTGGTGTCAGAAGCAGTCATACAAGCCTTTCTGTGTAGTGCCAAGAGTGATGGAAACCCCGTACGCGAACGTTGGGGCTGAAGTTCATCTTAGCCATCCGCGCAGAAACCCCTCGTAGGACGGGGACGCAAGAGGTTACTGATTGCAAATGGCTTGCCGCAGATCAAACCAGCGCAGCCACATGCTCCGCAATGGCCAGGGCACTTGTCAAGCCGGGCGACTCGATGCCAAAGAGGTTGACCAGCCCTGCTACCCCATGGACAGCAGGCCCTTGAATGACGAAGTCGGCAGCGGATGCACTGGGCCCGTGAATCTTGGGGCGCATGCCAGCGTAGCCCGGCGCCAGAGCGCCATCTGGCAAGCCCGGCCAATATTTGCGCACCTCGGCATAAAAGGCATCGCCGCGCGCGGGGTCCACCTGCAGATCGTCGGGCGAGTCCACCCATTGCACGTCCGGGCCAAACTTGGCCTGGCCGCCCAGGTCCAGCGTGAGGTGTACACCCAGCCCAGCCGCTTCGGGCACCGGGTAAATCAGTCGGCTGAACGGCGCCTTGCCCGTCAACGTGAAATAGTTGCCCTTGGCGTAGTAAGCGGTAGGCACATGCTGCGGGGCCAGCCCCGCAAACCTTGCAGCCAGCGCGGGGGCGTGCAACCCGGCGGCGTTGACCACGGTGCGTGCGCGGAGGCGTGTGCCATCAATCGCTTCCAAATCAATAGCATCAGAGCCAATAGATGCTAGCGCTAGCGGCGAATTCAGCGCTACAACACCACCCGCATGCTCCAGATCGCCCTGCAGCGCCAGCATGAGCGCATGGCTATCAACAATGCCGGTGCTGGGCGAATGCAAAGCACCCACGCAAGCCAGCGCGGGCTCCAGCGCCAGGGCCTCTTCCCGGTTCAGGCGTTGCAGGTCTAGCACCCCATTGGCGTGGGCCCGCGCCTGGATGCCTTCCAGGCTGTCCAGCTGGGCTGCAGAGGTGGCCACCAGCAGCTTGCCGCAGCGGCGGTGGGGCACAGCGCGCTCCGAGCAGTAGGCATAGAGCAGTTCCTTGCCACGGACACACAGTCTGGCCTTGAGCGACCCTGCGGGGTAATACAGCCCCGCGTGAATCACCTCGCTGTTGCGCGAACTGGTGCCGGTGCCGATGGCGTCTGCCGCTTCCAGCACCATCACCTCCCTCCCCTGCAACGCCAGCGCACGGGCCACCGCCAGCCCCACCACGCCCGCGCCCACCACCACACAATCCACCGTATCAATCATCCGTGTGTCTCCATGCATCACCTGCCGGGTGCTGGGTCAGGCCTGCTCAAAACCATCGAGCACGTTGACGGCATTGGTACCCAGCTCGGCCGCCGCATAACCACCCTCCAGCACGAACACCGTGGGCAGACCAAGCCGCGCTAGCCGCTCGCCCACGCGCGTGAAATCTGACGAAGCCAGTGCAAACCGTGAGATGGGATCGCCCTCAAACGCATCCAGCCCCAGCGATATCACCAGCCCTTCTGCGCGGTACTCCGCAATGCGTGCGCAAGCCTTCTCCAACGCTTCGAACCAGGTTGCCGCGCTGGTGCCGGCGGGCAAAGGCAGATTGAGGTTGAAGCCGGCGCCAGCCCCCTCGCCCGTCTCGTCGGCGTGGCCCAGGTAAAAGGGGTACTCGGTGCGCGGGTCGCCGTGCATGCTGATGAACAGCACATCGCTGCGGTCGTAAAAGATGCTCTGCGTGCCGTTGCCATGGTGGTAGTCCACATCCAGCACCGCCACACGCTGGGCGCCCTGGTTGCGCAGGGTCTGTGCGGCCACGGCGGCGTTGTTCAAGAAGCAATAGCCGCCCATGAAGTCCGGGCCCGCATGATGTCCTGGCGGCCGTGTACAGCAAAACGCGGCACGCGTGCCTTGCGCTACGCGAGCCGCTGCGCTGGCCGCCGCGTCCGCCCCCGCCTTGGCTGCGACCCAAGTGCCTGCCGCCATGGGGGTGCCGTTGTCCATCGAATACAGACCGAGGCGCGCTACGAAGTTGTCGGGCTCCACATCGCTGCGCAGCGTACGCACTGGCCACACCGACGGAAAGGGTTGTACTGCAGCGTTGGCGGGGTCCAGCGCCAGCCATTGTTGCCAGGCGGTTTGCAGAAAGGCCAGGTAGCGCGGTGCATGCACTTGCTCCAGCACGGCATTGCAGTCCACATCAGGCGCCACCATGGTGTGGCCGCGTGCGCGCAGGGCCTCCTCCACATAGTCCACCCGCGCGGGCTTTTCAAAACACGGCACACGTTCACCCCGGAAGAATTCGTGGACGGGCGCATGCCCCTGGTGCAAGGGATTGTGGAAGGTGATCATGGATGCGGCGTTGCAGGTACGGGCGACAAATGTAGCGCGCCAGCCCCCGGCAAAACTCCATCACCGATCCATACGACGGTTTTGTGGGCTGGAGGGCGTTTTGAACCGAAAAAGAAAAAATCCCTGCAGGTCAATAACCTGCAGGGATTTTCAAATTGGTGGGTGATACATGGATCGAACATGTGACCCCTGCCGTGTGAAGGCAGTGCTCTACCGCTGAGCTAATCACCCGTCGCAAGCACCTTGGAGAAAGATACCGCTGCGAAAAGTCTCACAGCAACATGGTGGGTGATACATGGATCGAACATGTGACCCCTGCCGTGTGAAGGCAGTGCTCTACCGCTGAGCTAATCACCCTTGTCGCTGCGACAGCCTTCTATTATGGCACAGCTTTTCAGGTCGATTGGAGAGTTCGCCAAATTGTTTTGCCACCGCTGGCCTTGTCGATCTGCGTGAGCACCTCGGCATGCGCCGCCTGCTCCTGCTCGCTCGCCCGCAGCACCGGCAGCGCAAGGCCACGCAAATCGATGGTAGCCACCTTCACACCGTCAGCACTGTCATGGCCATCATCGGCGATCAGCAAGGCATCCTGCCCGCGCGTAAGGTTGATGTACACGTCGGCCAGCAACTCGGCGTCGAGCAAGGCGCCGTGCAGCGTACGGCCCGAGTTGTCCACGCCCAGGCGGTCGCACAGCGCGTCCAGCGAATTGCGCTTGCCCGGGTACATCTCCTTGGCCATGGCCAGCGTGTCGGTCACGCTCTGCACATAGGTGCCAAACGCCGGGCGCCCCACCAGCTCTAGCTCCTTGTTGAGGAAGCCCACGTCAAACGCTGCGTTGTGGATGATGATCTCGGCGCCCTGCAGGTACTGCAGGATGTCATCCACCACATCCGCAAACTTGGGCTTGTCCTTCAGAAACTCGTTGCTGATGCCGTGCACCTTCAGCGCATCTTCATGGCTGTCACGGCCCGGGTTGAAGTACAGGTGCAAATTGTTGCCGGTCAGCTTGCGGTTGAGCAGCTCCACACAACCCAGTTCAATGATGCGGTCACCCCCCTCGGCCGAAAGGCCGGTGGTCTCCGTGTCCAGAACAATTTGCCGGGACATCAGTGGTTTTCCTTCGCGTGGTTGATCGTGTACTTCGGAATTTCGACGACCAGATCGGTCTGCGCCAGGATGGCCTGGCACGACAGGCGTGACTGTGGCTCCAGGCCCCAGGCGCGGTCCAGCAGATCTTCTTCCTCTTCTTCTGCCGCATTCAGCGAATTCAACCCCTGGCGCACGATGACGTGGCAGGTGGTGCACGCGCAGCTCATGTCGCAGGCGTGCTCGATGTTGATGTGGTTGTCCAGCAGGGCTTCGCAGATCGAAGTGCCTGCAGGCGCCGTGATCTCGGTGCCTGCGGGGCAGTATTCGGGATGGGGAAGGATCTTGATGACGGGCATGGGGTGTTTTCTTCTTGTTCAGAGGGATGCGCAGGGGCGCATCACAGGCTTGCGACGTTCTTGCCGGCCAGCGCCTGCTGGATACCGCGGTTCATGCGCTGGGCTGCGAACGCCTCGGTGCCCTTGGCCAGGGCTTCGGTGGCTGCCTCGATGGCCGCTGCATAGTCGGCGTCGCGCTGGTGGCGCAAGGCCACCATCAAAGCGTCGATGGCAGCCCGCTCCTTGGGGCTCAGCACGTCGCCATCCGCATCCAGTGCGCTTTGCGTGGCAATCAACATGCGGTCTGCGTCCACACGGGCCTCGACCACGGCGCGGGCCTTCATGTCCTGCGCGGCCGTGGCAAAGCCGTCCTGCAGCATGCGCGCGATCTCGTCGTCCGTGAGGCCATACGATGGTTTCACATCAATGCGAGCCTCCACCCCACTGCCCTGCTCCTTGGCGGCCACGCTCAGCAGGCCATCGGCATCGACGGTGAAGGTCACACGGATGCGCGCAGCACCTGCCGCCATGGGGGGAATGCCACGCAACTCAAAGCGCGCCAGGCTGCGGCAGTCCTGCACCAAGTCACGCTCGCCCTGCACCACATGGATGGCCAAAGCAGTCTGTCCATCCTTGTAGGTGGTGAAGTCCTGCGCCTTGGCGGTGGGGATGGTCTCGTTGCGCGAGACGATGCGCTCCACCAAGCCGCCCATGGTCTCGATGCCCAGAGACAGCGGAATCACATCCAGCAGCAGCAGGTCACCTGCGGTGTTGTTACCTGCCAGCTGGTTGGCCTGGATGGCGGCTCCCAAGGCCACCACTTCGTCCGGGTTCAGATTGGTCAACGGTTCCTTGCCGAAGAACTCTGCCACGGCCCGTTGCACCTGCGGCATGCGGGTGGAGCCGCCCACCATGACCACACCCTGCACCTCGTCGCGCGCCAGATGCGCATCGCGCAGGGCACGGCGCACAGCCGCCATGGAGCGGGCAGTCAGATCGGCGGTCACGGCATCAAAATCCGAGCGTTTGACGTCAAACTGCACGGAAGCGCTAGATAAATCTGCCTTGAACGCTACCAAATCAGTAGCAGTCAGCGCCTCTTTGCATTGGCGCGCCGCCATGCGCACGGCCGACTTATCGGCAGGCGTGACCGCCTGTTGCCCCACCTGTTGCAGTACCCACTCTGCCAGCGCGGCGTCGTAGTCATCGCCCCCGAGGGCAGAGTCGCCGCCCGTGGCGATCACCTCGAACACCCCCTTCGTCAGGCGCAGGATGGAAATATCAAACGTACCCCCACCCAGGTCATACACGGCGTAGACGCCCTCGCTGGCGTTGTCCAGGCCGTAGGCAATCGCTGCCGCCGTGGGCTCGTTGATGAGACGCAGCAGGTTGATGCCCGCGAGCTTGGCCGCATCCTTGGTAGCCTGGCGCTGGGCGTCGTCAAAGTACGCGGGCACGGTGATCACCGCGCCGTAGAGATCGTCGTTGAAGGTGTCTTCGGCCCGGTAGCGCAGCGTGGCGAGGATCTCGGCGCTGATCTCGACGGGTGACTTGTTGCCATCCACCGTAGCGAGACTGACCATGCCGCCCGCGCCAGCGTCGTTGGCGACCACAAAGTCGTACGGCAACTTTCCTGCCTCTGCCACGTCTTTCAGGCCACGCCCCATGAAGCGTTTGGCCGAGGCGATGGTGTTGCGTGCATCCTGGGCTTGCGCCGCCACGGCGTCATAGCCGATCTGACGCCCGCCGTTGGCGAGGTAGCGCACCACCGAGGGCAGCAGCACCCGGCCCTGGGCATCGGGGAGGCATTCGGACACACCATTGCGTACCGCCGCGACCAAAGAATGGGTGGTGCCCAGGTCAATGCCCACTGCAATGCGCCGCTGGTGCGGGTCAGGGGATTGGCCAGGTTCGGAAATCTGCAAAAGCGCCATGAAATTTCGGATCTCTACGTGGTGGAGCCCGCCATCGCATCAGCACGCGAGGGGCCCCTTGGGGAATGCAAAACCGCCCTATTGTCCCAGTTGCTCTCGGCGACGCTCAATATCGTCGGCAAATCGCGCAATGAACATGAGGGCTCTGACCTGGCGGGCTGCGCCCGCGTAGTCCTGCTGCTGGTCGATGAGTTGCTCGCACTGCGCCAGCGCGGCACGGCGGGCTTGCGCCACCTCATCATCCAACGCGTCCAGCTCGCTGTCTGCTCGGGCGTCTTCCAGCGCCTCGCGCCATTCCATTTGCTGCATCAGAAAGGCAGCGGGCATGGCGGTGTTGTCTTCGGCACGGATGGGCGCACCGTGCAGTTCGCACAGGTAAGCAGCGCGGCGCATCGGGTCCTTCAGGCGCTGGTACGCCTCGTTGATGCGTACCGACCATTGCATGGCCACACGCTGTGCCGCAGCGCCCTGGGCGGCAAACTTGTCGGGGTGGGCCTCGCGCTGCAGATCCTTCCAGCGCGCGTCGATGGCGCTGCGCTCCTGCGCAAAGCGACGCGCGAGGCCAAACAGTTCGAAGTCGTCAGATTGCAGATTCATGCGCAGGGGCGAGAGAGAAATCCAAGAAAAAACCGCCAGCACAGAGCGCGTTGGCGGTTTGGTGTGACATCAACGAAAGGCGCTCAGACGCGGAAGCTCTCCCCGCAACCGCAGCGGTCCCGCTCGTTGGGGTTGTTGAACTTGAAACCTTCGTTCAGGCCTTCACGCACGAAGTCCAGCTCAGTGCCGTCAATGTAGGCCAGGCTCTTGGGGTCGATCAGCACCTTGACACCGTGGTTCTCGAACACGATGTCCTCAGGCTCGCTCTCGTCCACATACTCCAGCTTGTAGGCAAGCCCCGAGCAGCCGGTCGTCTTGACCCCCAGACGCACGCCCAGCCCCTTGCCACGGCGGGCAAGGTAGCGGTTGACGTGCCGGGCTGCAGCTTCTGTCAGCGTAATGGCCATGTCTCTCGATCTATCTGTCAAACAATCAGGCGGCAGTGGCCGTGGTGGCGTGCTTGGTCTTGTAGTCCAGCACAGCAGCCTTGATGGCATCCTCCGCCAGGATGGAGCAGTGGATCTTGACGGGTGGCAAGGCCAGCTCTTCGGCGATCTCGCTGTTCTTGAGCGCCGCGGCTTCGTCCAGCGTCTTGCCCTTGACCCACTCGGTCACCAGCGACGAGGAGGCAATGGCCGAGCCACAGCCGTAGGTCTTGAAGCGGGCGTCTTCGATCACGCCGGTTTCAGGGTTCACCTTGATCTGCAGCTTCATCACGTCGCCGCAGGCTGGCGCGCCCACCATACCGGTGCCCACCGAATCGTCACCCTTGTCGAACGAACCCACGTTGCGGGGGTTCTCGTAATGGTCAACCACTTTGTCTGAATAAGCCATGATGTGTACCTCTTCAATACGTCCAGAATGTGTGCGGAATCAGTGAGCAGCCCACTGGATGGTGCTGATGTCGATGCCGTCCTTGTACATCTCCCACAGCGGGCTCAGCTCGCGCAGGCGGGCCACGTTCTCGCGGATGGTGGAGATGGCGTAGTCAATCTCTTCTTCGGTCGTGAAACGGCCGATGGTCATACGCAGGCTGCTGTGCGCCAGTTCGTCGCTGCGGCCCAAGGCGCGCAGCACATAGCTGGGCTCCAGACTGGCGGAGGTGCAGGCTGAGCCCGACGACACCGCCAGGCCCTTGATGCCCATGATGAGCGATTCGCCTTCGACGAAGTTGAAGCTCATGTTGAGGTTTTGCGGCACACGGCGCTCCAGGCTGCCGTTGATATAGACCTGTTCGATGTCCTTGAGGCCGTCCAGCAGGCGCTGCTGCAGGGCCTTGGCCTTGGCGTTGCTCTCTGCCATTTCTTCCTTGGCGATGCGAAAGGCTTCGCCCATGCCCACGATCTGGTGCGTGGGCAAGGTGCCCGAGCGCATGCCGCGCTCATGGCCGCCACCATGCATCTGGGCTTCCAGCCGCACGCGGGGCTTGCGGCGCACGTAGAGCGCCCCTATGCCCTTGGGGCCGTAGGTCTTGTGGGCCGTCATGCTCATCAGGTCGATGGGCAGCACGTTCATGTCGATCTCGACACGACCGGTGGCCTGGGCCGCATCCACATGCAGCAGGATGCCCTTTTCGCGGCACAGCGCGCCAATGGCGGGGATGTCCTGAATCACACCGATTTCGTTGTTCACGAAAAGGATGCTGATCAGCACGGTGTCTGGACGGATGGCGGCCTTCAGGGCATCCATGTTGACCAGACCGTCTTCCTGCACGTCCAGATAGGTGGCTTCAAAGCCTTGGCGCTCCAGCTCGCGCATCGTATCCAACACGGCCTTGTGCTCGGTCTTGAGCGTGATGAGGTGCTTGCCCTTGCCCTTGTAGAAATGCGCAGCGCCCTTCAAGGCCAGGTTGATGGACTCGGTCGCACCACTGGTCCAGACGATTTCGCGGGGGTCGGCGCCAATGAGCTCTGCGACCTGCACACGCGCTTTTTCCACCGCCTCTTCAGCCTCCCAGCCCCAGGCGTGGCTGCGCGACGCCGGATTGCCGAAGTGCTCTCGCAACCAAGGAATCATGGCATCCACCACCCGGGGGTCTACCGGGGTCGTGGCGCCATAGTCGAGATAGATGGGGAAGTGCGGGGTCATGTCCATGGCTGGCTCAGTAAAAGGTTCTGGCTGGCAAACAGAAGAGGCAGAACAAACAAGAAAACGATTACAACGCGGTCAGGGCAGTGCCGACCCCAGGGCCAGCACGGCGCACCAAGCATCAGGATTTGGCGAAGACGTTACCCAGCGCAAACACCGAATTGGGGGCGTTCACGCGGATGGGCTTGACCACCGGCGTCGTGGAGATGGCACGGCGCACAACGGGTTTGTCCTCGATCTGTACGCCCTTGGCGAGCTGCTCGTCCACCAGCTTTTGCAGGGTGACCGAGTCCAAAAACTCGACCATGCGCTGGTTCAGCGAGGCCCACAGTTCATGCGTCATGCAGCGGCCGGCTTCACCCAGGCAGTTTTCCTTGCCACCACACTGCGTGGCGTCGATAGGCTCGTCTACCGAAACGATGATGTCGGCCACCGTGATGTCGCCTGCCTTGCGAGCCAGCGTATAGCCGCCGCCGGGGCCACGGGTGGATTCCACCAGTTCATGGCGGCGCAGCTTGCCAAAGAGTTGCTCCAGGTACGACAGCGAAATCTGCTGGCGCTGGCTGATGGCAGCCAGCGTGACGGGGCCGTTGTTCTGGCGCAGGGCCAGATCAATCATGGCGGTGACCGCAAAACGGCCTTTGGTTGTGAGACGCATCGCAAGCTCCTTGTGCTAAGGCTTGTTCGTTGAAGAAACCGCCTGCGCTGACTGTTTGCCAGCGAGGCACCGTCTCCGCCCCTTACTCCGCACAGTCACCTGCTGCGGAGCCCTTCATCGTTGGGCTGTTTTGTTGAGTGTTTTGTGCAAGTATAGCACAAATCCCTATTGATTCTGTCGGGTTAAAAAACCAAATAGTTATTAATCGACTCAATAGTATTTTCTCATCGCATTCCCAATCGCAATCCCTTTTACAAGGCCACGGAATCGCTGCCGTGCGCGCCAAAGGCCTGGTCCTTGAGACGCGTGAGCTGGTCGCGCACCCGGGCCGCCTGCTCGAACTCCAGGTTGCGAGCATGTTCCAGCATGAGCTTTTCCAGGCGCTTGATCTCGCGTGCCACGTCTTTCTCGGACATGTCCTCCACCTGCGCCCGCTGCAGTGCTTCCTGCTCCAAACGTTCGGCGTCCTTGCCGGCTTTTTCGCTGTACACGCCGTCAATCAGGTCTCTTACCCGCTTGACAATGCTGCGCGGCGTGATCCCATGGGCCTCGTTGTGTGCGATCTGCTTGATGCGCCGGCGTTCCGTCTCACCCATGGCTTTTTTCATGGAGTCGGTGATGCGGTCGGCGTACAGAATGGCGTGGCCATTCAGGTTGCGCGCTGCACGGCCAATGGTCTGGATCAGGCTGCGTTCAGCCCGCAAGAAGCCCTCCTTGTCCGCGTCGAGGATGGCCACCAGCGACACTTCGGGGATATCGAGCCCTTCGCGCAGCAGGTTGATCCCCACCAACACGTCAAACGCGCCCAGACGCAGGTCACGGATGATCTCCACCCGCTCCACGGTGTCCACATCGCTGTGCAGGTAGCGCACCTTGACACCGTTGTCGGTGAGGTAGTCGGTCAACTGCTCGGCCATGCGCTTGGTCAGCGTGGTAATGAGTAC
>NZ_JADHVT010000086.1 GCF_016783915.1 Acidovorax sp.
ATGGTGATCTCGCGCGTGGGCAAGGACCACGACATGGGTCGCCAGATCGTGCAGCAGCTGTTCATGTCGCCACGTGTGCTGGGCGTGACGGCCGGCATCCTGATTCTGCTCGGCTTGATCCCGGGCATGCCGCACGTGGTGTTCCTGACGATGGGCAGCCTGCTGGGCTACGGCGCCTGGGTGATGTACGAACGGCAGAAGGTACCCCCGGTGGTCGAAGCGCCGCCCGCCCCTGTCACCGACGGCGAAGCCACCTGGGATGACCTGCAGCCCGTGGATCTGCTGGGCCTGGAGTTGGGCTACCGCCTGATCAGCCTGGTGGACAAGAGCCGCCAAGGCGACCTGCTCACCCGCATCAAGGGCGTGCGCCGCAAGTTTGCACAGGAAGTGGGCTTCCTGCCCCCCGCCGTGCATGTGCGCGACAACCTCGAACTCAAGCCCAGCGGCTACCGCATCACGCTGCGTGGCGTGGTGGTGGGCGAGGGCGAGGCCTTCCCCGGCATGTTTCTAGCCATCAACCCCGGCGGCATCACCACACCACTGATCGGTACAGCCACTACAGACCCCGCCTTTGGCCTGCCAGCACACTGGATCGACGATCGGCAAAAGGAAGCCGCACAAATGGCGGGTTTTACCGTCGTTGATTCCGAAACCGTGATGGCCACCCATTTGTCACACTTGATGCAAGTGCAAGCCGCCAAGCTCCTCAGTCGCACAGAAACGCAGCAGCTGGTGGAACACGTGGCCAAGCTGGCCCCCAAGCTCATCGAAGAAGTGGTTCCGAAAATGGTCTCCATCGCAACGTTCCAGAAGGTCCTCCAGCTGCTGCTGGAAGAGTCTGTGCACATCCGCGATATCCGCACCATCATCGAAACGCTGGCCGAGCATGCTGGTGGCGTCTCGGACCCCGTCGAGCTGGCCCGCCGCGTGCGCATTGCGCTCTCGCCCGCCATCGTCCAGCAGATCTACGGCCCCACCCGCGAGCTCAACGTCATTGCCATCGAGCCCGGCCTGGAGCGCCTGCTGGTGCAAGCCCTGGGCAACACGGCAGGCCCCGCGCTCGACCCCGGCGTGGCCGACATCCTCACACAAAAGGCCGCCGAAGTGGCCCTCAAGCAGGAAGAGATGGGCCTGCCCGCCTGCCTGCTGGTTCCCGACCAGATCCGCAACGCCATCTCCCGCCTGGTGCGCCGCGTAGCGCCCCGCCTGCAGGTGCTGGCACACAGTGAAATTCCAGAGACCCACACCATCCGTATTGGGCCGATCCTTAAAGGTGCATCAGCATGAACATCAAACGCTTTACCGCCCCCACCTCCCGGGAGGCTCTGGCCAAGGCGCGCATGGCCTTTGGCGACGGCACGCTGATCCTGTCCAACCGCCCCACGGCCAACGGCGTGGAAGTGGTGGCCACGGCCGAGGACACGCTGTCGGCTCTGGACGGTGGTGCGCCCACCGCTTCGTCCAACCCGCCCCTGCTGGCGCCCAGTACCGCGCGCAGCACCCCACAGCGCGCCAGCCAATCGGCAGCAGCGTCGGGCCTGGGCCGCAACCCGGTCGAAGAAGACACCGAACAGCTGGCCATGAGCACGCTGTCGTTCCAGGACTATGTGCGCGAACGCATGCTGCGCCGCCGCCACGAGGCACTGAATGGTCCCGAACCCCAGACACTGTCTGAACGCAGCCGCGACCAGGAACCAGAACGTGAACGCATGCCCGCGCCCTCGGTGGCGCGCCACAACCCGCTGCGCACCATCCCGATGGACATCCCGCCCGAGCCACCGCGCCGTCGACAGGAAGCTCCCAGCGCCCACCTGATCCAGTCGAACAACCAGCAGAGCGTGATGAACGAGCTTCACGCGATGAAAGAGCTGATCGAAGACCGCTTCAACACGCTGGCCTGGCTGGGGCAGGCGCGCCAGAACCCGATCCAGTCCAACCTGATGCTCAAGATGATCCGTGCTGGATACTCCCCATCGCTGGCCCGCGCCGTGCTCGAACGCATGCCCGAAGACCTGTCGGCGGGCGAATCGGTGCGCTGGCTGATGGAGGTGCTGGAACGCAACCTCAAGACCGACCAGACCGATCCACCCCTTTATGAACAGGGCGGCATCTTCGCCATGGTGGGCTCTACGGGTGTGGGCAAGACCACCACCACCGCCAAGCTGGCTGCCATGTGCGCCCGCATCCACGGCCCTGGCAGTGTGGGGCTGATCACGCTGGACACCTACCGTGTGGGCGCGCACGAACAACTGCGCACTTACGGACGCATGCTGGGCATCGTGGCCCACCTGGCGCACGACCGCGCCGCGCTGCAAGACCTGCTGGGCCTGCTCAGCGGCAAGAAAATGGTGTTGATCGACACCACCGGCGTGGCCCCCCGCGACCCCCGCAAGCGCGACATGCTGGATGTGCTGGACCTGCCCCATGTGAATCGCCTGCTGGTGCTCAACGCCGGCTGCCATGGCGACACGCTGGATGACGTGCTGACCGCCTTCAAAACCGACGGCTCGCAGCAGGCCATCCTGTCCAAGGTGGACGAAGCCGTGAAGCTGGGCCCCGCCATCGACGCGCTGATCCGCCACCAAATGGTGCTGCGCGGCGTGACCAACGGCCAGCGCGTGCCCGAGGACTGGGAGCGTGCCAACGCCCACCAGCTCATCAGCGCCTCCATGCGGTCGCCGGCCAAGTCGGCTTTCGATCCCAAGGCCACGGACCTGAACTTCTTCTTCTCGCATTCTCCTGACACCGTGACGGAGGGGGGGCTGGTCGATGCTTGATCTGGGTTTTCACCAGGCGGCCAGCCTGCACAGCCTCACCCCGCAGGCAGAGCTGCGGCTGCTGGCGGTCGCCAGCCAGGGCAACACGGCGAGCGGCCTGGAAACGCTATGGCAAATCTGCGCCAGCCTGCAGCGGCTGGGCTATCCGGTGGTGGTGCTCGACGGCACAGCGCAGGAATCCGACGACAGCCCGGGGCTGCTGCACCTGCTGCAACATGCCACGTGGAATGATGGCGCCAGCCTGAACCTGGGCGCTACCGCATCCTCCCTCGCCGTGATTCCTGCGGCCAAGGGGCTGCAGCACCTGAGCCGCAAGGCCAGCGGCAGCACACGCTCGCCCATGGAGAGCTTGCTGCCCTGCTTCAGGACCTACGGCCTCATGGTGATTCACGCGCCAGCTTCCACCCTGGGGCCCCTTCTCACCCACACGGCCACGGTGCCGCTGGTGGTCATGGGCAGTGGCGCAGCAGGCGTGATGACCAGCTACAAGAGCCTCAAGCAAATTGCCCTGCACACCGGGTTGCCGTGCATGGTGGCCGCCTTGCTGCACAGCAACACTGCGGCCGAACGCCGCAAGGCCCAATCCCAACTGATGACGCTGCAGGCCTGTGCCGAACGCCATCTGGGCGGCCCCATACGGACCACCACCATTGCCACGCAGAACCCCCAAGAGCTGCAGCGCCTGGCCTTGCAACTGCTGGAAAATGCGGGCACTATGAACGGAGCGCTGGCTGCGCTGACACCCAGCAACTTGACAGGCATTCCTGCGCATTTTGTCCGGAGCCACTGACCAGAGCCTGTGATGCACCTCTACGCACCCACGTTGACCCGAAACGCTCCCCACGGTCTGGCAAGTTGCTGGCTCCGGGAGGCGGAAAAAAATCGGGCAATGTCACCCCAAAGCGGCTCCAGAACAAGATCGCATACCCGCCCTACCAGTGCATAACACCCTCTCTATGTACACCGCCAAAGGCCAGCTTGATCGCGATGCCATGATCCGCCAGCATGTACCGCTGGTCCGGAGGATTGCGCACCACATGATCGCCAAGCTGCCTCCCAATGTCGAGCTGGATGACCTGATCCAGGTCGGCATGATGGGCCTGGCCGACGCCCTGTCGCGCTACGAAGTGGCACAGGGCGTGCAGTTTGAAACCTTTGCCACCCAGCGCATCCGGGGCGCCATGCTCGACGAGCTGCGCGAGGGCGACTGGATGAGCCGCAGCTCGCGCAAGAGCCAGAAAGACATTGAACACGCCGTGCACCGGCTGGAACAAAAGCTGGGCCGCAGCCCCCTGGAGTCGGAAATTGCGGGCGAAATGGGCATGAGCCTGGCGGACTACCAGAATCTGCTGGGCAAAGTCCGTGGTACCCAGCTGGTGTACCTGGAAGACATGACGCATGGCAACGACGACGAGGACGGGTTTCTGGACCGCCACGTTGCCGACAGCGCAGCCGACCCGGTGGAACTGCTGCGCGATCAGCGGCTCAAGACGTCGCTGGTGAACGCCATCAAAACCCTGCCCGAACGCGAGCAGCACATCATGGGCATGTACTACGAACATGACATGAACCTCAAGGAGATCGCTGCCGTGCTCGGCGTCACCGAGTCGCGCGTGTGCCAGCTGCACAGCCAGTCCATTGCCCGGCTGCGGGCCAAGATGCGCGCGCACTGAGCGCGCCTACCGGCGGACACCAGGCGCCGCGCAGGTCGTTGCGCAGGGCCCTAGGGTTACGGGCCGACGCTTGTTGCGACCTGGCCCACAACCCCTTCAGAACAATGGATGGCGCTCAGCTTGCGGACCGGTAGATGCGCGCTACGCCCGGCGCGGTTCCGCGAGTACCCAGGCCATCGCCATAGGTAGCCGCCGCATTGGAGGGAGGCAGCAAGCCGGCGGCCTGACGGTCCGTGCTGGCAGCAAGCCGGGCCAGGCTCTCACGGTGCAGGACCAGCATGCTGCGGATCGCATCCGCGCGCTTTTGCAGCGACGCCGGCAGAGGCAACCCACGCGCGGCCGCCTGCTCCAGCACACGTGAAAAATCGGCCGCTGCATCACGCAAGGCCGTACTGTGTTTTTCCAGGGAGGTGGGGTCTGCCGCGAGAAGTGCGGCGGAGACTTGTTCGATCAGCTGCTCAACAGCAGAGAGAGATTCTTCCAGAGACATGGCGCATTGTGCGATGGATTGCGCCCCGGAGCAAAATGCCGGTCAACCCCGCGAGCGGGACAGGATCTCCTGGGCATTGGACAGCAGCTTGTCGGCGATGGCTTCGGCATCTACCGAAAATTCACCCTTATCGATGGCTGCGCGCACGGCCTTGACCTTCCCAGCATCAAAATCTGCCGTGCTGCGGGTGGCGGGGCTGAGCGCCCGGGCTGCGGTGGAAACGGTGACAGGCACACCGGCGGATGACGCAACCAGTGCGTCTTTAGTGGCTCCCTCAGCAGCGCTTGCTGGGGCCTTGGCTTGCTTGGCAAGCCCCGTCGGCGGCAACCCGCCCGGCAGTTCCGGTGTTTGACCTATCTTCATCGCTCTCTCCACCACCCCGTTGGATGTGGGGCATCAGTAGCAATGTTTTCGACCCATCTGGCCCGGACTTTAGCCATTTATTACCGGGGCGTCATCACAGAGTGACGTCCACCGTCCCAGAATCATTCACAGTCCCACTGACAATGCGCCCATTCTCCATGCGCACACGCACAGTCTGTCCGGCAGAACCCGCGGTCAGCGCCTGGCCCGCAGAACTGACCGCATAACCCGGCCCCTGGGCCACGACCTTCACCTGCGCACCGGCCTTGAACAGCAGGGGGGCACGCACCATGGCCTGGCGCACCGCCTGCCCCGCCACCAGCTGGCGGGCAGCGGTCTGGCCCACCCACAGGTCGGGATTGGCCAATACGGGAGAGGTATCAGCCGCCCAGTCCACTTCGGCCTCGGTGGCGTCATTGGCGGTCAACACAGCGCCCGGTGCCACATTGTTGGTCAGCACCCATGCCGGGCCAAACGCTTTGATCGTAACGGGCAAAAACACATTCCATGCAGTGGCGCCCTCCACACAGCGCAGCCCCAGGCGAGTGCGGCCCCACAGGCGGGCACCTACGGGCAGATAAGGTTCAACCCGCGCACAGGGAGCCAGCCGCAGACGTGAATCCAGTGAGCCAACACTTACTTCCATACGCAGCGGCAGCGCAGAGGACTGATTGCGAGCCAGGGCATCGTCCAGCCAGCGCTGGGTAAGCGGCCCAAGGTCCGCCGCGGGGTCTGCCGCCGACTGGGCGTGCGCAACACCACTGGGACCCAGCGCAGCCACAGCAAATACACCCACCAGGCAGAACGTACGCACCAAGTCGCCGGCACGCACAACCAGCGTCTGCCGGGTGGCGCCGCACAGCGCGGCGTCGGTGCTGGTGTCAGAAAAAAGGAAGTGGGCGGTCATAGGGGCCTCCTGGGCATCGGCTGGCAGGCTGCCCGCGCACGAGGTGCTACGGAAGGCAGTGGCCATTTCACCCCTGGAACTATAGGCAGATGGCCCAGGCGCAAAACCCGGAACTGCGCATCCATTTGCCACTTCTTCGCGCTTTAGAAAAAAGGCGCGGTTTCCATAATCGAGCAACGCCAAAAAGCCCCCTGGGGCTGGCGACTTTGCAACCGACGGTGTGAGGCACACATGCTTGACAAGATGACCAACCAGCTGAATTTTCACGGCAACGCCCTGGTGCTGCGCGGGGAACGTCAGCGCGCCATCGCCAGCAACATTGCCAACGCCGACACACCTGGCTACGTGGCCCGCGACTTCAAGTTTGGCGACGCGCTGCGCGAGGCCACGGGCATGACTTCTTCGGCAACGGGCGCGCCTGGCGCGGCGGTCACGCGACTTGCCACCAGCGGCACCTACGGAACCGCTGGCACCACAGATCCACACCACATCCCGCTGCCCACGGTGAATTCCAGCACCAGCATCGACCGACACGGTGCTCTGGGCTATGCCGTGCAGACGCAGCCAAGCCTGGACAACAACTCGGTGGACCTGGACCGCGAGCGCGCCAACTTCGTGGACAACGCAGTGCGCTACGAAGCCACGCTGCGGTTCATCAACGGCAACGCCAAAACCATGCTAAGCGCCATCCAGGGCCAATAAGCAGCCAGCCCTGCAGCGCAGAAAGCGAGCCACCCCATGTCCATGTTTTCGATTTTCAATGTATCGGGCAGCGCCATCAGTGCGCAGTCGCAGCGGCTCAACGTGGTGGCCAGCAACCTCGCCAACGTGGATGCTGTGGCGGGGCCCGACGGCAATGCCTACAAGGCCCGCCAGGTGGTGTTCCAGACAGCGCCCATGGGGGCCGACAGCTCCGCAGGCGTCAAGGTAAGCGGTGTCAGCGAAAGCAATGTGCCCGGCCGCCGCGTGCACGACCCCAGCCACCCATCGGCGGACGAGCAGGGCTATGTGACGCACTCCAACGTCAACGCGGTCGAGGAGATGGTCAACATGATCTCCGCCTCGCGCTCGTACCAGAACAACGTCGAGGTCATGAACACGGCCAAGTCGCTGCTCCTCAAGACCCTGCAGATGGGCCAGTAAGGCAAGAGCCTGCTCCAAGAAGGACACCACCATGATTCTCAGTGCCACCAACGCCCCCACGGTAACGGACTCGTCCAGCGCCAAGGCCAACGCGTCCACCGACCCGGCCGCCGCGCAAGACCGCTTCTTGAAACTGCTGGTCGCGCAGCTGAACAACCAGGACCCGATGAACCCCCTGGACAACGCCCAGATGACCTCGCAGATCGCGCAGATCAACACCGTGACCGGCATCCAGCAACTGAACCAGACCATGCAGAGCATGGCTGCGCAGTTCAACTCGCTGCAAGTCATGCAAGGCACGGCCCTGGTGGGCCGCAGTGTGCTGACCGAGGGCTCCAGCCTGGCGGTGGCCGACAAGATCGGCAAGGGCGGTTTCGAACTGGGCTCGGCCGCCACCAACGTGAAGATCGAGGTCACGACCGCAGGCGGCCAGGTGGTGGACACCATCGACCTGGGCGCCAAGGCGGCAGGCCGCCACGCCTTCGACTGGGACGCCAGCAAATACACCGGCGCCACCGACGCATTGCAGTTCCGCGTAACGGCTGTCAATGGCTCCACCAAACTGGACTCCACCGCACTGAGCCTGGCCAAGGTCACCGCAGCAGGCGCAGAGGACGGGCAGCTGGTGCTCAGCCTGTCCAACGGCAAAACCATCAACTACAGCCAGATCAAGGCCTTGGTGTAGCACCAGCCTGCTTCGTATCGCGTCAACAGGAGAACACCATGAGTTTTCAGCAAGGCCTGTCCGGCTTGAACGCCGCCAGCAAGAACCTCGATGTCATCGGGCACAACATTGCCAACTCCAACACTGTCGGGTTCAAGGCCTCGCGGGCCGAGTTTGCGGAGATGGTGGCCTCGGCCATCGGCTCGGCAGGTGGCTCCAACGCGGGCATCGGCGTGGAAGTGGCTGCCGTGGCGCAGCAGTTCACCCAGGGCAATCTCACCATCACCGGCAACAGCCTGGATGTCGCCATCAACGGCAACGGGTTCTTCAGCCTGACCCTGCCCGATGGCACCGCCGCCTACACCCGCTCCGGCAACTTCAAGCTGGACAAGGAAGGCAACATGATCACCAACGATAACGCCAAGGTGATGGGCTTCCCGGTAGACCCGGTCACCGGTCTGCGCACCGGCACCGACCCCATCCCCATGGTGTTTCCGACCGCCGAGCCGATTCCCGCCAAGCAGACCACCAAGATCACGGCGGCCTTCAACCTGGACGCCCGCGCCACCGACGCGGCTGGCGACCCTGCAGCCACGCCACCCATCCCGGCCACGCCGCGTGCGACCTATGGCACGTCGATCAACGTGTTCGACAGCCAGGGCGTGGCCAAACCGGTGAGCCTGTACTTTCAGAAAACCGCTACCGACAACACCTGGGACGTGTACGACGCCCTGGACGACCCCACCGCTGTGCCGCCCGTGGTGGCCACGCCCATCGGGCAGATCACGTTCGACAACAACGGCGCCATCACCGGCCCGGTGGCCACGCCACCCGCCACGGGCTTTTCGCTGCCGCTCACCATCAACCCCACGCCGCCCAACCCCAATAACCTGCCCACCTATACCGTGGACGTGAGCCTGGACAAGGTGACGCAGTTCGGCAAGAAGTTTGCGGTGTCCAACCTGAGCCAGGACGGCTATACCTCGGGCGAGCTGACCGGCATCAACATCGAGAACAACGGGATGATCATGACCCGTTATTCCAACGGCGTGACGCGTGCCGAGGGCCAGCTGGCGCTGTCGAGCTTCCGCAATACGCAGGGCCTGGCCTCGGTGGGCAGCAACAACTGGGTGGCCACGTTCGAGTCGGGCCAGCCCGTCGTCGGCACCGCCACGGATGGCAGTTTTGGCTCGCTGCGCTCGGGCGCCCTCGAAGACTCCAACGTGGACCTCACGGCCGAGCTGGTGAACATGATGACCGCCCAGCGCGCCTACCAGGCCAATGCACAGACCATCAAGACGCAAGACCAGGTGATGTCCACCCTGGTGAACCTGCGCTGATCGGCTGAGCCCCTACTGAACCCGCCCAGGACACCGGAGAGCCCCCATGGACCGCATCATTTACACCTCGATGACGGGCGCCAACGCCGCCGCACACCGGCAGGCGGTGCTGTCCAACAACCTGGCCAACGTGTCCACCGGCGGGTTCCGCGCCGAGATGTCCACCTTCCGCTCGGTGCCGCTGCAAGGCGATGGCGCCAAGACGCGCGTGTTTGCGCTCGAGGCCACCTCGGGCTACGTCAACACCCCCGGCCCCGTGCAACGCACCGGCCGCAACCTCGATGCCATGGCCGCAGGCAATGCCTGGTTTGCGGTACAGGGGCTTGATGGCACCGAGGCCTACACCCGTGCGGGCAGCTTCGAGGTGTCGGCCACGGGTCAGTTGCTCACCCCCACCGGTCTGCCCGTGTTGTCGGATGGCGGAGCGCCCATCGACGTCCCACCCGGTGCCGATGTGTCGCTCGGGTCAGACGGCACCGTGACGTCCAAGATTCCGGGCCAGCCCGCACAGGCCATTGGACGCCTCAAGCTGGCCACGCCCACCCCCGAGGACCCGCTCAAGCGGGGTGACGACGGGCTGTTTCGCACCACGTCGGGCGACCCCATGCCCAACGACGCCAACGCGCGCATGCTGTCGGGCGCGCTGGAGGGCTCGAACGTGAACCCGGTCGAATGCATGGTCGGAATGATTGCTGCATCGCGCCAGTTCGAGCAGCAGATGAAGCTGCTGCAGACCGCCGAAACCAATGACAAGACCGCCAGCCAGTTGCTGAGCATGAACGGCTGATGCCGCTGCCGTCCCCAGCACGCACCCGCCATAAGGAAGCACCATGATCAACTCCCTCTGGATCGCCAAGACCGGCATGTCTGCACAGCAGACCCAGCTCGATGTCATCTCGCACAACCTGGCCAACGTCTCCACCACCGGCTACAAGCGCAACAACGCGGTGTTCGAAGACCTGATTTACCAGAACCTGCGCCAGGTGGGTGCCAACACCACCGAGCAAAACCAGCTGCCAACCGGCCTGCACCTGGGCCTGGGCGTGCGCACCGTGGCCACCAGCCGCAACTTCATGCAAGGCAGCCTGCAGGAGTCCAAGAACAACTTGGACGTGGCCATCAACGGCAACGGCTTCTTTGAAGTGACCATGCCCGACGGCACCGTGGGCTACACCCGCGACGGCTCGTTCCAGGTCGACGCCCAGGGCCGCATGGTCACGTCCAGTGGGCTGCCCGTGGTCAACGGCATCACCATCCCGGCCAACGCCACCAGCATCACCATCAGTGCCGAAGGTGCCGTGGCGGTCACGGTCCCCGGCAACACCCAGCCGCAGACCGTGGGCAACCTCGCCATGGCCAGCTTCATCAACCCCGCGGGCCTGGAACCCATCGGGCAGAACCTGTTCAAGGAATCCGCCGCCTCCGGCCAGCCCCAGCAAGGCACCCCGGGCACCAACGGCCTGGGCATCATCAAGCAAGGGTTTCTGGAAGCCTCCAACGTCAACGTGGTGGAAGAGCTGGTCACCATGATCCAGACCCAGCGCGCCTACGAGATGAACTCCAAGGCCATCCAGACCTCGGACCAGATGCTGGCCAAGCTCGCCCAGCTGTGACCGAAACACCCCCCGCGCTTTTGCCCAGGACCTTCGCCATGCGCACTTTCACACGCTCCCTTCGCCTGCTGCAGTCGCTTTGCTCGCTGCGCGCGGGCATCCCCGCGCTGGGCGCAGCACTGTTGTGCGCAGGCTGCGCCACGCTGTCGCCACCTCCGCCGGTAGACATCCTGGCCACCACCCCGCCCCCGCTGGCCGCCGCTCCGCGCACCCCGCCACCGGTGACGGGCGGGCTGTTCCACAACGCCAGCTACCGCCCTGCGTTTGAAGACCGCCGCGCGCGCCTGGTGGGCGACAACGTGACCATCCAGATCGTGGAAAACGTGACAGCCAGCCAGAAATCCTCCTCTACGGTGGATCGCGACTCCAAAGTATCTGCCGGGGTGACCGCACTGCCCTTCACCAGTACCAGCTTCACCGACAAGCTAGGGGTAGGCGCCAGCTCCGGCAACGCGTTCTCCGGCAAGGGTGGCACCGAAAGCGCCAACACCTTCACCGGCTCCATCACCGCCACGGTGGTCGATGTGTTGCCCAACGGCCATCTGGTCATCACTGGCGAGAAGCAGATCGGCGTCAACCAGAACGTGGATGTACTGCGCTTTTCGGGCACGGTGGACCCACGCGCGCTGCAGCCCGGCAGCATCGTGAACTCGACCCAGGTCGCCAACGTGCGCGTCGAGTCGCGCGGACGCGGCGCGCAGAACGAAGCCCAGGCCATGGGCTGGCTGGGCCGATTCTTCAACACCGTCACGCCGTTCTGACCGCCTTGTGCGCCAGCGATGTCCCCACGCCCTGAGCGCCGGGACATCGGCGCTGGCCCATGTCTCCAACCCTTTGGGTGGGTGGATGGGTGCGCCCCATTAAATGCTATAAATTTAATAGCTATTTGTGCATATTGCACTGGCGCATCCGGCTGCTTTTATTCAAAAAAGACCCACCAGGGCGCACACGGGCCATGCCCGTTCTCACCTTGCCGAAGCGCGCTCCAGGCCCCTGCAATAAGCCTGTGAACCTGCTTCTTTTTGGGTTTTAGTTCTGGCCATGGCCCACCACAATGGATGCCATGAAAGCCTCGTCCCACTCCCCCCTGCCCCGCACCGCGCGCGTGCTGTGGCTGCTGCTGGCCTTGGTGGCCGCAGGCCTGGCAACACCTGCACAGGCCTTGCGCATCAAGGAAGTGGCGGCGGTGCAGGGCGTGCGCAGCAACCAGTTAACCGGCTACGGCCTGGTGGTGGGGCTGGATGGCACCGGCGACCAGACGACGCAGATGCCCTACACCACGCAGGCCATGTCCAACTACCTGCAGCAGATGGGCATCAGCCTGCCACCCGGCACGGCGTCGCAGCTGCAGCTCAAGAACGTGGCGGCGGTGATCGTCACGGCGCAACTGCCCGCCTTTGCCCAGCCAGGCCAGCAGATCGATGTGAACGTCTCGTCCATGGGCAATGCCAAGTCCCTCAAGGGCGGCACACTCATCGTCACACCGCTGCGCGGCGCTGATGGTGAAATTTATGCACTGGCCCAAGGCAACATGGTGGTGGGCGGCGCAGGTGCATCGGCCGGTGGCAGCAAGGTGCAGATCAACCACCTGAGCGCAGGCCGTATCCCGCTGGGGGCGCAGGTGGAACGGGCTGTGCCCACCCCGCTCAACGAAGGCGACACGATCAACCTGGGTCTCAACGCCTCGGACTTCCAGACCGCCCGCCGCGTGGCTCAGGTCATCAACGCCAAGCTGGGCAACGGCCTGGCGACCGCGCTCGATGGCCGCACGGTGCAGGTGCGCGCCCCCATCGACCCCGGCGCCCGCGTCGGCTTCATTGCCGACCTGGAAGAGCTGCCGCTCGAGTCCTCCACGCCCTCCGCCAAGGTGGTCATCAACGCCCGCACGGGCTCGGTGGTGCTCAACCAGTCGGTCACGCTGGGGCCTTGTGCCATCGCCCATGGCAACCTCTCGATCACCATCAGCTCCACACCCGTGGTCAGCCAGCCCAATGCGTTTTCGCAAGGGCAGACAGTGGTCACGCAAAAGAGCGACATCACCATCAACCAGGAGCCGGGCAACGTGATCCAGATGCCCGCGTCGCCGCAGCTGGCAGACGTGGTCAAGGCCCTCAACACGCTGGGCGCCACACCCGGCGACCTGCTGGCCATCCTGCAGGCCATCAAGGCCGCCGGCGCGCTGAACGCCGAGCTGGAGGTGATCTGACATGGCCCGCCTTGTTGCCGCCGCTGCGCGCACCATCCACCGGGAGCGACCATGGCCCTGACCCTGCCTTCGTCCAGCACCACCAGCCCGTCGAACGCGCTGGCAGTCGATATCCGCTCGCTCAACTCCCTCAAGTACGAAGCGGGCACCGCCAACAGCTCACAGGTCACGCGCGAGGCGGCCAAGCAGTTTGAATCGCTGTTCATGCGCGAACTCATCAAGAGCATGCGCGACGCCACCATGAAGTCCGGCCTGATGGAGGGTGAGCAGGCCAACCTGGGCCAGGACATGCTGGACCAGCAGCTGTCAGTCAACATGTCCGGCCTGCAGGGCGGCCTGTCAGAAGCCATCGCCCGCCAGCTCTCGCGCCAGATGGGGGGCGCTGATGCCAACTTTTCGGTGCCGTCAACGCTGAGCCTGCAGCAGACCCAGCCCCGCTCTGCGGCAGCCACGAAAACATCGGTTAGTGACACTACCCTGCCCGTTCCCAAAGGCCGCGAGGGTTTTGTTCAACACCTGAGTGGTACCGCCGAACGCGTGGCACAGGACAGCGGCATTCCTGCCAGCTTCATGCTAGGCCAGGCGGGTCACGAAACCGGCTGGGGCAAGAGCGAGATCAAGACCGCCAACGGTGACAACTCGTTCAACCTGTTCGGCATCAAGGCGGGCAAGGGCTGGACCGGTAAGGTGGCAGAGGTCACCACCACCGAATACATCAACGGTACACCGCGCAAGGTGGTTGCCAAGTTCCGCGCTTACGACTCGTACGAGGACTCGTTCCGCGACTACGCCAAGCTCATCACCGACAACCCGCGCTACGAAAAAGCGCAGGCCACGGCCAAGACGGGCTCAGCCGTGGCCTACGCAGCCGAGCTGCAAAAGGCCGGTTACGCCACCGACCCTGATTACGCCAAGAAGCTCAGCGGCGCCATCAACAGTGCGCTGCGCGTACAGCGCGCCCAGGCGTGATGGACGAGAAGAACCGAGGTAAGCCATGAGTCTGCTCAACGTCGGCGCCCGCGCACTGCTCGCCAACCAGGTGGCCCTGCAGACGGCAGGCCACAACATTGCCAACGTCAACACGCCCGGATATTCGCGCCAGACAGTGGTGCTGCAGACCGTGCAGGGCCAGTTCACGGGCGGCGGCTACATCGGCCAGGGTGTGGATGTGCAGACCATCTTGCGCAACCAGAGTGAGCTGCTCACGCGCCAGTCGGCCGCTGCCGGATCGACCCAGGCGGCCGATGCCATCCGTGCACAGCGCCTGAGCCAGTTGCAGGAAGTATTCAGCGGCGGCACCCAGGGCCTGGGCGCCGCCATCAACGACATGATGAACGCGTTCTCGGACGCGGTGAGCAGCCCGACCGACATCACGGCACGCACGGTGGTCCTCACGCGGCTGGACGAAACGGCTGCACGCATGCGCACGGCGGGCGACCGGCTCAACGAGATCGAATACACCGTCAAGGAACAGCTGCAAAGCAGCGTGACCGCCATCAACAGCCTGGCGACACAAATGGCGGCCATCAATGAGCAGATCGCCCGCGCCACCGGCAACGGCCAGAGCCCGAACGACCTGCTGGACCAGCGCGACCAGATCATCCGCGACATCAACCAGTATGTGCAGACCACCCAGATCCCGGCGGATGACGGCACCGTGGGCCTGTTCGTGGCGGGCAGCCAGCCCCTGGTGCTGGGCAGTACGGCCACCAGCCTGTCGCTCGACGATGCGACGGCCTTCCCGGGCAGCGGCCAGTCCAAGCTGTTTTTCAATCGTCCCGGAGCCACCCCTGTCGAACTGGACGAGAACTTGCTGGGCGGGGGCACTGTCTCGGGCCTGCTGCGCTTTCAGAACACGGACCTGAGCGAAGGGCGCAATCTGCTGGGCCGCATGGCGCTCGCCATCGGCATGACGATGAACGAGCAGCAGAACCTGGGCCTGACGCTCGACGGCGTGCCGGGCAAAGACCTGTTCGCGCTGCCCACCAGCATGCCGGGCTACACCAACGGCGCGGGCGTGGGCACAGTGTCCTTCACAGGCCCCACGCAGTTTGCTGCGTCCGACTATGAAATTCGCTTCACCACGGGCACGGCCGGGCAGGTGGTACGCCTGTCCGACGGCAAATCAACCCCGTTCACCAATGCAGCCAACCTGGCCACGCTGCAGATCGACGGGCTCAACTTCAACCTGACCACGCCCGGCAACCCTGGCGAGCGCATGCTGTTCAAGCCGTTCAGCACAGCTGCCAACAACATCCAGGCGCTGGTGTATTCGCCGCGCGACCTGGCAGCCGCCAACCCCATCAACGCCGCCATGGGCACGGCCAACGGCGGCACCATGCAGCTGGGCAGCCTCAAGGCCACGGGCCTGCCCAACCCGCCGGGGCTGGTGCTGCCGGCCAATGCCAGTCCAGCAGCCATTCCGCCCATCCTGGGGGGTATCCAGTTGCAGTTCACCGCCGGCCCCCCCACGACCTACGACGTGCTCGACCGCGGGACCGCGCCGCCCACCTCGCTGGCGACTGCGCAGCCCTACACCTCGGGCCAGCCCATCTCGATCAACGGCTGGCAGATCACGCTGCAGGGCACCCCCAAGACGGGCGACACCGTGGTGATCGGCAACGCCCTGGACCCGCAGTATGGCGACGCCTATACCCGCAACGCAGGTAACGCGAACGCTCTGATGGGCTTGCGCGATGTGAAGATGTTCGACGAATCGACCTTGAGCGACGGCTACGCCAGCGCGATTGCCCAGGTAGGCACACGCACCCAAAGCGCCAAGTTTGCGGAACAGCTGTCCTCGACCATCGCCACCAACCTGGAGCGCGACCGCACGGCAGTATCGGGTGTGAACCTGGACGAAGAGGCGGCCAAGCTGATCCAATACCAGCAGGCCTATCAGGCATCCGCCAAGATGATCCAGATTGCGCAGAACATTTTTGATTCGCTGATCCAGGGCCTGGGCCGATGAATACCACCCCTGGCGTGAGGAGTTCGACATGAGCACAAACATCTACCGCGTCGGCACGGCCAACATGTATGACAACGCGCTGCGCAACCTGGGCGCGCGCCAGACCAGCCTGACCACGCTGCAGGAGAACCTGACGTCGGGCAAACGCGTGGTACGCGCCAGCGATGATCCGGTGTCGGCCGCGCAGGCCGAGCGTGCACTCAACCGCCTGTCACGCATCCAGACCGAACAGCGCGCATTGGAAACCCAGCGCAATGCGATTGCGCAGGGTGAATCCTCGTTGGGCGACGCAGTGAATCTGATCCAGAACTTTCGGGAGCTGGTGGTCAGTGCGGGCGACGCCAGCATGACCCCCAACGACCGTGCCACCGTGGCCAACCAACTCCAGGGTTTGCGGGAACAGCTGCTGGAAGTTGCCAACCGAAAAGACACCAACGGCATCCCTTTGCTAAGTGCGTTAGGCAGTGCGCTGGCGCCGTTCCTGGGGCCCCTGAGCAGCTCGCCCGACTACAGCTTCCAGGGCTTGCCGGGTCAAACGGCGAGCAATGGCGTCACGGTGCCAGGTGCGCTCGACGGTGACTCTGCCTTCATGTTCGACCCCAACCGCGACGGTGTCTACACCGCCGGGGTCAGCAACATCCCGGTAGGCCGACAGCTCACCACCACGGCGATCACGGCCACCAACAAAGCCTTGGTGACGGGTGACAACTACACCCTCACCTTCAGCGCAGTGGGTCCAGGCGCCACCACGGGTACCAGCACAGCCACCTACACCATCACCAACACCACCACGGGTGCTGTCTCCGCCCCCGTGGTGGTGCCAGACTACCCAAGCGACAAGCCGGTCACCATTTCAGTTCCCGGCATTCCAGGACTTTCCTTCGACATCAAGGGCAACCCGGCCAACGGGGATACCGTCACCCTGCAGCCCAGCGCGAGCATGTTCAGCACGCTGGACAGCGCCATCAATGGCATCCGCAACGCTCCCAACAACAACGGCGCCATCCAGGCCGTGGGGCAGGCACTGGCGAATATCGATGTGGGACTGGAACGCGTACACAACATGCGCAGTTACGCAGGCGAGCTGCTCAACCGCGCAGACCGCATCACCGGCGACCAGGAAAAGCGCTCCATCCAGCTCGAAGGCGACCGTTCGCGGGCAGAGGATCTCGATATGATCAAGGGCATTTCCGACTTCCAGAACCAGCAGGTGGGTTATGAGGCTGCACTCAAGTCCTATGCACAGGTTCAGAAGTTGTCGCTGTTCAACTTTATTGGCTAGCAGTCTGCGCGGCAGGGGGTGTTCGGGCGCAGCGCCCATCGCACCCTGTGCCACCAGGCTTCAGCACCGGTTGGTGCAACGCGGCGCCCCCCATCCCGCGCGCACTGGCTGGCCCTGTTTTTTGCCTGAGAGCACATGGTCCAATCCGTCCTAGGTAGCCTGATCCTGGGCTATCGCCCTTTGTGGAATCGCGCCCGCAAACTCGCAGGCATCCAGCTGTATGCCCACAACGAGGCCTCGGCAACGGTCGATGGCGGCCACCTGCTGCGCACGCTGCAGGAGCTGTGGTCGGCCAGCTCGCCGCCGCTGCTGATCTCGGCACAGACCCGCCAGCTGCTGTGCGACCTGCTTGAAAACGCGCCGCGCGCCGCGCCCTGGATCGAGGTGCGCGGTGAGTGGCTGTCGGACTCGGCCATCTACGACCGCGTGAAGGCCGCGCACCAACGCGGGCTGCGCCTGGTGTGGCGGGGCGACATGGACAAGCTGCCGGAACCCGAAATAGCCCGCTGCTTCGACAACAGCCTGCTGACACTGCGCCCCGAAGACGCCGTGGCTGCACTGCAGACCGCACCGCCTCGCCCCGGCAGCGCCGCAGCCGCTGCTTTGGCGCCGGCTGCCAAGCGCCCTCCCAGCCCGGTGCTGGCCGGCCAGATGTACGAAAACATCGCCAGCCGGGCCCTCATGGAGCACTGTCTGGACCAGGGCAACGCGATGGCGCTGGCTGGGTGGCCGACGGAGGACGTGCTCTACAGCCTGCGCCACCACCCGCAGCAGCCCTCGCACGCGGTGATCTTCAAGCTCATGAAGGCCATCGACGATGAGCAGTCGCTGGAGACTTTCGAAGACATCATGGGCGAAGACCCGCTGCTCGCCTACCGCTTCATGGTCTATACCAACTCGGCCGCCCTGGGCCTGCGCACCGGCATCGACTCGCTGCGCCGGGGCCTGGTGATGATGGGCTACAGCTCCATCAAGCGCTGGCTGTCCGACCAGCTACCCCATGCGAGTACCGAGGCCAACATGCAGCCCGTGCGCGAAGCGATGGTGATCCGCGCCCAGCTCACTGCCCGGCTGCTGGATGCAGGCATCGAGAACGACCTGCGCCGCGAGATCTACCTGTGCGGCCTGCTCTCCCAGCTCGACGAGCTGCTGGGCGAGCCGCTCGGCACCATCCTCAAGCGCCTGCCCCTGTCCGAACGCATCTACGACGCCACCGTGCTGCGCACCGGTCCCTACACCGGCGGCCTGCAGATGGCCTGCGCGCTGGAGACGGACGACGCCAGCGCCATTCGCCAGCTGTGCGAGACCTTCGAGATGGATCTCGAAGAGGTCAATCGCGCGTTGCTGCGGGTGTTGTCTGATCTGGAAGTGGTAAGGAAATAAGCACGCCAGAACTGCTCCGCGTCTTCCTCCAACGGGATACACGCACCCAGCGGCCGGGCAGAGCTTGTTCCGCAGTAGCACCGAGAGGGCCCGCCCCCGTGTCAAAAGACAGGGCTTCACCTTGTGCGAGTTCAAGCAGGCAATGCGATGAAGCACCTGCCCTGCACAGTTGAGCCGCTTCCGGCTATCTACCTCGCCTGCTCGTCGCGCACGCGAGCAAAGGTCTTCCAGAACGCGGCCTCCTGCGTGGTGGCGAAGTTGATGCGCATGAGCGTGCTGGGTTTGCGCTCTGCATGGAACAACGCACCGGGCGCCAGCAGATATCCTTCGTCCAGCATGCGCTGGGACAGCGCATCGGTGTCCACCCCGGTCTCCACCCAGCCAAACAACCCCACCGGCTCGGCCGCGAAGGTACAGCCCGCCCCCAGGGCGAGCTTGACGCTGCGCGCACGCGCGGCATCGAGCCGGGTGCGAATGCGTTCGGCGTGGCGGCGCAGCTGGCCCTGTTCGATGCACAGCGCCAGCGCCTTCTCCAGCAGTGCAGGCGTGGTCAGCGTGGCCAGCAGCTTGGTGTCCAGCAACT
>NZ_JADHVT010000002.1 GCF_016783915.1 Acidovorax sp.
GTTGCACGCGCACCAGCCGCCCACCGTTGTCCAGGCGGTCGTCCACGCGCACGTCGAGCGGGCGCAGCGGCTGGTCGGAGTATTGCCGCGTGGCGTTCAGCTCGCGGCGCTCCTCGTCGTCCAGCGGCTCCAGCAGGCGGTAGCGCCATGCGTCCTGGCTGGCGAGAAAGACCACGCCATGCGCGTCCGACGCGAGCACGATGTCGGGTGTCTGCAGCCATTCGCGCTCCAGCTCCTGCAGCGCAATCTTGATGGCCACCAGCCCCAGGATGTGGCCGCTGTCGTCACGGATGGCCTGCGACAGGAAGTAGCCCGGCTCGCCCGTGGTCACGCCAATGCCGTAGAAGCTGCCGCGCCCCTGGGCCAGCGCCTGCTGCACATAGGGGCGAAAGCTGTAGTCCACGCCCACGTTGCTGGTGGCCGTGCGCCAGTTGCTGGCGGCCACGGCCAGGCCGTCGCGGTCGAGCAGGGTGAGGGTGGAGGACTGGCTGGCGCCGTTGGCCTGCTCCAGCTTGCGGTTGAGCTGCGCTATCTCGTCGGTGCTCAGGGTGCGGCGCAGGGCGTCCTGCAACTGCGCGTCCAGGGCCAGCACCTCGGGCAGAGTGCGGTAGCGGTCGATGCGCTGGGCCAGCGTCTGCCCGTACAGGGCCAGCTGGCGCTGCACGCTCTCGCTTTCGTCCAGCAAGGACCGGTGCCAGGCCCACTGGCCGGCGGCGAACATGCTGGCCACCGTGCCCGCTAGCAGGATGAGCAGCGTCCAGAACTGGCGAAGGCGGGGCGTGGGCATGGGAATCCAGCGGGGTGGTTGTGCGGCACCAAGGCCAATTGGGTGCGGGTGGGAGGGTGCTGCACCAGGCTGGGGACTAAGTAGTTACCCTGATTTGGTGCACGCGCTCTCCTATGAAGCCGCTCTCGACTAATACCAATAGGTTATCGGCTGAAACAAAGTGCAGCGGTACAAACGGCACCCTTGACGCGCGCCGGAGGCACCCCGGTGGTGCAGACCCGTGACCCCAGGAGACCCGTTCCATGCACAACCATTCCGCTCCCGCAGCCTCGACCTTGAAGCTGCCTTTTTACCGGCAACTGTACTTCCAGGTGGTGTTCGCCATCGTCCTGGGCGTTCTGCTGGGCCATTTCGAGCCGTCCTACGGCGAGGCGCTCAAGCCGCTGGGTGACGCGTTCATCAAGCTGGTCAAGATGATCATCGCTCCGGTGATCTTCCTGACCATCGTGACCGGCATCGCTGGCATGTCGCAGCTCTCCACCGTGGGCCGCGTGTTCGGCAAGGCCATGGCGTACTTCCTGTTCTTCTCCACGCTGGCCCTGGTGGTGGGCCTGGTGGTGGCCAACGTGGTGCAGCCCGGCGCGGGCATGAACATCAATGTGGCCGACCTGGACCAGACCGCCGTGAAGGGCTACGTGGCCAAGTCGCATGAGATGACACTCACTGGCTTTGCGCTGGACATCATCCCCAAGACGCTGGTGAGCCCGTTCGTGGGCGACAACATCCTGCAGGTGTTGCTGGTGGCCGTGCTGTTCGGCATCGGCCTGGCCATGGTGGGTGAGGCAGGCCGGCCGGTGCTGAACTTTCTGGACGCGCTGACGACGCCCGTGTTCAAGGTGGTGGGCATCGTGATGAAGGCCGCTCCCATCGGTGCCTTTGGCGCCATGGCCTTTACCATCGGCAAGTTTGGCCTGGGCTCGCTGGTCAACCTGGCGTGGCTGGTGGGCTCGTTCTACATCACCTCGCTGCTGTTTGTGGTAGTGATCCTGGGCTTTGTGGCGCGCCTGTGTGGCTTCTCTGTGTTCAAGCTGTGCCGCTACCTCAAGGCCGAGCTGATGCTGGTGCTGGGCACTTCGTCTTCTGAATCCGCCCTGCCATCGCTGATGGAAAAGATGGAAAAGGCCGGTTGCAGCAAGTCGGTGGTGGGTCTCGTGGTGCCTACGGGCTACTCGTTCAACCTGGATGGCACCAACATCTACATGACGCTGGCGGCGCTGTTCATCGCCCAGGCCACCAACACCGAACTGACGCTGGGCCACCAGGTAGCATTGCTGCTGGTGGCGATGTTGTCGTCCAAGGGCGCAGCGGGTGTGACGGGCGCGGGCTTCATCACCCTGGCCGCCACCCTGGCCGTGGTGCCCGAAGTGCCGGTGGCTGGCATGGCGCTGATTCTGGGCGTGGACCGTTTCATGAGCGAATGCCGGTCGCTGACCAACTTCATCGGCAATGCCGTGGCCACGGTGGTGGTCTCGCGCTGGGAGAATGCGCTGGACCACGAGCGCCTGGACGCGGCGATGAACGGCCATCCGATGCCGCTCGCGGTGTCTGCGGCCTTGGGGCCTGTGGTGCCGGCGGATGTGCCCGTGGGTTCGGTGGCTCGCACCGTGGCCTGATTGCCGCTTTTGTGGTGGGTAGTGTCGAGTCAGCGCCATCAAGCACAATGACTGCCCTGCCTGACAGTACTGTGAGCGCTCTGAGCCGCTCAGGAGCCTGGGGCACTACAAGGAACTCCCACCATGACCCTCGAAGCCGTTCTGGCCGCCTTTCATCTGCTGGCCATCCTGACCTTTGTGGTTTTCCTGTCCAGCCAGGCGGCGCTGTGCCGCATCGAGTGGCTCAATGCCGCCGTGGTCGAGCGGCTGGCCCGGCTGGATGTGATCTACGGTGTGGCCGGGGCGGTGATGATTGGCAGTGGTCTGGCCCGGTTGATCTGGGGCGTCAAGGGCGCGTCGTGGTACCTGTCGCAGCCCCTGTTCCACATCAAGATCACCCTGGTGCTGGCCATGGTCCTGTTGTCGTTTGTGCCTTCGGCCGCGTTTCGCCGCTGGCGCCAGAACCTGCGCAGCACCGGCGCGCTGCCGCCCGCCACGGAAGTCGCGCGGGTGCGCCGCCTGGTGATGATCCAGTCGCATGTGCTGCCCGTGGTGGCTGTGATTGCGGTGTTCTGGGCGCGCGGCTGGTAAGTGCAAGTACCCCATAAAAAAAAGCCCGCCAGGCTTGCTGCTGGCGGGCTTTTCTTTTGAGGGCGCACCGAGGAAGGTGCACTGTGCGCGAATTTACTTCTTCAGGCACTCGCTCATGAAGGCCTTGCGCTCATCGCCCTTGAGGGTCTTGGCCTTGGCATCAGCGTTGCAGGTTTTCATCTTGTCCTGCTGGGTGGCGGGCTTGTTGCTCAGGCAGGTCTTCATGAACGCCTTGCGCTCGTCGCCTTTCATCTCTCCGGCGTCCTTGTTGCAGGTCGCCATCTTCGATTGCTGCTTGGTGGGGGCCTTGGCGTCTTCGGCGGCGTGGGCACCAAAGCCCACTGACAGGGCCAGTCCGAGTGCAGTCAAGGAAAGAAGCTTTTTCATGGAATCTCCTGGTGTGAATGCGTTATGGGGGGTCCCGGGGGCATTGCACCATAGAACATGGCGTGCGACAACGCGCACAAGTCCTGACAACCCAATACGCAGCGTGCGGCAAGAGCCGGGTGCGTTGATCTCTCAGAGAGTGCGGGGTTTGGGCGCTGCGGCTGCATGGAACGCCTTGAGCGCGGTCTGGATCTGCCGGGTGTCGTAGGCCAGGCCTCCCAGGAAAAACACCACATCTCCCCGCTGCTGCCAGCGTTGCAGCGCTTTGAAGATCACGCGCAACGCAGAGTCCTTGTGGCCAGGGCGCAGCTTGACAAGGATCACGTTCTCATAATTGTCCAGGTGCACACGTTCCATGGCCTCCCAGGGCACGGTGTGCGGGTCGTCCTGGCGCAGGTCGGTGATGCCGGTGGCGTCGATGACCACCGCAGGGTCTCGTACCCGGTAGGCCTCCAGGGTGGACCTGCCCAGGGTTCCGCCTACACAGAACGCCACAAACGCGGCGCACAAGCAGAGGATCGTGAGCAGCCGGTCATTCGATACAGCCGCCCAATACAGCGAAAAGGCCAGACACGCGAGCACCAGCAGGGTAAAAGGCACCTGAAACACCAAGGTCCAGCGGCGCCGGTAGAGCATGATGGGCTGAGGCTGCATGCGCTTTCTCCTGTGGAATGGGCACTATTGTCCATTGTGCCTTTGGCTGTGGGACCGCCTCTGGTGGCAGGTCCGGCGCCTTGCGGCTGGCGCACCCGTAAAATCCGCCGATGCTCACAGCCAAAAATGAATTGCTCGCTGCGCTCGCAGCCGAGCTGGAAAACCTGTCCCCCGGCGCTGGCGCCAAGGCGGCATTTGAATCTCCCAAGGTGGCGGCCCATGGCGACTTCGCCTGCACCGCAGCCATGCAACTGGCCAAGCCCCTCAAGCTCAACCCGCGCGCACTGGGAGAGCAGCTCAAGACCGCACTCGAAGCCACGCCTGCCTTTCAGCGCTGGGTGTCCGCCATCGAAATCGCGGGCCCTGGCTTTCTGAACATCCGCCTCCAACCCGCCGCCAAGCAGGAAGTGGTGCGTGAGGTGCTGGCTGCGGGCGAGCGCTTTGGTTACCAGGCCAGCAATGGCCAGCAGGTGCTGGTCGAGTTCGTGTCGGCCAACCCCACGGGCCCGCTGCACGTGGGCCACGGCCGCCAGGCCGCGCTGGGCGATGCCATCTGCAACCTGTTCAGCACCCAGGGCTGGAAGGTGCACCGCGAGTTCTATTACAACGACGCGGGCGTGCAGATCGACACTCTGACCAAGAGCACGCAGCTGCGCGCCAAGGGTTTCAAGCCCGGAGACGACTGCTGGCCTACCGACAGCGACAACCCGCTGGCCAAGAACTTCTACAACGGTGACTACATCGCCGACATTGCCGAGGCCTTCAAGGCCAAGGCCACCGTCAAGGCCGACGACCGCGAGTTCACGGCCAATGGCGATGTGGAGGATTACGACAATATCCGCCAGTTTGCGGTGGCCTACCTGCGCAACGAGCAAGACAAGGACCTGCAGGCGTTCAACCTCCAGTTCGACGAGTATTACCTCGAGTCCAGCCTGTATACCAGCGGCCGCGTCGAGGCCACGGTGAACAAGCTCATTGCCAACGGCAAGACTTACGAGCAGGACGGCGCGCTGTGGCTCAAGAGCACTGACTACGGCGACGACAAGGACCGCGTCATGCGCAAGCAGGACGGCACGTTCACCTACTTCGTGCCCGACGTGGCCTACCACATTGCCAAGTGGGAGCGCGGCTTCACCAAGGTCGTCAACATCCAGGGCACGGACCACCACGGCACCATCGCCCGCGTGCGCGCCGGCCTGCAGGCGGCCGATGTGGGCATTCCGCAGGGCTACCCCGACTACGTGCTGCACACCATGGTGCGGGTGGTCAAGGGCGGCGAAGAGGTCAAGATCAGCAAGCGTGCGGGCAGCTACGTCACGCTGCGCGACCTGATCGAGTGGACCAGCAAGGATGCGGTGCGCTTCTTCCTGCTCAGCCGCAAGCCCGACACCGAGTACACCTTCGACGTGGATCTGGCCGTGGCCCAGAACAACGACAACCCGGTGTACTACGTGCAGTACGCGCATGCGCGCATCCAGTCGGTGCTGCGCGCCTGGCAAGAGGCGGGCGGTGGTGATGTGGCTTCGCTCAAGGATGTGGACCTGTCCGCGCTGGAGGGCCCTCAGGCCCAGGCGCTGATGCTGCAGCTGGCCAAGTACCCCGAGATGCTGACCGCCGCCGCAGATGGCGAGGCGCCGCACGATGTGACGTTCTACCTGCGCGACCTGGCTGCCAGTTACCACAGCTATTACGATGCCGAGCGCATCCTGGTGGATGACGAGGCGGTGAAGAAGGCGCGCCTGGCGCTCGTCGCCGCCACCGCCCAGGTATTGCACAATGGCCTGGCCGTGCTGGGCGTGTCGGCCCCAGCCAGAATGTAAGCAGTTACTACCAATATGAAAAAGCAACAGACGGGCGGGACCATTGTCGGCTTCATCGTCGGGGTCATTGTGGGCCTGGGCGCGGCGCTGGCCGTGGCCGTGTATGTGACCAAGGTGCCGGTGCCCTTCCTGAACAAGGGCAACGGTCGGGGGGCAGACATGGACGCAGCCGAATCCCAGAAGAACAAGAACTGGGATCCGAACTCGCCGCTGTATGGCAAAAATCCGGCACGTCCTGCCGCGCCACCGGTTGCAGCCGCCGCATCGTCTCCTGCATCGGCACCTGCCCCCGAGGTGCGCGCTGCCGCCTCAGCGGCCAAGCCTGCAGCGAGCAAGCCAGAGGCCAAAGCCGACGCCAAGGCCGAGAGCAAGGCAGGCGCCGATCCGCTGGGCGATCTGGCCGTGGCCAAGGCAGCGGCCAAGGGCAGTGTGGACCCGTTTGACTACTTCGTGCAGGCGGGCGCCTTCCGCACCCAGGCCGACGCAGACGCCCAGCGCGCCAAGCTGGCCATGCTGGGCTGGGAGGCCCGCGTGAGCGAGCGTGAGCAAAATGGCCGTGCGGTCTTCCGGGTGCGCATCGGCCCCTTCACCAAGCGTGACGATGCCGAGGTGCTCAAGGAAAAACTCGATGGCGCCGGGCTGGAGTCGGCGCTGGTGCGTGTGCAGCGCTGACAGGCCTGCCAAAACGGCGTCAACGCCAGGGCTGAACTTTTTGTAAAGGGATGTCTCACATCCCCCATACCTGAACCAGGAGAGTCTTTGTCATGAAACGCCGTGAGTTTTCTTTGTCCGCCGCGTCGGCGGTTGCCGCTTCTGCCCTGACGCTGCCAGTGGCCAACCCCGCCATGGCGCAAGCCCGCCAGTTCAAGGAGGGCAAGGACTTCAAGCGGCTGGACAAGCCCGTCGCCCCCGATGCCCCCGCTGGCAAGGTCGATGTGATCGAGTTCTTCTGGTACAGCTGTCCCCACTGCAACGCCTTTGAGCCCACGCTGGACGCCTGGGTCAAGGCCGCGCCCAAGGACCTCTCCATCCGCCGCGTGCCCGTGGCGTTCAACGCCAGTTTTGTGCCCCAGCAAAAGCTGTACTACACACTCGAAGGCATGGGCAAGCTCGACGCGCTGCACGCCAAGGTATTCCGCGCCATCCATGTGGAGAAGGCCAAGCTCGCCAAGGACGACGAAATCCTGGCCTGGGTGACCCAGCAGGGCGTGGATGCCGCCAAGTTCAAGGAAGTCTATGGTTCCTTCAGCGTGGCCAACCAGGTGCGGCGCGCCTCGCAGCTGCAAGATTCGTATGGCGTCGAAGGTGTGCCGTCCATGGGCGTGGCGGGCAAGTACTACACCGACGGCACGATGGCTGGCAGCATGCAGACGGTGCTGCAAGTGGTCGAATACCTGGCGGCCACGGCGCGCAAAGCCTGACAAGGTGCCGACTCTGTCGGCAAGCTGTTCCAAAAGCCCGCTGATGCGGGCTTTTTTTCGGGGTGGGTACTATCGGGTGGCTACAATCATTGCAAGATTCGTGCCCTATGACCCACCGCCTACTCCCCCTCCTGTTGCTCGCAGCCCTGACCGGTCTTGCGGGTATGGCACACGCCGAAAAGGCCGACCGTGCCAAGCCCATGAACATCGAGGCCGACGCCCTGCGCCACGATGAACTCAAGCAGACCAGCGTGTTCTCGGGCCGCGTGGTGATGACCAAAGGCACCATCGTGTTGCGCGGTGCGCGGCTGGATGTGCGCCAGGACGCCGACGGTTACCAATACGGCGTGGTCACGGCCGAGGCGGGCAAACGGGCGTTTTTCCGCCAAAAGCGCGACACCGTAGCTGGAGTGCCAGACGAGTTCATCGAAGGCGAGAGCGAGGTCATCGAGTACGACGGCAAAGCCGACAACGTGCGCTTCATCACCCGCGCCGAACTCCGCCGCTACCGTGGGTCGGTACTGAACGACGAGATCACCGGTGCCGTGATCGTCTATAACAACCTCACCGACGTGTTCACGGTGGACGGCCAGAGGGCACCAGCGTCGTCTGCTGCCGCAGGCGACACGCCAGCGTCCGGTGGCCGCGTGCGTGCCGTGCTGGCGCCCAAAGACCCGCCGTCCGGCGCGGCGGCCCCAGCCGCAGTGCCTGACGCGCCCGCACCGGCGCTGCGCCCCAGCAACAGCCTTGGCGGCGGCGCCAAGTGAGCGGGCCCGCTGTGAGTACTGGTCCTGATACCCGGGCTGATAACCGCCTGGGGCCCGATTCCCAGTCGGGCAGCCGCCTGGAGGTTCAGCACCTGGCCAAGTCCTATGGCAGCCGCAAGGTCGTCAAGGATGTGTCGCTGGTGGTGCAAAAAGGCGAGGTCGTGGGGCTGCTGGGCCCCAACGGCGCGGGCAAGACCACGTCCTTCTACATGATCGTGGGCCTGGTGCGCAGCGATGCGGGCGACATCCGTATCGACGGCCACTCGGTGGCCCACATGCCCATCCACCGCCGCTCACGGCTGGGGCTGTCGTACCTGCCGCAGGAAGCCTCCATTTTCCGCAAGCTCACCGTCGAAGAAAACGTGCGTGCAGTGCTGGAGCTGCAGCGTGCCGACGACGGCCAGCCGCTGACGCGCGACGCCATCGAGGAGCGCCTGACGGCCCTGTTGCAAGAGCTGCGTGTGGACCACCTGCGTGCATCGCCTGCCCTGGCCCTGTCCGGTGGCGAGCGCCGCCGCGTCGAGATCGCCCGCGCCCTCGCCACCCAGCCGCGCTTTATCCTGCTGGACGAGCCCTTTGCGGGCATTGACCCCATCGCCGTGATCGAGATTCAGCGCATCATCGGCTTCCTCAAGGCGCGCGGCATTGGTGTGCTGATCACCGACCACAACGTGCGCGAGACGCTGGGCATCTGCGACCACGCCTTCATCATCAGCGACGGCCGCGTGCTGGCGCAGGGCACCCCCTCCGAGATCGTGGACAACGCCGAAGTGCGCCGTGTGTACCTCGGCGAACACTTCAGGATGTAGACATGGCCCCCACGCTTGTCACTTTGTGTACTGCGCTGCCTCCTGAGGGGGCTTTCGCGCCTTGGGGCGGCCCGGCGGCGCAGCACTGTGCCCCCACGCTCCCCGCTGCGCGTGGTTCGCTGCCCCCCAAGGGGGCTTTCGCGCCTTGGGGCGGCCCGGCGGCGCTCAATCAATGAAGCCTGGACTCTCGCTGCGCGTCTCGCAGCACCTTGCATTGACCCCCCAGCTCCAGCAGTCCATCCGGCTGCTGCAGTTGTCCACGCTCGAACTCTCGCAGGAAGTCGAGCAGATGCTCGACGAAAACCCGTTCCTCGAACGCAATGCCGACGAAGCACCGCGCGAGGAGTTTGGTCTGGAAGCCGCCGATACGCCCGCGCAGGCCGACGACTACGGTGCCGATGATGCTATGTTTTCAGGAGCTGTCAGTGCAAACAGTACCAGCACTGAGAGCCAAAACGAGGCTGAAATCCCCGGTGGAGGCGCCGACGAGCCCGACTGGAGCGGCGACGGCACCGTTGAGATGGCGCCCAACGACGCCGAGTGGGGCGGCGACGCCCCGGCACGCACCCGCAACGATGCGGAAGGCGACGGGGCCGACGCTACCGAGCTGGCCCGCTCGCAAGAATCGCTCACCGCCTTTCTGCACCGCCAGGCGCTGTCGCTGCGGCTGTCTGAAGTGGACACGGCCGCGCTGCGTTTTCTCATCGAATCGCTGAACGACGATGGCTACCTCGAAGAGCCGCTCGAAGAGCTGGCCATCAGCCTGGCCGGGCCCGACGATCTGGAGCAGATTGAGGAGCTGGTGCACCGCTTCACCGTGGCCCAGCGGCTTCTGCAAAGCCTGGAGCCTGTGGGCGTGGGCGCGCGCAACCTGGCCGAATGCCTGACGCTGCAGCTCACGGCCCTGGCCGCCGACGAAGACAGCGATGCCGACCCGGACACGGTGCGTACAGCACTCTCGATCTGCCAGCAGCCGCTGGAGATGCTGGCCCGCCGCGACATCCGTCGCCTGACGCTGCTGTGCAGCGAAGGCGGCGCCAGCGGCGAAGAGCGCACGCGTGCCGCCATGGCGCTGATCGCACGGCTGGAGCCCCGCCCCGGCCGCCGCTTTGCCGATGTAGAGCGCAACATCATCATCCCCGACGTCATCGTGCGCAAAGCCGGGCGTGCCAATGGGCACAGCGGGCAGCACAACTTCATCGTGCAGCTCAACCCCGACGTGATGCCGCGCCTGCGCGTGCACGACATCTACGCTGGCGCACTGCGCGGCCACAAGGGCGGCGAGGGACATCAGGGCATGCAGCAGCGCCTGCAGGAGGCGCGATGGTTCATCAAGAACATCCAGCAGCGCTTTGACACCATCCTGCGCGTCTCGCGCGCCATCGTCGAGCGGCAGAAGAACTTCTTCACCCACGGCGAACTGGCCATGCGCCCGCTGGTGCTGCGCGACATCGCCGACGAGCTGGGCCTGCACGAGTCCACCATCAGCCGCGTGACCACCGCCAAGTACATGGCCACACCGATTGGCACCTACGAGCTCAAATATTTCTTTGGCTCGGGTCTGGGCACCGAGACCGGCGGCAACGCATCGAGCACCGCCGTGCGCGCGCTCATCAAGCAGTTCGTGTCTGCCGAAAACCCCGCCAAGCCGCTGTCCGACAGCCAGATTGCCGAGATGCTCAAGGAGCAGGGCATCGAGTGCGCACGCCGCACGGTGGCCAAGTACCGCGAGGCGCTCAAGATAGCGCCGGCCAATCTGCGCAAGGCGTTGTAGTGCTCAACGCATTGAAGAGCATAAGCCTCCCTCAACGCCCTGAACGCAGGATGCTGACGGATTACTTGCGCGCCATGAATACCGCGTCATACGCCTGGGGTGTGAACCCGGCGATTTTCTGGCCGTTGGTCAGCAAGACTGGCACACCTCTGGCACCCAGTTGCTTGAACGCAGCCTTGCCAGAAGGCGTGTCGATGTCCAACTCCCGGTAGGCGATGCCCTTGTTAGTCAGATAGGCCTTGGCCGCCTTGCAGTAACCGCACCAGGTGGCCATATAAAGCACCACATCGCCTCGTGCGATTGCGACCTGTGGGGTGTCGGGGGTTGCTGCTTGGGGAGTGGAGGCCGCGCCTGGCACCACGCTGACTGGCAGGTTTTCCAGCTTCATCGTTTTCTCTACGGCTCCAGTCACCGGTGGCTGGTCGCTGTAGACCACCCTGCCGTCTACTCCCACTGATTTGTAGAGTGTTTGAGCGTTGGCAGCCAGAGGCATCACTGCCAGCGCCAGGGTGGTCAGCAGGGTCCGAACAAAAAGGCGCATGAGGGGGCTCCGGTAAAATCCACTGCCCGAGAGCATACGAGACAGTGGCGCCCGGCTCACAGGACTCGTGCGCAACACCCCCATGCAGCGGCACGGGCGCCACGGTGTGGATGGGCTGGTGACCCCCGCGTGCTTCTCATCGGGTGCCTGGAAGGCAGACATTGTCTGTCGCGCAATGCGCTATGTCCGCCGTTGGTACCCGTCCCCCCGCTTCCTGTTTTGCCCTACCACTTTCCGCCCCATGGCCCGCATCGTCTTCGACCTTCCCGCGCACTTCGGTTTTGCCACCGAACTGCAGATCTACATCAGCCACGTCAACCAGGGCGGGCATCTGGACAACGCCCAGCTGCTCAGCCTGGTGTCCGAAGCGCGCGTGCGCTTTTTCCAGTCCCTGGGCTACCCTGAGGCCGATGTGGGCGGGCTGTCCATCGTGGTGGGCGACATCGTGGCGCAGTACAAGTCCGAAGGTTTCCATGGCGAGACCATGCGCGTCGAGATGGCGCCTGCGGACTTCAACCGCTATGGGTTTGACCTGGTCTTTTGCATGACCGAGAAGGCCTCGGGCCGCGAGGTGGCGCGCGGCAAGATCGGCATCGTCTTCATCGGCAAGGCCAGCCGCAAGGTCGCCCCGATCCCTGACTCCATCCGCCAGTTGCTGCTGGCCCGCGCGGGCACGCCGGATTCCCATGCATTTTCCGAGCGCGTATCCTCCCCATCGACATGAACCAACTCCAACTTTTTCTCCCTTGCGCCGCCGGTGTCGAGGGCTTTCTGGCCGACGAGGTGCATGGCATCACCGGCCTCACGGGACAAGACTTGCTGGTGGGGCGGGGCGGTGTGCTGCTGCGCGCCTCGTGGCGCCAGGCGCTGCTGCTCAATTTGCACAGCCGCCTGGCGCAGCGCGTGCTGGTGCAACTGGCGCACCGCCCGTACCGGTCTGAGAACGACCTCTATGCCATGGCCAGCGATGTGGCCTGGGAGATCTGGTTCACCACGCGACAGACGTTCAAGGTCGAGGTGACGGCCCAGCACAGCCCGCTGCAGAGCCTCAACTTCGCGGGCCTCAAGGTGAAAGACGCTGTGGCCGACCGCTTCCGCCACAAGAGCGGCGTGCGCCCCGATGTGAACACCCAGTGGCCCGATGTGCGCATCCACCTGCACCTGACCACCGACGAGGCCACGATCTACATCGACACCTCGGGCGAGCCCCTGTTCAAGCGCGGCTGGCGCGAGGACAAGGGCGATGCGCCGCTGAAGGAAACCCTGGCCGCCGCCATGATCGCCGCCAGTGGCTGGGACCCGCACGGCGACAACCCCCAGCCGCTGTACGACCCCTGCTGCGGCAGCGGCACCATCGTGGTCGAGGCTGCGCAGATCGCCTGCCGCATCCCGGCGGGCATGCTGCGGCGCTTTGCGTTCGAGAAACTGCTGCCGTTCCAGGCCCATGTCTGGAGTGCTATAAAAAACGAAGCTGAAAGTGCAATATGCACTAGCGCTGTCCCCCTGTTTGGCAGTGATGTCGCCTTCCGCATGGTTGATTTCGCCCAGCGCAACGCTGAGCGCGCGGGCGTGGCCGATGCCGTGCAGCTGCGCGGCGGCGACGCCCTGCAGCGCATGCCGCCCTGCGATCAGCCCGGCGTGATGCTGCTCAACCCGCCCTACGGCGAGCGCATTGCTGCTGCAGGGAGCGCAGGCCGTAACGCCAGCGAACGCGCCGCCGACCGTGCCCAGGGCATGGCTGTGGGCCGCGAAGAGGCGCAGACCGAAGACGGCGGCGAGTTCTTCAGCCAGCTGGCCACCCACTGGAAGAAGAACTACAGCGGCTGGACGGCCTGGATGCTCACGCCCGACCTCAAGCTGCCCGGCAAGATGCGCCTGAAAGAATCGCGCCGCGTGCCGATGTGGAACGGCCCCATCGAATGCCGCATGTTCCGCTTCGACATGATCAAGGGCGCTGTGCGCGAGCGTCCTGCAAAGCCATCGGCTGCCCAAGACCCCGGCAACGGCGCGCCATGAAGGTCGAATTGCGCCTGCCCGCCGAGGCCCCGGCGGGCGAGCCCGCACGCCCGGTAGTGGTGGATACCAATGTGGCGCTGGACCTGCTGATCTTCAGCGACGCGCGCACTGCCCCGCTGCGCACGCTGCTGGCCCAGGGGCGCCTGACCTGGATCGCCACGCAAGTCATGCGCGATGAACTGGAGCGTGTGCTGGCCTATCCGCACATCGCCGGGCGCATGGACTACTACCGAGTGGATGCGGCCCAGGTGCTGGCGGCGTTTGACGCGCAGGTGCGGCGGGTGGAGATAGCGCCCAAGGTGGCCTACGTGTGCAAGGACGCGGACGACCAGAAGTTCATTGACCTGGCGGCAGCTCACCAGGCCATCTTGCTGAGCAAGGACAAGGCCGTGATCTGCATGCGCAAGCGGCTGCTCACGCTCGATGCCCATGTGGCGACGGAGCTGGTGCTCGTCAGCGCGGGAGAGGTCGCGCCCGCTGACGCCTGAGCCTGCTGCGCTCAGCGATCAAACCTGAAATCCGCTGCCGCATGCAGCTCCCAAGCCCCTTCGCCCTTGAATTCCAACACGCGCGTGTGGTGTTTGAGCACGGCGGGGCGGTGGGCGATGCTGATCAGGGTGGTGCCGCTGGCGCGCAGGCGTTCGTAGAGGGCGGTCTCGTTGGCGCTGTCCAGCGCGCTGGTGGCTTCATCCAGGATGACGATGCTGGGCTGGCGCGCCAGCACGCGGGCAAAGGCCAGGCGCTGCTGCTCGCCCACGGACAACAGTTTCTCCCAGTCGTGGGACGCGTTGAGCCCGCCCACACGCTCGGCCAGGGATTCGAGGTGCACCTCCTGCAGCAGCTCCAGCAGCCGTTCGTCGCTCAGCGTGGTCTGCTTGCTCGGGTAGATGATCTGGCTGCGCAGCGTGTCGATCTGCATGTAGGGGCGCTGGGGCAGGAAGAACATGTCCCCCAGCGGCGGGTGCTGTACGGTGCCGCTGCCCGTGCGCCACAGGCCGGCAATGGCGCGCAAGAGCGAGCTTTTGCCGCAGCCGCTCGGGCCGGTGATGAGCAGCGCATCGCCGGGCTGCAACTGCAGCGAGAGGTCCGCCACGAGCAGGCGGCCAAACTGGGGGGTGTACAGCGAGAGTCCTTCGATAACCAGTGTGTCGCCGATGCGCGTGATGATTTGCGGCGAGGGTTTGAGAGGCTCGGTGGATATTGCGGGCACCGGTGCGACGTCCGCAGTCTTGCCCGCTGTTGTGCCTGGCTCGGCCCACGGGGTAGGGGCGGCAGGGGTTTTGAGCACTACCTGAGACAGGGTATGCAGTCGGTCAATGCCTGCCACAAACCGGCTCAGGCTCTCAAAGTTGTCCACGATCAGCGAGATGGCGCCCAGCACGGCCGCAAAGGCGCCTGCGGCCTGGATGGCCCGCCCCACCTCCAGTTCGCCTGAGAGCACCGCGTTGGCCAGGATGATGCTGGGCAGGATCAAGGTGAGCTGACTGAAAGAGCGCTGGTACAGGTTCAGGGAAAGCTGCTTTTTGATGAGCCGGGCGAAGTTGGTGAAAACGGCCTCAAACCGGTGATCGATCTGCACGCGCTCCTGGGCTTCGCCCCGGTAGAAGGCGATGGATTCGGCGTTTTCGCGCAGCCGCATCAGTCCAAAGCGGAAGTCCGCCTCGCGGCGGATTTGCCAGAAGTTCAGCCGTATCAGCGGCGCGCCAAACCAGTAAAGCGCCCCGAACGTTCCCAGCAGGGCATACACAGCCAAAAACGCCACCAGCGTCCTGGAGATTGACCACAGCACCGCGCTAAATGCCACCAGCTGCATCAGCGAGCTGATGAAGACCAGCAAGAAGTGCGTGGACCGGCTGGTGAAAGTGTTGATGTCTTCGCTGATGCGCTGGTCGGGGTTGTCGATGTCGCCACCTGCACCGATCTCGTAGTACTTGCGCTCGCTCAGGTAACCATCCAGGAAGCGGTGCGTCAACCAGCGCCGCCAGTGGTTGGAGAACGCGTCGCGCATGTAGTAGTAGATAGCGTACACAGGCACCGCAAACCCCAGCACCACCAGGCTGGTGATCACCGCGGCCCAGAAGCGGTCGGCCTGCTTGGCGGCCAGGGCCGACGTCATCTCCCCCGTCTTGTCGATGAGCATGACGGCCAGCTGGGTCTCACACACCATGAGAGCGATCAGCAGCGCCATCAGACCCCAGGCGGTCCCTTTTTTGTCTCCCGCCCAGTAGGGGCGTGCCACGCCCATGAACTGATTCCAGGCAGCACGCGACAGGGTGGGCGGGCGTTGGCGGCTGAGATTGTCCGTTGCGGGGGGCAAAGGCGCAGGGTCGGGGGCAGCGGCAGGCAGGGGCATGAAGAGATGGAACAAGGGCGGGAGGGAGGCTCAGCCTGCACCATAGCGGTTGAACAGGCTGCAGCGCTGTCAGCGAAAGACGGCAGCTAGCCAAGGACGGCCGCGCTTGTCGCTCCGTTCATCCACTGGTTACCTGTCCGCATCGGGCGCAGCAGCGTTTTTACCCGCTCAGCAAGTCATACGCCGCGCGCACCCGCTGTAAATCCCGCCCCAGCCTGCGGCTGGCGGGCAGGTGCCGTATCCATCCCATCCTGCGAATGCTGGTGGCCAGCACCGCCTGCATCTCCGCACTGCCCCGTGCCACCCATGCCGCCCAGCGCTCACGCGCCTCGGGGAGGCTGCCGCTCTGTTGCAGAAAAATGGCAGTGGAGTGCGCGTAGCACAGCGCATCGCGCACATGGCACAGGGGCAGTGGCAGTACGGCGGCCGGGTCGTCTTCAAAGTCGATGCAGACCACCTCGCCGCTGGGGTCGCGCACCATGTTGCGTGCAAACGCCTGGCTCAGGCAAGTACCCTGGTGGTGTACGTGGAGCAGCGCGTCCATTCCCTGCTGCCACAGCGTCAGCACGGCGGCTGGGTTGTCGGCACGCAGGGTCCGCTCGATCGCATTGCCCAGTGAGTGGGCCTCTTCGCCCACACGACCCAGGTGGCGCATGGCAAAGCCGTTTTCCTGCACGGCCAGGACCTCGGGCACGTGCACACCGCGCGCGGCCAGGTCCTGCAGGCGCCGCACTTCGGTGGCAATGGCCACCGGGCCGCCCGGGTTAGGCACGGGGCGCAGCACTTCCAGCCGCAGCAGGCCCGCCAGAACGGCCATGGCGCGGTAGCGGCCCATGCCGTGGGGCGCGCCTGCGCGCTTGATCCAGATCTGTTCATCGCCCAGCACATGGGCCATCACGTTGTGGGGCTGCGTGGCCAGCTGCTGCTGTAAGAAGGCGCTGTAGTCGATAGTGCGCGGCGTGGTGTCCATCGTCATACGGCTGCGTCCCCGGCCACCACGGCAGCGGTGCCTGCAGCCGCGGCGTGGACCATTTCCACATGGTGTGGCACGGAAGGCTCCAGCGCAGGCTCGCTGGCCTGAAAGCTGTGGGCGCTGGCCAGGGGCCAGTACAGGCGGAATACGTTGTGCTGCGCATCCAGCGGGCCCAGCAGTGCGCCGGGTTGCATGCGGGTGATGAGGTTGGACAGCAGGCGCACCTCTGTGTCGCTGATGCGGCGCACGATGTGGTGGGCCGTGATGTCCTTGGGGTGGCGCAGCCCGGCGGCCTGCACCAGCTCTTGCAGCGCGTGTAATGTGCTGCGGTGAAACTGCGCCACGCGCGTGGCTTTGTCGGGCACCACCAGGGCCTGCTGGCGCAGCGGGTCTTGCGTGGTCACGCCTGTGGGACAGTGGCCGGTGTGGCAGCTTTGCGCCTGGATGCAGCCCAGCGCCATCATGAAGCCGCGCCCCGCGTTGCACCAGTCGGCTCCCAGCGCCATCATGCGCGCGATGTCAAAGGCGCTGATGACCTTGCCCGCGCAGCCCAGCCGCACGCGGTCGCGCAGATTCACGCCCACCAGCGTGTTGTGCACCAAGAGCAGACCCTCTTGCAGCGGTGCGCCCACGTGGTCGGTGAACTCCACGGGCGCAGCGCCCGTGCCGCCCTCGGCACCATCGACCACGATGAAGTCGGGCGTGATGCCGGTGACCAGCATGGCCTTGACGATGGCAAACCACTCCCACGGGTGGCCCAGGCAGAACTTGAAGCCCGTGGGCTTGCCGCCCGACAGCGTGCGCAATTTGGCGATGAACTGCATCATCTCTACCGGGTTGCTGAACGCACTGTGGCTGGCGGGCGAGATGCAGGCTTCGCCTGCCTTCACTCCGCGCGCAGCCGCGATCTCGGCCGTCACCTTGGCGCCGGGCAGCACGCCGCCGTGGCCGGGCTTGGCGCCCTGGCTGAGCTTGAGCTCGATCATCTTGACCTGCGAGTCGGTGGCGCTGGCCGCAAAACGCTCTTCGCTGAAGCTGCCATCGGGGTTGCGGCAGCCAAAGTAGCCCGAGCCGATTTCCCAGATCAAGTCGCCGCCATGCACCCGGTGGTGCTGGCTGATACTGCCCTCGCCCGTGTCGTGCGCGAAGCTGCCTTTTTTTGCACCCTGGTTCAAAGCCAGGATCGCATTGGCCGACAGCGCACCAAAGCTCATGGCCGAGATGTTGAACACGCTCGCGTGGTAGGGCTGGGTGCAGGGCGCCACAGACGGCGACGGCGCATCGGGGCTGCCTCCGATCCACACGCGAAAGTCGTGCGACGGCAGCTGTGTGGGCGCGAGCGAATGGTTCACCCATTCATAACCTTGTGCACCCACGTCCAGGTGGGTGCCAAACGGGCGGTTGTCCGGGTCGCCTTTGGCGCGCTGGTAGACCAGCGAGCGCTGCGCACGCGAGAACGGCGCGGCCTCGCTGTCGCTCTCGATGAAATATTGGCGCACCTCGGGCCGCACATACTCGAGCATGAAGCGGATGTGGCCGATGACCGGGTAGTTGCGCAAAATGGCGTGGCGCGACTGCTGCAGGTCGTACACACCCAGGGCTACCAGGGCGACAAACACCAGCACCACCGGCAGCCCCACGCCAAACGCCACCAGCGCAAACAGCGACAGCAGCAGCCCGAAAACGCACAGCGCAAAGGCCGTGTAGCGCACCGGGTACAGGGAGTTCAGTTGGTGGATCATCGGATGTCCTGGTTGGGGAGGATCGGTGCGAGGGGGCTACACTGGCCGCCTTTTTGTCGGGTTGCAATGTGGCTCACGGCGTTCTTGCGGGCCCGGCTCCACCCCCCGGCCGCTTTGCCGCCGCTGCACCCGCGCCGTGGCACAAGGCCTGCGCATCATAAAAGTAAAAATTTGCTTTACCGCCCCCACTTTCTCGCTTGACGACCGGAGTCCCTCATGACCGAACCCACATCGCCCACCCCCGCCACCGACGATCTCGACCCCACCACAGCCCCGGCCGCCGCGCTGGGCCCGGACGAGCTGGAAGAGATCGACAACATCCTCGACGACCTGCGTGCGCGCGGCGAGGAAATCCCGCAGTGGGAGTTCTGCGACGGCTTCATGACTGCGCTGATCTGCAGCCGCCGCCCCATCGCCCCGGCCGAATACCTGCCCATGCTGCTGGGCGACGGTGCCGAACTGGATGTGGCCGAAGGCGCTCCGCTGCCCGTGCTGCCTGCGTTTGCTGATGCCGCCCAGCAGGCGCGTTTCCTGGAGCTGTGGGACCGCCGCTGGGCCGAGATCACCACCCAGCTCGACACCGATGTGAAGACGCTGGACGACGACCGCACCTTCCAGCCCGAAGCCATGGACATGCGCGGCGCCGTGGCCAGCCTGCCCGAGGCAGAGCGTGCTGAAATGGAAGGACAGGAGATCCCGTCCTTTGGCCAGGTCTGGGCCCTCGGGTTCATGTTTGCGGTCGAAAACTGGCCCGAGGACTGGGCCGCCCCGCGCGACAAGGAAGCCGCCAAGTGGCTGGACGACGCGCTGGACCGCATCGTCGCCCTGACCGAAGACGACACCGGCAAGCCCGAAGTCTGCATGTACGACGAAGACGGCCCCCCCAGCACCAGCCAGGCACGTGTCGAAGCCTTCGGCGAAGCCATCTGGGCCGTGTACGACCTACGCCAGCTGTGGAAGAGCATGGGCCCGCGCGTGGAGACCGTGCGCAAGGCGCCCGAGCCTGGGCGCAACGACCCTTGCCACTGCGGTAGTGGCAAGAAGTACAAGAAGTGCCATGGGGCTTGAGTAGTATTTGCTACTGATTTGATAGCGTCTGGTGCTTATGATTTAAGCGCTAAATATCAATTTGGCCTGAAATTTTTCTGCTGCCGCTGCAGATGTGGCTGATGTTCAGTGTCGGTGGCTGCCTATCATTTGTCGAGTGAGGTGATGGGGCGCTTCAGGTCCGTTGCAGCCGCTGCGCCTATTTTGTGCAACAAGCAAGAACCAAGTCACCGAACGAGGCCAAAAGAAAAACGGTGATACACGCGATGGCTACGTTCCAAGCAAAGAAAGACACGCGCGCCACCGTCTCTCCCCCCGCCCTCGTTCACGCAGTTCGAAGTAGCCCACAAGTGTCCTTGCGCGTATCACCACATAAACATGTGACGCGATCCACACGGGCAGCGCCATAAGAAAAACCAGAGCAACTATCGTCAATATCGGGTACGTCACTTGGCAGCTCACCTGCACCAATGTCAGCGCCTGGCCGTGAGCTAAAACGCTAGATGCTTTGTTCTGTCTGTGTTGCCATAGCGCCATGGCGCGCACGGCGCCCGACAACCCTCGCTTCACCCCTGCGCCAGAAACTTCTTCAGATTGCCCGCCGCCGTACTCCGCACCTTGCGCTTGAGCGAGGGCGACCAGCCCAGCAACAACCCCGGCGCACCCAGCGCCTGCCGCGCCCAGCGCCAGAAGTTGAAGCGGTCGCGGTGTGTGGCAATCAGCCCGTCAGGCGTGAAGGTGAAGGTGCCGTCGATGATGTTGTGCACCTTGCGCCCCGTGGCGCTGAAGAGGTAGTGGGCCTCCCAGTGGGCCTTGCCGCCTGTGGCATTGGCATCGATGCCGCTGAATTCCAGCTTCCAGTGCTCTGCGGCGCCGGGCTTTTTGGTGGCGGTGCACAGCATGCGCCACATGCCGGCCACCTCGTTGCGGCCCTTGAGCGAAAAGGCCTCGTCGTCAAACGTGGCGTTGGGTGCATAGCAGGCCGCCATGGTGGCGTGGTCGAGCTGCGCGAAGGCGGTGTAGAAGCGTTGCAGGGTCTGGGCGTTGGGGTGCATGGGGTCTCCTCCTCAAGGGCGCCCATGCTACACCGGGGCACACACACCACATGCCGCCGGGGCGACCCTGGTTTGGCGTCCGGCGCAGGCCCGCTCAGCGCATGAAGCTGCGCAGCGCATCGGCTGTTTCGCCGGGCAGTTGCTCGGGGATAAAGTGCCCCGCTGGCACGGCCAAGCCCGTCACCACGCCCGCACATTGCGCCTGCCACAGCGCCAGTGGATCGAAAAGCCGGTGCACCACGCCGTGCTCACCCCAGATCACCAGGGTGTCGCACGCGATCTTCTCGTTGCGCGCGCGGCTTTCGCGGTCGTGGGTGAGGTCGATGCCCGCGCTGGCGCGGTAGTCCTCGCACGCAGTGTGGATGGCCTCGGGCGCGCAAAAGCAGCGTTCGTAGTCGGCCAGGGCCTGGGGCTCGATGTGGACCAGGCCCGCGCTGCCCCAGCCGCCCAGCTTGGCGTGCAGGTAGGCGCGGGCGTTGCCGCCGATCATGGTTTCGGGCAGCGGGGCGGGCTGGATCAGGTGGAACCAGTGGTAGTAGGCGCGCGCAAAGTCCATGTCGGTGCGCGCGTACATGTCGAGCGTGGGCGCGATGTCGATCACGCAGAGCTTCTTCACGCGCGCGGCGTGGTCCAGCGCCAGGCGGTGGGCCACGCGGCCGCCCCGGTCGTGGCCGCACAGGTAGAAGTGGTCATGGCCCAGCGCGGTCATCACCTCGGCCATGTCTTGCGCCATGGCGCGTTTGCTGTAGTTGCTGTGGTCGGGCAGACCGGGGGCGTGCGATGAGTCGCCATAGCCACGCAAATCGGGCATCACCAGAAAGTAGTCGCGCGCCAGTTGCTGCGCCACGCGGTGCCAGAGGGCGTGGGTCTGCGGAAAGCCGTGCAACAAGAGCAGCGGCGGGGCCCCCACGGCGCCCCCAGTGCGCACAAAAATTTCAGCGCCCGAAGTGGTGATGCGCTGGGTGGTGAAGCCGTCAAACCAGGGAGATGTCGTTGTCATGGCCATATGTTGTGGCAAGGGGCGGGTGAAGCCCTGTCTTGTGGACGACAGCCGCCGCCCATGCCGGGGCAGGGCGCCTTGCCGGCTGGGTCAGTCAGGCAGGCAGCAGGCTCAGCAGCCGCTTCAGCGCGTACCGCAGCGTGGCCGTGCGGACTGCAGCACGGTCACCCGCAAAGTGCTGCATCTCGCTGTGGGTTTCGCCGCCCACGCACCAGGCAAACCACACCATGCCCACCGGTTTGGCCTCGGTGCCGCCCGTGGGGCCCGCGACGCCGGTCACGGCCAGGCTGACCTGCGCGCGCGAGTGGGCCAGCGCCCCGTCGGCCATGGCGCGCGCCACAGGCTCGCTGACCGCGCCGTGCTGCTCGATCAGGCCGGGGGGCACCCCCAGCATCTCGGCCTTGGCCTCGTTGGAATAGGTCACAAAGCCGCGCTCGAACCACTGGCTGGAGCCCGACCGGTCGGTGCAGGCGGCTGCGATCATGCCGCCGGTGCAGCTCTCGGCAGTGGTCAGCATGTGGCGGCGGGCCAGCAAACGCAGCGATATTTGCGTCAAATTGGCCTCAAGCGCTTGTAATTCTTGCGCTAGCAGCTCACTTTTTGATAGTGAATTGGATGCCATCAGAACCTCCACAGTGCGATGACCAGCAGGGTACAGAAGGCTGCCACAAAGTCGTCCCACAAGATACCCCAGCCGCCGCGCCAGCCAAAGCCCTTGAACAGACTGTCAGCCCAGCCCACCGGGCCGGGTTTGGCAGCATCAAAAAAGCGGAACAGCCCAAAGGCCACCACCTGCCCCCACAGCCCCATGGGCATGGCCAGCCACAGCACCAGCCAGAAGGCCACCACCTCGTCCCACACGATGCTGCCGGGGTCGGCCACGCGCATGTGGCGCGCCGTGGTAGTGCAAGCCCACCAGCCCACCACGGTGCTGGCAGCGATCAGCAGGCCCATGTGCCGCTGGTTCAGCCACTGCTGCAGCACCAGGTAGGCCAGCCATGCCCACAGCGTACCCACGGTGCCCGGCGCCTTGGGGGCCAGGCCCGCGCCAAAGCCTAGCGCCATGAAGTGGGCCGGGTGGGACAGCATGAAGCGCACGCTGGGGCGCAAGGGTGCAAGGGGTGGCTGGGGCTCGGAAACGGTCATGGCACTGAAGAAAAAGGGTCAGGTACTGGCGGAGCTGCCGTCTGCCCCGGCGGGCAGGCGCACCAGCAGCACGGGCACGGTGGCGGTGCGGGCAATCTGCTCGGCATCGCTGCCCATCAGCACGCGCGCCAGGCCACGGCGCCCGTGGGTGCCCAGCACGATCAGGTCGGCGCCCCAGGCCCGCGCGTGTTCCACCACCAGGTCAGCCACCCGGGCATCCAGGTTTTCGATCAGCACCGTGTCCACCGGCACACCGCTTTGCGCCACGCGCTCTTGGGCGCGGCGCAGCAACGCCTCGCCCGCCTGGCGCAGGCGGGGCAGCACCTCCTGGCTGTAAACCTCGGGCCGCTCAAAACCGCTGATGTGGGCCAAAGGGTCCATCACGTTCAGCAGGCGAATGCGTCCACCCGTTGCCTTGGCCAGGCCCGTGGCTTCGTTCACAGCGTGGTCAGCGGTGGGGCTGCCGTCAACGGCAACAAGGAGGTGTTGGTAACTCATGGCGGCGGGCTCCTGGGGGCTTGGTGGCACCAATGTGATCGCTGGGGCGGATTGTGACCGACACGCCGTTGCGCGGGGTCTTTGGAGGGCCAGTCACCGTGTTGCCAAGGTCACTGGCGTTCGATCAGCTCCACGTCCTTGGGGTAGCGGATGGTGTGCTCGGCACTGAACTGTGCGCTGGCCCCGGCTGCCAAAGTCTGCTGCCAGGACACGGTGCCGGGCGTGCGGTTCCAGGCTGTGTCCGACGGCTGGGGCTGGTAGCGCGATTCGACCTCGATCTTTTCGTTGCGCGACACTGGTGCGGCATGCAGCACCTGCAGCGTGATGGCCGTCTTGTGGCGGTTCTCCACGCTGTAGGCCCGGCGCGTCTTGCGCTCCACGCGCGAGCCGGTAAAACCGCTGCTGCCCGTCAGGTCCTGCACGGGCTCGGCCCGCACGGTGACCAGTTCATCGCGGCCAAATGACAGGCTGGTGCTGCCGGCTGGTGCGCCCGCACTGGGCGCGCCAAAGTCGATGCGGCCGTTGCCCACAAAAGCGCCGTCGCGGTACAGGCCCGCCGCGCCCGCAGGCCACACGCCGGGCGGCTGGGCAATGTGGGCAACCAGGTAGGCGGCTTCTTCCATGGCCGGTGCTGTGCGCGTGACCAGCGTGGCGGGGGCGCTGTGATTGCCCAGCGCCAGCGTCACGCGCTGGCCGCTGGAGGGCACGGTGATGCGCTGCGGCACGGCGAACTCGGTGGCAAACCCTTTGTCGAGGGCGCTCACTTCAAACGTGGGCATGGCTTCCTCGGCGGCATTGCGGGACCGGGACAGGGACGCAATGGCCGGTGCGGGCGCAGGCGCCATCGCCATGGCCGGCGCGGGCGAGGCCTGCGGGGGCGGTGCCACGTTCAGCCACCAGGGGCGGGGCAGTTGCCCTTGAGTGGCGCGGCCCGGCTGGCCGGTGGACAGGGTCAGCTGCACATTGCCCCAGTCTTCGCCGCTGTTCTGGGCCACCAGCGCCTGGCGTTCGATCAGCACCGTGGATTTGTTCGCATCCAGCGTGGCGCGGTAGCTGGGCTGCCAGCCGGGGCCGCGCACCTGGTAGGACAGGCGCAGCTCAGCCTCGCGCTCGGTAGCCAGGTTGATGGTGACTGACACCACCCGCGCACGCTGGCTGGCCACGCGGTCGCGCTCTGCCACGAGCGGCTTGAGGGACAGTTCCAGTGCCTCCTGCTTGCGCTGGAGCTGGTGCGCGCGTGCAAAGCTGTCCTGCCCGGATTTGCGCAGGACCTCGGCAGTGGCGGTGATCTGTGCGGGCGTCGGTGTGGCAGCACGGGGGGCGGAAGTGGCAGGCGCTGCCGACTCCGGGCCCGCGCCGGTTTGCGCCACGCTGCGCAGATAGCCATCCACCAGCTGCAGGGCCGAGGCCTCGGCCTTCACGCCTGCGATCTGGTCCTCCAGCTCTCGGATGCGGCCGTCCCGCGGACTGGCGCAGCCTGCCGCCACATCGCGGTCCTCGGTGAGCACATTGAACTCGCCCACGCGCACGGCGGGGTCGGCGTGGATCTGCAGGCTTTGCACATCCAGCGACGCGGGCAGGCAGGCCAGCGTGAGGCTGCGCGCGCCAGAGGCCACCTTGGCCACGCGCTCTGCCGTGGCGCTGCCGGGGTAGACGGTGACGCGGGCGATGCGGGAGGTGTCTTGGGCCTGGGCGGCCACAGACAGCGGGGCCAGGACGGCCAGGCCCAGTGCCTGCAGGGCGGGGCGGGCTGGAAGGCGAAGGAAAGGGGATGGGGGGCTCACGGGGCGCATGGGGCTCCTTGGGCGCAATGGACAAAGGGACTGGGATGCTAGCAGCCAGGCAGTGAGCCGCTGGTGGTTCACAGCACCAGAGGCACCTCCGCCGCCAAAAAGTCATACACCGCCCGGATCTTGCGGCTGGTGCGGATCTCGCGGTGCACCGTGAGCCAGATGGGCAGATCGGGCAGGGGCAGCATGGGCAGCACGGCCACCACGTTCGGGTCGGTGCGGGCCAGGTAGTTGCCCACAAAGCCAATGCCCAGCCCTGCGCGCACAGCCTCCCAGTAGGCCATGAGGTCGTCGGTGCGGAACGCGAAGTGCCCGCGTTCCACCGGATAGCCCATGGCGGCAAAGCCTTGCAGGATGTCTTCGTGCCGGTCGTTGCCCACCAGCTCGTGCTGCAGCAGGTCGGGCGGTTGGCGGGGTGTGCCCTTGCGGCGCAGGTAGTCGCGGTGGGCGTAGGCGCCCAGGGTCACCGCGCCGATGCGCTTGGCCACCAGGCTGGCCTGGTCGGGGCGCACCATGCGCAGCGCAATGTCGGCCTCGCGGCGCAGCAGGTTGGTGACCTGGTTGCTGGCCACCAGCTCCACCTGCACCTCGGGCAGCGCCAGGCGCATGTGCGCCAGCACCGGGGGCAGCAGCACGCAGGCCACAGGCTGGCTGGCGGTGATGCGCACCGTACCGCTCACGCCCTCCTCGGCGCCCGACACGCTGCGCGCGAGCTGGTGCGCTCCGGCCTCCATGGTGCGCGCCGAGTCGGCCAGTCGCAGCGCTGTGGCAGTGGGCAGCAGGCCGCGCCCGGTGCGCTCGAACAGCACCACGCCCAGTTGCGACTCCAGTTCTGCGATATGGCGGCCGATGGTGGGCTGGCTGGCATTGAGCACACGGGCTGCGCCCAACAGGCTGCCTTGGTCCAGCGCGGCCAGGAAAGACTGCACCAGGCTCCAGTCAAAAGTTTGATTCATGGCGATAGCGTGCCCGCAATGGCGTGGCCGTGGGGTAATTGGAGGTATTCATATTTGCATTGCTGTTATGAATGCTTAGCCAATTGTGTAACCGGGTCTGCGTTTTCACAATCGCTTCATCCCTTGTGAATGGAGCCCTGGCATGACCCCCCATCCCTTTTCTCGACCCTCCACGGACCACCCGTCCACCGTTCTGATTCTGGGTGCACGGGGCCGCCTGGGCCTGGCGGCCGCCCGGGCATTTGCGCAGGCGGGCTGGCAGGTGCTGGCCCAGGTGCGTTCCAGTGCGCAGAGCGCTGCATTGCCCGCCATTCCTGGCGTGTGGTGGATGCCGGTGGCAGTGGAAGACACCGCCGCGCTGGCGGCCCAGGCACAGGGCGCGCAGGTGGTGGTGCATGCGCTCAACCCTGCCTACACCCACAAGGCCTGGCGCGAGCAGGCCCCGGTGCTGATGGAGGCGGCCATCGCCGTCACCCGCCAGCTGCGCGCCACGCTGATGCTGCCGGGCAACGTCTACAACTTTGGCGAAGCCATGCCGCCCGTACTGCGCGAAGACACATCCCAGGCCGCCACCGGTTTCAAGGGCCGCATGCGGGTGCAGCTGGAGCAGCACCTGCAGGCCGCCACGCGACAGGGCGAGATGCGTGCTGTGGTGTTGCGCGCCGGGGATTTTTTTGGCACCGGCACGGGCAGCTGGATCGACCAGGCCATTGCCAAGGACTTGCCCCGGGGCCGTATCACCTGGCCCGGCCCGCTGGACGTGGCCACGCCCTGGGCCTATCTGCCCGACCTGGCCCGCACCTTCGTGCGCGTGGCGCAAGCGCGTGAACGGCTGGCCGCGTTCGAGTGCCTGCATTTCGCTGGACACCACGTTACCGCGCAGCAGTGGCTGCACAGCTTCACGGCCATTGCAGCAGAGCAGGGCTGGTTGCCCGATGCGGGCGCGCTGCGGGTGGGCCAGCTACCGTGGCCGCTGCTGCGCGTGATGGGGCTGGTGGCACCCACGTTCGCTGCGCTGGCGGACATGCGCTATCTGTGGCGCACGCCCCACCGTCTGGACAACACCCGCCTGCGCGCGCTCATCGGCGACGAGCTCCACACCCCCTTCGATCAGGCCGTGCGCCAGGCGCTGGTCGATTTGGGGCTGGTGTCCACCCGTTTGCCCCGCGCCGCGCTGGCCTGACCGCATCACCTTTTGAATCACCGGAGCATTCTCATGAACCGTCGCAACTTCATCCGTTTGGCAGGGGGTGGCACCATCGCCGCCGCTACTGCGGGCACGCTGGTCGCCTGTGGTGCCGTGGGCTCGCACTATCCCGCCGAGGCGGTGGAGGCCTGGAAAGGTCCGGTGGGCGAGACCGACCTGCGCCGCCGTGCCGTGGCCTATGCCATCACCGCACCCAATTCGCACAACTTACAGCCCTGGCTGGTGGACTTGCGCGAGAGCGGTGTCATCACCCTGCGCACTGACCCTGCGCGGGTGCTGCCACAGACGGATCCGTGGGGGCGCCAGATCCTGATCGGCCATGGCGCCTTTCTGGAGCTGCTGGTGATGGCGCTGGCTCAGCAAGGCGTGGCCAGCGAGGTGTTGCTGTGGCCACAGGGCGAGATGCCTGGGGCCCTGAAGGACTGGGACGACCGTCCCGTGGCGCGCATCACCCTCCAGCCGGGTGGCCAGCCCGACCCGCTGTTTGCGCAGGTGCTGCTGCGCCGCACGCCCAAGACGGATTTCGATACCACCCGGGCCATCGCGCCCGGGGTGCTGGCCCAGTTGCTGGGCAGCGCCCCGGCTGAAGCCCCGCTGCGCGTGGGCGGCACCGTCAGCGCTGACCAGTTGCCCGCGCTGCGCACGCTGTGCTGGGAATCTGCCCGGGTAGAGCTGCTCACGCCGCGCACCATGATGGAAAGCATCCAGCTCACCCGCGTGGGGCCAGGCGAAATCCTGCAGCACCGCGACGGCATCTCGATCAACTCGCCCTTTGTGCGCGCCGTGGACGCTTTGGGCATGTTCGACCGCACGCAGCCCCCGGCCGAAGGCAGCTCCGCCTACAAAAGCGCCATGGGGCGTTTTGAGGGCCATAGCCGCACGGCCATGGGTTTTGTGTGGATCACCGGCCCCAACACCCGCAGCGACCAGATCCGTACCGGGCGCCTGTATGTGCGCCAGCAGTTGCAGGCCACGGCGCTGGGTGTGGGCATGCACCCCATGAGCCAGGCGGTGCAGGAGTTTGCCGAAATGGCCCCGCACTTCGAGCGCGTGCACCAGCTGTTGCTGGGGCGGCCCGCGCCGCGCACGCCCCAGGAGCCCACCGTGCAGATGTTCTGCCGCATGGGCTACCCGCAGGGCGAGGTGCCTGCCACGCCGCGCAGGCCGCTCGCGCGTTTTGTGCGGACTTGATTGCGGGGAGGTCGGTTCCCGCGCAGCGGGCTGATGCAGATCAACCTCCGGCCACAAGCTGCCGCGCTTTGCCGCTGCTTCACACGCCGTTCAGGTGGCGTTCATCGCAGGTTTCTATATTTGCTGCATTGCAACAAATGGTTGGGACTGGTGATGTGGAAGAAGGTTTTGGGAGGCACTTTGGCGGTGGCCATCGGCGTGTGGATGTTGGCTTTGATCGTGCCCCAGCCTGCCCCGCCCGCGTGGGCCGATGTCTGGTGGTGGCGCAACCAGCTGATTCTGCTCACCGGGGTATCGGCCTGGGCACTCATGTCGCTGATCATGGTGCTGGCCGTGCGGCCCGCGTGGCTGGAAAAGCCGCTGGACGGCCTGGATAAGAGCTACCGCCTGCACAAGTGGGCGGGCATTGGCGCGATTGTGCTGGGGTTGGCGCACTACGGGCTGCAACTCTCGCGCAGCCTGCTGGCCGACTGGGTGGGCCGCCCGGTGCGCACGCCGCGCGCAGACTGGTGGCTGAACACCTTCCGCCACCTGGCCGAGGAGATGGGGGAATGGGCGGTGTGGTTCCTCGCGGCCATGCTGGTCATCACGCTGTGGCAGCGGTTTCCGTACCACGTGTGGCGCTACCTGCACAAGCTGCTGGCCGTGGTGTACCTGGTGCTGGCCTTCCATGCTGTAGTGCTCACGCCGCCTGCTTGGTGGCCGCAGCCTGCGGGTGTGCTGGTGGGCCTGTGCACGCTGGTGGGGGTGCTGTGCGCCGTACGCTCGCTGGCCGGGGCCATCGGGCGCCGCCGCCGCCATGCAGCCCGTGTGGTGAGCGTGTCGCCCCAAGGGGCTGGGGTGCTGGAAGTGATCTGCCAGGTCAGCCCCGCCAGTGGCTGGAAGCATGCGGCCGGTCAGTTTGCGTTTGTCACCTTTGGCCGTGCCGAGGGGGCGCACCCCTTCACCCTGCTCAATGCCGACCAGGGCGACGGCGTGCTGCGGTTTGCGATCAAGGCGCTGGGCGACCACACGAGCCAGTTGCCCCTGCATGTCCGTCCCGGGCAGCAGGTGAGCATCGAGGGGCCGTATGGCTGCTTTGACTTTCGCAGCGACAGCGCCACCGAGCAGGTGTGGGTCGCCGCAGGCATTGGCGCCACGCCGTTCATGGCCTGGCTGGAGTCGATGCAGTCCACGCCCGCGCTGGCGCCCCGGGTGCACCTGCACTACTGTGTGCGCCATGCGGGCGAGGCCGTGTTTGCCGAGCGCATGGCTGCACTGTGTGCCCGCTTGCCCAGCGTGACGCTGGAGATCCACTACAGCGACGATGCAGGGCCCGTGACTCCCATAGCGCTGCTGGCGGGCACCAGCCAGGCGGCGAGTGTGTGGTTCTGCGGGCCGCAGGGTTTTGCCGAGGTGGTGCGCCAAGGCATGGAGCAGCTGGGGCGCTCGCCTGCGCGCTTTCACCAGGAGCTGTTCCAGATGCGCTGAGGCGGGTTCTCCGCGCCGCAGCGCTATGTGGTGCCGGTGCCGTCCGTGGGTGCCAGGTACTCCCGCACCAGGGCCCGCGCGCGGTGCAGGCGGCTTTTGGCCGCCTCGCGCGTCACACCCAGCCGCTGCGCCATCTCCTCGATGGTCAACTCCTCGAAGTCGCGCATCAGCAGGGCCTCGCGGTACAGGGGTGGCAGCGAGTCGATGGCGAGGGCCAGGTCATGGCGCAGTTCGTGGTCGGGGCGGTGCGACCAGGCGAGGTTGTCTTCCACCTGTGCCAGCGGCTCGCCCTTGAGCCAGGCCAGCATGGGCTGCATGCACAGCCGCTGCACGATGCGCACCACCCACCCGCCGAACGCAGCCACCTCGCGCAGCGCGCCCACGCGGCGGTACACGATGATGAGCGCCTCCTGCACCACGTCGTCCGTCGCTGTGGTGGCGGCGCAGTGGCGCAGCGCATAGCGGCGGATGTCGGGACGGGTGAGGCGCAGCAGCTGCTCCATGGCGGCCGCGTCACCGCTGCGTGCGGCGGGCAGCAGCTGGGCCACGGTGGGGGCTGGGTGGGTGGTGGCCATGGGCGGTCACTCGACAGGCTTGCGGCCCACCATGGCACAGGCGGGGCAGTAGCCAAAGGCGCCGCTCAGGATGCTGCCAACGCCCGAGGAGGCCAATGCCAGGCCCAGGGGCGATGCGGACATCCACCACAGGCCTGCAGCGATGAGGGCGACGCCCCCTGCAACGCGCAGCAGGCTTTCGGGGCGGGTGATGTTCTTGCGGTACAGCATGGTGAAAAACTCCTTGGTGGGGAAATGAAGGCGCCGGCACAGGGCGCCTTCCCTACCAAGAGCGGCTGGTTGCGCAAAAGGATTCATGGGTTGCAAAAAAATTTTCCTGCCACCACCCTTCACCGGAAATGGTCGAACGAGGCGTAACGGTTCTCCACCGCCTGCCCCTGCGCGTCCACCAGCTTCAGGCCTGGCTCAGCCAGCACGGTACCAATGCGGGTGACGGGCGTACCGCTTGCCTGCGCCGAGGCGGCCACCGCGTCACGCCGCGCGGGCGGGGCGGTGAAGGCCAGCTCGTAGTCGTCACCGCCCGCCAAGGTGCATTGGTGGACCAGTTCAGGGTCCAATGGGCCGGTTGCGCTAGTCAAATATGCCTCTTCTGCTATCAAAAGTATAGTTTTGGAGGTGTCGATACAGGCCCCTGCCCCCGAGGCCTGGAGGATGTGCGACAGGTCGCCCAGCAGTCCGTCGCTCACATCCATGGCGCTGGTGGCCACGCCGCGCAAGGCCAGGCCCAGGGCCACGCGCGGGGTGGGGCGCTCCAGCCGCTGGCGGGCGCGGGCCAGCACCTCGGCGGGCAGGGCGATGTGGCCGAGCAGCGCCTCCAGCGCCAGCCGGGCGTCGCCCAGCGTGCCACTCACATAGATGTCGTCGCCGGGCTGTGCGCGGCTGCGCAGCAGGGCCTGGCCGGTGGGTACCTCGCCAAACACGGTGATGCAGATGTTGAGCGGGCCTTGCGTGGTGTCGCCGCCCACCAGCTCGCAGCCGTGGGCATCGGCCAGCGCCAGCAGCCCGCGCGAGAAGCCTGCCAGCCAGGCCTCATCGACCCGAGGCAGCGACAGGGCCAGGGTGAACGCGAGCGGTTTGGCACCACACGCCGCCAGGTCCGACAGGTTCACGGCCAGCGCCTTGTGGCCCAGGGCTTCGGGGTCCACGTCGGCAAAGAAGTGGCGGCCCTCCACCAGCATGTCGCTGGAGATGGCCAGTTGCATGCCGGGGGTGGGCGCCAGCAGCGCGCAGTCGTCGCCCACACCCAGTGCAGCCTTGCGAACGGGGCGCGTGAAGTAGCGGGCGATCAGGTCGAACTCACCCATGGCGCTGCCTGGTGATCCAAGAAAAAAAGGTCAAAAAGGTCAAAGGCATCAGGTATTGCTTTCTGTCTGAGAAAACCACGCCGCCCAGTGGTCGATGCAGGCCTGGATCTTGGGCAGCCGGTGCCTGCGGGTGAGGGTGATCGCGTGAATGGTGCTGGGCTGCGGGTCCACGCAGTTGGCCAGCACCGCGGTCAGCAGGCCCTGGCGCACCAGGGGCTCCGCCACCACCGTGGCCAGGCGCGCAATGCCCAGGCCCTGCAGCGCCAGCCGCGCGGTGATGGCCGTGCTGCCCGAGCGCCATTGGCCCTCGGCCACCAGCACGTGGGGTTCGTCATCGATCTGGAAAGGCCAGTGGTTCAGAAACGCCACCGCGCTGTTGGTGATGAGCCGGTGCTGGCGCAGATCGTCGATGTGCCGTGGCACGCCGTGCGTCTGCAGGTAGCCGGGTGTGGCGTACAGGGCGCGGGCCAGCGTGCCCAGCGGGCGCGCCACCACGGTGTCGGTCTGCGGCGGGCCGGTGCGGATGGCAATGTCGATGCCATCACGTGCCATGTCGGCCATGCGGTCGTCCACCACCAGTTCCACGCGCAGTTGCGGGTGTTTTTGCTGCAGGCTGTCAAAGCTGGGGATCAGCAAGTGTTCGGCCACCACCGAACTGGACGCCACGCGCACCCAGCCGCTGGGCTGGCCGCTTTGTTGGGCGAACTCGCCCTCCAGCTCGTCAAGCGTACTGGTGATGCGGCGGCAGTAGTCCAGAAACGTCTGCCCCTCGGCCGTGAGCGTGAGGCCATGGGTGGTGCGGTGCAGCAGCCGCGCGCCACAGGCTTTCTCGATGCGCGCCAGGGTGCGCGAGACCTGGCTCACAGGCGCATCGCGCTCGCGGGCCACGGCCGACAGCGAACCCAGGTCGGCCACGCGGGCGAACAGGTGCATGTCTTCAAAGCGGATGTCGCGCATCGGGCGATGGTAACGGCGGGGCTTTGCGCCCGGCGCAAAACAGTCTTGCATGGGCTGCGGTTTCCGCTGTGCGCTGTGCTGCCTACAGTGGCCTCACCCTGAAAGGAATGCCATGGCCCCCCACCTGTACCCCGACGACTATCAGCGTCTGCGCGACGCGGCCCAGCGCCACGCCGTGCAGTTGCGTCAGGAGGCGATTCGTGAAGCCCAAGCCTGGGTGGTGCGGGGGATTGTGCGCATGAGCCGCCGGGTTTTCCACTCACTGCGGACCCCGTCCGCGCCCACGACCCAAGCCACTCCGGAGGCCCCCACACCATGCCAACCCTTGTTCTGAAACTGTCTCCGCTGCAAAACCCCGAGCGCTACCAGGCGCTGGCCAGCGCACTCACCGACCTCACGGCCCAGCTGTTGCGCAAACGTCGCGAGGTGACTGCTGTGATCATTGACGACCTGCCCGGCGCGCGTTGGCACATTGGTGGTGCCCCCGTGGCACAGCCGACGGCCTTGCTGGAGATCAGCATCACCGAGGGCACAAACACCGAGGAGGAGAAGGTCGCCTTCATCGCTGCCGCGTTCGCTGAGCTGCAGCGCCAACTGGCCGGTGACGGCGTGCTGGCTACGGCCAGCTATGTGGTGGTGCGGGAGCTGCCCGCCAGCGACTGGGGCTATGGCGGGCGCACGCAGCAGGCGCGCAAGCTGGCGCTGGCGGGGTGAGGTGGCAAGCGCGCGCGGGGCTCCCTAGGCCGCCGCGCCGCGAAAACGCTGCGCCGCCTGGCGGCTTACCTCGGCCAGCAACTGCTCTTCGCTCTGGCGCTGGCGCAGCCAGCGGGCGTCGTTCTGGCCCGCCTCGACCTCGGTGCGCAGCATGTGCATGGCGCTCGATGCCCCCTGCACGGCCGCGTGCCCGGCGATCTTGTCCATGGTGCGCAGGATGTGCTCGCGCAGCGGCATGTGGTCGCCCGTGGCCGGGTCTACGTACACCGCGTCCATGCCAAAACGGCAGGCCTGGAAGCGGTTGTAGGTGTACACGAGGTAGTCGTCTTCTTCAGGCATGAAAGGCTGGTCGGCCAGGAACCATGCGCCCAGCGACTGCACATAGCCCGCGAGGGCGGCGGCGCGCTCGATGGTGAGCGGCGTGTCGAACACGCGGATCTCGATGGTGCCGAACTCGGGCTTGGGGCGGATGTCCCAGTAGAAGTCCTTCATGCTCTTGACCACCCCGGTGCGCGTCATCTTGTTGAAGTAGGTCGTGAAATCGTCCCAGGTCAGCGCAAACGGGGCCCTGCCGGACAGCGGAAAGGCAAACACCGAGTTCAGGCGTGCCGAATCAAAGGCCGTGTCCTGGCCCTGCACATAGGGGCTCGATGCCGACAGCGCAATGAAGTGCGGGATGTAGCGGCTCATGCGGTGCAGCATCAGCAGCGCGGCGTTCGCGTCCGGGCAGCCAATGTGCACATGCTGGCCGAAGATGGTGAACTGCTTGGACAGGTAGCCGTACAGCTCCGACAGCTCGCGAAAGCGCGGCTTGTCGTAGATGCGGCGCTCGTGCCACTGCTGGAACGGGTGCGTGCCCCCGCCCACCACGGCAATGTTGAGCTTGTCCGCACTCTTGACCAGCGCATCGCGGATGGGCGTGAGCTGGCCCAGCACCTCGCTGGCCGAGTGGCAGATGCCGGTGGAGATTTCGATCATGCTGTTCGTCATCTCGGGCACCACGCTGCCGGGCAGCGGGGTTTTCTGCATGAGGCGCAGCATGTCCTCGGCGTAAGGGGCCAGGTCGTAGTCGTTGGTGTTGACCAGCTGCAGCTCCAGCTCGACGCCCAGCGTCAGCGGCTCGGAATGGGTAAAGGCTTCAAGACTCACGGGGGGAATCTCCGTTGTTGCTGCGGGTCAGGGGCGCCCAGGGTTTGGAGCTTTCGCCCGCACGGTAAATGGCCACGGTGGCAATGACGGCACCAAACACTTCCATCAGCAAGATGGCGGGAAGCGCCACACCGGCAATCACATGGCCGGTCGAAGGCGATGCGAGCACGAACTGCGAGGCAATCAGCAAGGCGATGGACGACATCGGCGTCATCGCGCAGCCCACCCACAGCGCCTGCTTCCAGCTGGCGCCGCTGCCCACATTGCCCAGCGCCACACCGGTGGCCTTGGCCAGCAGGCGCACGGCGATCAGTGCCAGCACCACACCGACCACCGGCGCACTCCAGTCGGCCTGCGCCGCCACGGTGGACACCAGCACGAACATCAGCATGGTGAGCAGGGACGATGCATTGCCCAGCTGCCGTGGCCAGGCCCAGGGGCGGGGGTTGAGCTGCTTGAGCAGCATGCCCCCCAGCAGTGCGGCCAGCGGTGCCGAGCCACCCATGTGTGCCGCCACCGCCGTGCCTGCAGCCACCAGGGCCAGAAACAGCATGGAGGTGTTTTCGCTGGTGGGGCTCATGAAGCGCAGCGCCATGCGCAGCACCAGGGCCAGTACGGCGGCCACCACAATCGATACGCCCAGCACCACCACCACGGGCGACACGGCCTCCAGCACCGTGAGGCTCTGGCGGTTGATGAGTTCTGCCTTGGCGCTGCCCAGCGTCAGGGCATACAGCGTGGAGAGCGTGGTGAGCACAATGGCGCGTTCGGTCACCGGGCCGGCGGCACGGGTGTCGGCCACCACACGGGTCAGCACTGCAGGAGATGCCGCCAGCGCCACCAGGGCCAGTGGGCCTGCCGCCTGGGTGGGCAGCTGCAGCCACACCAGCACCCAGTACACCGCGAAATAGGTCAGCACGGATTCAGCAATGCTCTGCACCAGCACCATGGGGTTGTGGCGGAACCAGCGCAGCGGAATGCGGCCGCCGCATTCAAACAGCACAATGGCTACGCCCAGCTCCAGAAGGAACAGGCCAATGCCCTGCAGCGGCCAGACAGCGCCGCTGAAGCCCGCCAGGCCCGCTGCTGTACCCACCAGCGAATAGCCCACCACCTTGGGCAGGCCGGTGTGGCGTTGGGTGAGATAGCCTGCCATGGCGGCCACCGCCAGCAGCAGTGACCATTGCACCGTGGGCAGCCCGGCCGAGGGGCGCAGCCACTGCGCCCAAAAGCTCAGGATTTCATTCATGTCATCGGACCTCTGCGTCAGACGGGCGCTGCCCGTTGGAGTGGAGGCCCCGGCGCACAGGCCCTCCGCAGTTGGGACGGGGTGCGCTGGGGCGTTGGGCCCTCGAATTTACAGGGGGACACACTCCACCCTTGTAGGACAGAGGCGGCGGTTTCGCCTCAGCCCTGTGCGGTTGTCGCCAGCGGCGGCCGCCGCTCGGGCACAAAAAAGCTCAGAGGCGCGGTACGCAGGCGGGCGCGGATGGCGGCATAGATGTGCGATCGGTCCACGCCACTCACGTTCTGTGCACGCAGCGCCAGGCTGAAGGCCAGGTAAAAGCTCACCGACACATTCAGTGCGCCCAGGAACGGGAGCGAGGCCACCGCCCACCAGAATGGGGGTAACTGCAGCACCTGCAGGCCCAGCGTGGCACTGGCAGCCGCCACCTGACCTGTAGACAGCGTGACGTGCCGCACGTCCAGCCCCAGACCGAAGAACGCAGCAAACGCAGGCACCAGGCCCAGCATGAAGCCTAGCGAGATATTCGCCGCAAAGCCCGACAGGTTCTCGCGCAGGAACCGTGCCCAGCGCGCGGCACGCTCGGTACCCAATAGCCCGGTGATGCTCGGGTTGTAGTGCAGGGCCGAGTCCATGCGGTGCAGCACAAACCAGTTCTCCGTCCAGCCCGCGATGATGCTGGACGCAAACAGCAGCACCCCGGTGAAGGCGGCAAAGAACAGCGACGGCCCCAGCAAATGCAGGGACTCGAACACATGCTCAGCCTGTTTCTCGCTGATGGCCGGGCCGCCGGTGGCCAGCGCAATCAGCGCGGCCAGCGCCAGCACGGCCGGGAATACCACCAGCACATTGCCCAGCACGGCGGCAACCTGTGAGCGCACCAGGTGCGTGATTTCGTCCACGAACGACTCGATGGCATCGCCGGTGCCCAGCTCCTTGAGCTTGGCTGCCATGGCTGGCGCCGTCATGGCTGGTTGTTTTGTGGCCACCGTGAAGTGCAGCAGCTGGATCAGCACAAAGCTCACGGCGTAGTTGATGCCTGCCATGAAACCACCCCAGAAGGCCGATAGTGCCAGCGCATACAGGCCAAATTTGGCCAGCGTGGTGAAGGCCATCAACGCACCGCCACCGGCCGCCTTGCGCAGCATGGAGCGGTATTCGGCGCTGGTGCGGGTGATGTAGTGCTCGCCTGTTTCAGCGCTGCGCTCCGCCACCTTGGCTGCCAGCAGCGACGAGTTGGACGCCAGCAGCGCGCGCAGGCTGCGCCGCTCTTGTCCCACCATCACCAGCTGCGCCATGAGCTGCGCCGCTGTGAGGGCCGGCTGTGCAGACAGCAGGCAGTCGAGCAGCACCCGCACTCGCAGGATGCGCTCGCGCAGCTGCCGCAGCCGGAACACCAGCCCCACCGAAATGCCGTTGTCCTCGAAATGCGCATACACGGTGGCCGCCGCCGCGCGGCAGGCCTCCAGGCGTTCGCGCAGGCGCTGGGCGGACGCGTCCAGCCGGTCGGGGGTGCGCAGGGCGTGCAGCACTTCCACACGAAGGCTTTCCACGTCGCGGATGAGTGCGTGGAAGGGCTGTGCCTCGCGCGCGGACTCGCTCATGCGCAGCCGCAACTCGGGCGCAAAGCCGGTCGAGAGGATTTGCCCCGCGCAGTAGGTGATGGCGTCAAGCAGGGCCTTGTGCCAGCGCGTGGCGCCGCCTGGGCTTTCGCCCGTGCCGTTCTGGGCCAGCAGCATCACCAGCCGATTCAGCGTGGCTTCGTCCAGTGCCGTCAGCCATTGGGCATCAAAGGCGCTGGGCAGTGCCAGCATGAAAAGCTCTGAGGCATCGATGGTTTCGGGGCTGCCGGGCAGCAGCTTGGTGCGCAGGCGCTCGGCCACCTCGCTGACCAGGGCAGTGCGGGGGGCAAAGCCAAAGTCCGCCAGCAAGGTGGTGATGTCCACCTGGTCCACCAGCGTCGCCCACCAGGCCTGCAGCCGCTGCTGGATATCGGGCCGCGCCGCGACCGCATCGATGAAAAGCTGCACCCGGCCCACAGCGGCGGGCACGGAATCACGCTTGCCGCGCACCCAGTCCAGCAGGTGGATGAGCCACAGGTGGCGATGGGCCAGGTCGGCGGCAGGGTCCAGCGCCGCCAGCAGGTGGGCCAGGTCTTTGGGCTCGGCGGAATTTTTCATAGGTGGCCTGCCCCCATAGGAAAAGCAGCCCATCCGATGGATAGCGGTCTCATGGAAGGGTGGGTGTGGGGGCTGTGGGAATGGTTCTTCAATGCAGCACCCGGCCGCTCAGGGGCTCACCCGACGGGCCGTGGCTGATCGCCTCCAGCACAAACAAGGGCACCGGGGTGTTGAAAGGCTCGCCGTCTTCGGCCACGCAATGGAAGGTTCCATGCATGGTGCCACTGGAGGTGCGCAGCCTGCAGCCACTGGTGTACTGGAACGACTCGCCCGGCTTGAGCAAGGGTTGCTGTCCCACCACGCCCAGGCCCTTGACCTCTTCCGTATGGCCGCGGGCGTCGCTGATGATCCAGTGGCGCGAGATCAACTGGGCGGGCTTGTCGCCCGTGTTGGTGATGGTGATGGTGTAGGAGAAGCTGAACACCCCCGTGTCCGGCGCAGACTGCTCGGGCAGGTATTCGGGCAGTACTTCCACGTCAAACTGGTACTTTGGCATGGGCCGCATGGTAACCGTGCCGCCCCTTGTGTGGGCGGCTCCCAGGCGTCAAAACCCCAGTGGTTCTGCGCTTTGCGACAATCGGGGGATGAGCCGCACATTCCGAATCGCCCCCTCCATCCTTTCCGCCGACTTTGCCCGCCTGGGCGAGGAAGTGGGCAATGTCATTGCCGCTGGCGCCGACTGGATCCACTTTGACGTGATGGATAACCATTACGTGCCCAACCTGACTTTTGGCCCCATGGTCTGCCAGGCCTTGAAGCCTCACGCCAAAACGGCAACGGGCGTGGCCGTGCCGATTGATGTGCATCTGATGATCCAGCCCGTGGACGCCCTGGCCGCTGCCTTTGCAGACGCGGGGGCTGACTACATCAGCTTCCACCCCGATGCCTCGGGCCATGTGCACCGTAGCATCCAGGCTATCCGGTCCAAGGGCGTCAAGCCGGGCCTGGTGTTCAACCCGGCCGAGCCGCTGGACGTGCTGGACTGGGTGATCGACGACATCGACCTCATCCTGATCATGAGCGTGAACCCCGGCTTTGGCGGCCAGAGCTTCATTGACTCCGCGCTGCGCAAGATCGAAGCCGTGCGCAAGCGCATTGATGCTTCTGGCAAGGACATTCGTCTGGAAGTCGATGGCGGCATCAAGACCGACAACATCCGCCGTGTGGCCGATGCGGGCGCAGACACCTTTGTCGCAGGCAGTGCCATCTTTGGCAAACCGGACTACCGGGGTGTGATCGACGCGATGCGTGTGGCCTTGGGCTGATCGCACGGGCCGCCGCGAAGACTCGGCGCTGCTGCCTCTGTGACAGACCGGGCCTGACTGGAGGTCTGGTTACTGTTGCGCAGGCACGGTGATGGTGGTCGTGGTCGATTCGCGCAGCACGCCGCCGCCGGATACCGAGCCACTCGCCGGGCTGCTTTGCACGCGGCGCATGCAATCCGCCTGGTCGGCAGCCGTCTGGAACGCTGCGCAACGCTGGGTGGCGTTGTTGGTGGCGGCGGCTCCAGGGTTACTCAGATCACCCTTGCGCGAAGCGTCCAGTGCGTTGTTGGCCTCGCGCAGACAGGTGGCCAGGCTGTCCTGGGTGTTGTTGGTCATGCACTTTTCCCGCTCCTGCTCGTAGCGTGCCTGCGCGTCCTGCGGTGGAGTTTGTGCGGATGCGCCCGTGCAGGCCAGCAGCAAGGCAGCGGTGAAGACGGGACTGGCAAAGGAAAAGCGTTTCATGGAGGGCTCCTGAGGCAATGGCAGACGAAGGTCTGAACCTATGCAAGCAGGGTAGGTCCCGTGACGATGTGCCCCTGTCGGACAGCGCCGCCCTTGCCCGTGCGCGGGTTGCGCGTCTTGTGCCTGGTCAGCCCAGGCGCTGAAACGTCAGGACGAATGCCACGCCATCGGACATATTGCGCGCATTGATGGTGCCACCCATCTTGGCCATGTAGGTTTTGGCCACAAACAGGCCCTGGCCCCGGTGCTCGCCCTCGCCCATCGGGGTGGGGCTGTCGGGGTCGGATACGCCCAGTTCGAATATCCGCTCCAGCAGGTCGTCGGCAATCGTCGATCCCTGGTTGTGCAGCGTGGCGCTGGCGGTGGATTCTGACGCCGTCAGCGTCAGCGTAATGGCGCTGCCCGTGGGGCGGTAGCGGTCGGCATTGCGCAGGATATGGGTCACCACGTCTTCGAGCGCAAACTCGTCGGCTCGCACGATGACAGGGCCAGGGCGGGTGGTGCTTGGCGTGTACTTCACACCCAGAATGCCCGCAAAGTGCGCGTTGTCCGCCACGTTGCGCAAGAAGGAATCCAGGTCCAGCCGCCCCTCGGGCACATCGGCGGCCTGCAGCGCCTCGGCGGGCGATGCTGTGCCGTACAGCACATGGATGGCCTGCTGCATGCGCTGCACATAGCGGTGGCCGGGGTCTTGCGGGCCGTTCAGTGCCATCAGAGACTGCAGGGGCGACATGATCTCGTGCCCCACGGCGTGCCACATGTCGCGCTCTTGCTGGGCGCGCAGTTGCTCGCGCTGCAGGTCGTCCTTCACCCGCTGCAGCAGGTCGGCCAGACCCCCGGCCAGAATGCCCAGCTCGTCCGAGCCGCGCAGGTCCGACACATCCAGATCGCCCAGCCGGGGCCCGGTGTGGCCAGGCTGCACGTTGTACGACACGGCGGCGGCGCGGCGGGTAAGGGCCGTCACGCGGCGGATCAGGCCCACCTCCACCACCAGCCAGGCCAGTGCAATGGCGGCCAGCATGGCGCCCAGGTACCACGACAGGCGCGTGGCCACAGCGGCCAAGCCTTGCTCCACGCCGCGCAGGTGGCCGGTGAAGTTGACCACGTAGTTGCCGGTGGGCGTGTCCAGAATGTCCAGCGCGGTAGGTGCCGCAGGCGTGGCCGCCGCCGGGCCTACGCCTGCGGCCTCCAGCGGCAGCCAGCGGATAAGGCGCAGCAGCCAGGGGGCTGAGGGATCGGCCTGCACTTCGACGCCCTTGAGTGTGATGGCGCTGGCCTCGTCACTGCCCAGCCTGCGGATTTGCACACGCTCGCCCGGCAGGAGGCTGCGCGAGAGGTCGCCCAGCGATGCGGCCAGCTGCGCGCCGGGCGCATCGCTGTCGAACAGCGGTTTGGTGTCCTCGCCCGGCGCCAGCATCTCCACCCGCACGCGCATCTGCCCCAGGTCTTCCGGCGGCCAGACCATGCGCTCGTCCTTGCGGAACAACGCTTCGCGGAACAGTTCGACCGGCAGGCGGATGGAGTAATGCGTGCGGCGCAGGCAGTCTGGGGTAGTGGTTGTGGGGACTGTGGTGGTGGCCTCGCCAGCGGGTGGGCTGGACGATGGGGGCGGTAAGTCGCGGCACTGGCCGTTTTGCCACAGCCAGCCGCGAAAGTCGCGCACCGGCCGGGCTCGCACATCGAGCTGTGGCGTGCCGTTGTCCACGAACCCTGTGAGCCGCCCGCGCACGGCCGCGTTGCCTTGCGGGGGCATGGCCTCGTACGGCGCAACCCAGCGGTGGGTGGTCCCGCGCATGTCGAGGGTGATGCGCGCACGGTGCGCCTCGGCGGGCACCAATGCGCCGCGCTCGCGGGGTATCAGCTCGCCTGCGTAAAAGCTGCCCACCAGATAGATGAAGCCGCCCGCATAGGGGTTGTTGCCAATCGCCGCGCACACCGAGGCCCCGTCGGGGTATTGCACCGAGCAGCCCGCCATCTCTACGGCTTGCTGTGATTTTTGCGGGTCGTCAAAGTCGATGGCGGCGTAGGGCAGCAGCAGCGGCGCCAGCGGCGTCACGCCCTGGCCCAGCTGGCTGGCGTTGAGCAGCGCCAACTGGCCCGAGGGGTGGCGCAGCCGCGCCATGACCTCGGCCTGGCTGCGCAAAAAGCCGTGCTGGTATGCCTGCCAAGCGCGCTCTTTTTCGTCCTTGAGCACCACCACGCTCAGCGCCACCGTGGCCAGGGCCAGCAGCACAAACACGCCGCGCACCAGAATGCGCAGGCGGAACGCGGGCAGGCCCAGGCGGGGCATTTCCAGCGTGGGGCGGCGCAGCAGGCGTTTCACTTGCCTGTCCAACGAAAACCGCGCATGGGCACGTTTTCGATGCCTTCAAAGTTGGGGTCTACTTCACGGAGCGCCTCGCGAATGGTGCTCACATGCTTGCGCACGTTGTCGCGGTTGCGCCCGCTTTTCACCACCTCGAACAGTTCGTCGTAGGACACCACTTCGCCACTGCGCTGGTGCAGCGTGGCCAGGATGCGCTGGGCCGTCAGCGGCAGGTTGATGCGCTCGCCGCGCCAGGTGGGGGTGCGCTGCCACAGCGGGTCCAGCACCAGCGCATCGCCCGCCGGGGTGGGGGCTGCGCTGGCCGGGGCCTGTGCCTGCGTGGTGCGCAGGATGTCGAGAAAGGTCTCGATGAAATCGGCCTCTTCAAACGTGGTTTTCTGCAGGTAGTCCCACGCGTCCAGCGCCTTCATGATGCTGCGGTAAATGGCCGCTGGCATGGCCGACACCACCAGCACCGGCGTGCCCTGGCGCAGCTTGTTGATGGCGTTGATGAGGGCCACGCCCGCATGGCGCTCGCGGCCCAGTTCGATGTCCAGCACCACGGCGTCATAGTGCTCGCGGGCCAGCGCGGCCTCGGCCTCGTCGCGGGTGAACCACTGGTCGATGACGATGCCGCTCTTCGCACTGCGTATCCACCCGGCCAATTGATTGCTGGTGGGCAGGTCGTCTTCGATCACGGCAATGCGGGTCATGGGCAGGGCGGGCAGTGGAGAGGTGGGCGGATTATCCCGGTGCGCCGCTTTGGACGGTGTGAGTTTTTCTTCCGGGGCCGGAAGGTTTGTGCGGGCGGTGTGAGCGCATTGGGGGCTGCGCCGCATTGTTGCTTCCGGGGGGGATCCGAACAATCGGTCCTCAATGAGCCAGCCACAGCAGCGGCTCAGAACCGACAACAACACCGAACCAACCTGAGAGAGAAACGCCATGAAAGCTACCTGGAACCGCATCGTGCAGACCCTGAAGGGCCGCTCTTCTACCCCGTTGCCCGAAGCGGGCACGGAGCCCTTGCTGGACGCTGAATCGCAAAGCCCTATGGCAGTCGACGCACGCGGTGCCGATGCTCCTCGCCTGAACTGGGCCTACCTGCTGCCCACCGCCCGCACCGTGCGCTGGCTGGCCATTGGCACCATAGTGGCCGCTGCGGGCCTGATGGTGTATCGCAATCCCCCGGTGCAACACCTGGCGCAAGGCGACCTGGGTGTGCGCCTAAACCAGTTCACCGGTGCCGTGAGCCTGTGGCGCGATGGCGGCGTGTGGGTGGTGCCCGGCCTGCACTCGGTGCGCGTGTTCTCGCTGCGTGACCAGAGTTACCGCCCCGAAGCCATGCGCCAGGCCACGGGCAGCGCGCCGCTGCAGTCGGTGGAAGGCCTGTCGCTGGGCCTGGACCTGAGCGTGCGCTATGCCCTGGACCCCAACTCGCCCGCCGTCAAGGCCGGCAACCTGCCCGACAACGTGGGCGTCGACATCGTGGAGCCCGCCGTGCAGGGCCTGGTCTACAAGGTGTTTGCCCGCTACACGGTGCGTGAAATCTTCTCGTCCAAGCGCGCCGAAATTGCACAGATCATCGAAACCGAACTGCGTGCCCGCCTGGCTGCCGATGGCGTGACGCTTCGCAGCCTGCAGATCGGCAAGGTGGACCTGCCCGCCGAATACCGCCGTGGCATGGATAGCCTGCTGGCCGAAGAGTTGGCGTCCGAAAAAATGCGCTACACGCTGGAGCTGAAAGACAAGCGCGTGAAGGAAACCGAGCTGGACGCCAACGCCGACAAGGTGCGTCGCGAAGTGGCCGCCGAAGCCGCCGCGCGTGAGCAGGTCATCGCCGCCAAGGCCCAGGAAGAGGCCATGAAGCACGTGCTGCCCTTCAAGCAGCGCCAGATCGAACAGCGCCAGCTGGAGGCCGAAGCCGAGCGTGTGGCCCGCGTGAAAGCTGCTGAAGGCGCCGCCCAGGCCCGCCGCATCGAAGCCAACGGCGAAGCCGACGCCCGCCAGAAGCTGGCCGAAGCCGAGGCCTACCGCATGGACCGCGTGGGCAAGGTCAACGCCGAGCAAATGGCCCGCGAAGGCGCGCTGGTGACCAAACACCCGCTGCTCATTCAGAAGACGCTGGCCGACAAGCTCTCGGACAAGATCCAGGTCATCATCGCGCCCCCGCCCACCAATGGCGACTTCATCGGTGCCGCGCTGCTGGGCGGCAACCGCAACGCCCAGGCTGGGGCCGCACAGGCTGCGGCCGTGGCCGACGACGCCACCACCACCCAAGCCGTGGAGCAGTGAACATGAACGCCACCTTCGCAACTTTGCTGGCAGCCTTTGCCAGCGCTGCGGTGACCGTGGCGGCTGAGGCCGCGCCCGCTCCCGTAACCAACACCCCAGGCGTCGCCATCGTGGTGCAAGACCAGGCCAGTCTGCGCGCTGCACCGCGCGATGGTGCCCAGCAGCAGGCCAGCCTGTGGCAGGGCGAAGTGCTCGAAGTGCGCGGCGAGCGCCTCGACTATTTGCAGGTGTGGGACCACAAGCGCGAGCGCGGTGGCTTCGTCCGTGCCAGCGATGTGCGCCGCGTGGCCCTGAACGAGGCGGAAGGCCCCGCGCTGCTGGCCGTAATGCGCTTTGTGCAGGACACGCCGGGCGCTGAAGCGCTGGGCATTGGCCTCACCGCCGCCTACTTGCAAGCCGCGCCCGCCAAGGCCCTGGCGGGTGTGGAGGGTGCCCAGGCTTTCGATGCCCTGGGCACCTTTGCCGACCGCCTGGCTCGCCGTGCCTCGGTGGCCGTGCCGGGCAAAGCCTCTGGCGCCACGCTATCCGCACACCTGGATGTGGCCAATGGCTACGGCGTGCGCTTTGCCACCTATGAGGTCGAAGGCCGTATGCAGGTCTGTTACGAAGGCGAGGCCTTTCGCCGCCTGCTGGCCATGCCCGTGGCCGATGCCGAGCAGCGCGCCCGCGCCGTCCTGGCGCTGACCCGCCCCGAATGCATCAACCCCAATCTGCCCGAACACGAGCGTGCCAAGGTCACCACCTGGCAGGCGGAGGTCCTGGAGCGCGTGGACGTGGCGGGCCTGCCGGGCTATCTGCGCAACCGCGTGCAGATGCGCCGCGCCAGCGTGTGGGGTGCCACCGCCTTTCAGCAGGCGCGCAAGAACGCAGCCGACCCCGCAGTGGCTGCTGCCGCCGCCCGTGCGTTGACCGAACTCAGCGGCGTGAGCAAGGCCGATTTGCCCGATGAAGACCAGAGCGCCTACAACGATGCCGCCATGCGTGTCAGTGCGGTGCGCTGGGCATTGGTGCCTGCTGCGGCTCCCGTGGTGGCTGCGGGCACCCGCCCCACACTGCTGACCGAGCCCGGTGCCCCCGGCGAAACCTGCGTGCTGCTGGTGGACGCACAGCACAGCGCCAAGGCCCCGCTGCTGCGCCGCTGCACCTACGGCGTGGTGTGGACTGCATCGGCCAGCACCAACCGCGAAGGCACAGCCTTGGCCCTGGCCGTGCAGCCCATGGAAGGCTGGCGCGAGCTGTGGGTGCTGCGCAAGACGGAAGGTGGCTGGCTGGCCGATGTGCTGCCGCCCGCCGCCGCCACGCCCGAAACCGGCGTGGCCGAGTGGGCGGGCTGGGTGCCCGGTGGCCAGCAGATGCTGGTGGCGCGCGAAGCCCGGGGCCAAGGGCGCTACCGCAAGAGCTTTGAGGTAGTGCGGCTGGACGGCCTGACCACCGAGCGCGTGACGGGCGATGTGCCAGCGCTGCCTTTGTTCCAGCGCTGGCAAGACCCGGCATGGAAGCGGCAGACACTGAGCCTGCGGTAAGTGCGGGCTCGCGGAATAATCCGCTCATCCCCATCCACCACAAGGCACACCATGATCCTCGTTAGCGGCCATGCCATCGCTCGCAAAGAAACCGAAGCCGCCGTAGAGCGCCTTGCCGTGGAGCATGTGCTGCGTTCCCGCGCGGAGACGGGATGTGTGTCCCACGACGTGAGCCGCGATGTGTTGCAGCCGCTGCGTTTCGTGTTTGTAGAGCGCTGGAGCGACATGGCGGCCCTGCAGACCCACTTCCGGTTGGAGGCTTCGCGGAAGTTTGCGCACGCCATCACAGAACTCTGCGAAGCCAGCCCGCAGATGACCATCTACCAGGCCGAAGTCCTTCACACAGGTTGACGAGGCCGGTGGCCGCGTGTGCCGCCACCGGCCCCGGGGGCGTTGGCGCCCTTACCATGCACGGCATTCCAAACTTCTTCCTCGGCCGTTGTGAACCTTATTCCGCTTCCCCCGTCCTGCGTGGACGCTGCGATCATCGACCTGGACGGCACCATGGTGGACACGCTGGGCGACTTCAGCGAAGCGCTCAACCGCATGCTGCAGGACCTGGGCCTGTCGCCCATCGACGCGGGCTCGATCGAGTCCATGGTGGGCAAAGGCTCCGAACATTTGCTGCGTTCAGTGCTAAAACATGTGCTTCCGCTCGAAGGTATTGATGATGTTGCTATCAAAATTGAATCGCTTTATCCCTCTGCCTGGGCCAGCTACCAGCGCCACTACCTAGCGATCAATGGCCAGTTTGCCGGGGTGTACGACGGCGTGGAGGCCGGATTGCAAGCGCTGCGCGCCCGGGGGCTGCGCCTGGCCTGCCTGACCAACAAACCCACCAGTTTTGCGCTGCCTTTGCTGGAGTTGAAGGGGCTCGCCGGGTACTTTGAATATGTGTTTGGCGGAGATGCGTTCGAACGCAAGAAGCCCGATCCGTTGCCGCTTCTCAAGACTTGCGAGGCCCTGGGCACCAGCCCAGCACGCACGCTGATGGTGGGCGACTCCAGCAACGATGCGCAGGCCGCGCGCGCTGCCGGGTGCCCGGTGGTGCTGGTCACCTACGGCTACAACCACGGCCAGCCGGTGCGGGCCGTGGATGCCGATGGGTTTGTGGATTCGCTGGCGCAGCTGGCCTGAGCGCGCCTATTCTGTCCTCTTTCTTTCCTTCTTTTCTCTCAGGCCGTTAACTGGCGCGGCGCCACGGCGCGGTAGTCCAGCCGCGATGCGCTGGTGCCACCACTGCGCGCGGGGGCGGGCATGGTGTCGCCTTGGCGGGCTGCGTGGGCTGACAGCCGGAACACTGCCACCGCATCCACGAGCTGCCCCGCCTGGGTCTTGAGGCTGTCGGCCGCAGCGGCGCTTTGCTCCACCAGGGCGGCGTTCTGCTGGGTGGCCTGGTCCATCTGGGTGATGGCCTCGCCCACCTGGCTGACGCCCTGGCTCTGCTCGCTGCTGGCGGCGCTGATCTCGCCCATGATGTCGGTCACGCGGCGGATGGAGGCGACTACTTCGCTCATTGTGGCGCCCGCCTTGTCCACCAGGGCCGTGCCGCGCTCCACGCGTTCCACGCTTGTGCCGATCAGGCCCTTGATCTCCTTGGCCGCCTCAGCGCTGCGCTGGGCCAGGCTGCGTACCTCGCCCGCCACCACCGCAAAGCCCCGTCCCTGTTCGCCTGCGCGCGCGGCTTCGACGGCCGCGTTCAACGCCAGGATGTTGGTCTGGAAGGCGATGCCATCGATCACGCTGATGATGTCGGCAATTTTGCGGCTGCTGTCGTTGATGCCCTTCATGGTGTCCACCACCTCGGCCACCACGTCGCCGCCCTGCTGGGCCACGGTGGATGCACTCACGGCCAGCTGGTTCGCGGTGCGGGCGTTGTCGGCGTTTTGGCGCACGGTGGAGCCCAGTTCTTCCATCGATGCGGCAGTTTCTTCCAGTGCGCTGGCTTGTTGCTCTGTACGGGCACTCAGGTCGTTGTTGCCCGATGCGATTTCGGCACTGGCAGTGGCCACACCTTCGGCGCTGTGGCGCACGTTGCCCACGATGGTGGCCAGGCGTGATTGCATGGTGGACAGCGCCTGCAGCAACTGGCCGGTCTCGTCACTGCCACTGGCGGTGATGGGGTGAGTCAGGTCGCCATCTGCGATGCTCTCGGCAGCTTGCTGACCCTGCTGCAGGGGGCGCACGATGGAGCGGGTAACCGTCAGGCCCATCAATGCACCGAGCGCAACGGCTACCAGCGTGCCCACGCCCAGCAGCACCTGGCTGGCCTTGGCCAGGGTGGAGGTGTCGGCCTGGCTTTCGGCCAGCTGGGCGGCCATGGTCTTGCGCAGGTCGTCGAGGGATTGGAGGTATTTGTCTGCCAGCGGGCGCAGGTCCTTGTCTACCAGGGAGGGCACATTGGGTTCGCCACCACGGTGCAGTTCGCGGATTTCGTTGAGCTTGTCGTTGTAGGCCTGCCGGGCCGTCGCAATCGCTGCAAGAAGCCCCTTGGCCCGGTCACCTTGCACGAGGGCCTCAATGCGCTTGACCTTGGCTTCCATGTCCTTCGCCGTTGCCTGCGTGTCGGCGGTGAGCTTGTCCATGTAGTCGCGGTCGATGGCCTTGAGGAAGGCCTCGGTGCGCACCCAGTTCAGGCGGATGTCCGACGCCCAGTCTTCCACCAGGGTTTGCTGCTCGATCTCCTGGGTGGCTACGCGCTCACTGGCACTTTGAAGGCTGTCAATGCGCCACATCCCTGTGGCCGCAATGAGCGCCGTGATGAGAAGAATGGCGCCGAAGGATGCGCCCAGGCGCAGGCCGACGGAAAGGTTGCTGAGTTTCATGATGGTGTCTGGCGCGAAAGGGGGCAGGGGGCAGAAGGGGCGTTACAGACGGCTCGTTGCGGGGCGCGGGTAGCGCACAAAGCTCGGTTCAGGCCGTGGCCTCGGGCGCTGCGGGTGCACGCAGCGGGAGGCCGGTTGTCGAGTTATCAAAAATAAGCTGGAAGGGTTGTGCAATGGCTGAAGCGAATACTGAGGCACAGGCTACTCCCGGGTAGGGGGCGCGTCTGTCGGGCGCGCGACAGCCTTTGCCGGGAGCGCGTGGGTGTTTGCCCTAGCACAACTAGGACGAGGACTGGGCGGTCTTGCCTAGCAAGGCGTCCTTGAGCTTCCAGTCGGCAGGCGCATTGCCCAGCCAGATACCCAGCAACGCGTTGAAGAACTCAGGCTCCTTGAACGGCTCTCCCTGCGGCTTGCCCTTGACGGTGATGATGGTGCCGGTACCCGGAATCCAGTCGATCTGGAACTGGTCTCCCGCCACCAGCTTCTTGTGGTCCGAGAAGATCTGGCTCATGCGGAGCACCCCAGGAATGAGCTTGGAGAATGCCGCGCGGTCCATGTTGTCCTCCATGCCGCGCGAGAACAGCTTGCCCAGCTCGGTGGAGTCGATGTCGCGCAGCATGGTGATGCTCATGCGCTTGGGGCCCTTCTGGGCCATGACATCGGCGGGCGTGCCGGCTTTCTTTTCAAGATAAAGCCCCGCCGTGTACACCTTGAACACTGCCTTGTAGCGCACCCCTGCGCCGTTGAGCTGCAGGTTGCTGCCGCTCAGGCTGGCGGTTTCTTCGTATTTCACGTCGGCCACGGTAATGGGCTGGGCAATGGCACTGGCTGCCAACAGGCAGGCTCCGGCCATCACAGCGCATCGCGTCAGGAATTTCATGCGCAGTTCCTAAAAAAGAACGGTCGTTCGTTTCAAATTGTTGCAGCGCTCCTGTCGGGCCGCAACAGGGTTTTCGAGTGGTTGTGCGATCTCGCCTTGAGAGTCGTCAACTCAGGCCATGAAAAAAGCTTTGCTACACTTTGGCCCATGTTCATTCACCACGTGTTCATCACAGGTTGCAGCGACCGGGGAGCCTGGCCCTGGCGTCAGCCTGTCGCTTTGAACGCCTGATGGCACCTGGGCAGCAGCCCCAGCGTGCACCCGTGGCCTCCACCCGCAGCGGTGGGGCCGATTGAATGGACCGCAGCGCCCCTTTTTCATTGCACAGGGACACGCGCTGCGACAGCTGGGAGCCCTCCCCGTGATCACAGAACTTGAATTCAAAAGCCTGGCCAGCGAAGGCTACAACCGCATTCCGCTCATGGCCGAGGCCTTTGCGGACCTGGAAACTCCGCTCTCGCTCTATCTGAAGCTGGCGCACACCAAAGACGGCGGCAAGCACAGCTTCCTGCTCGAATCCGTGGTGGGCGGCGAGCGCTTCGGGCGCTACAGCTTCATTGGCCTGCCCGCCCGCACCCTGCTGCGCGCCAGCGGCTTTGGCGACCAAGCCAAGACCGAGGTGGTGACCGACGGTCAGGTGGTCGAGACCGCGCTAGGCAACCCGCTCGATTTCATCGAGGCCTACCAAAAGCGTTTCAAAGTGGCTTTGCGCCCCGGCCTGCCGCGTTTTTGTGGCGGCCTGGCCGGTTACTTCGGCTACGACGCGGTGCGCTACATCGAAAAGAAGCTGGAGACCACCTGCCCACCCGACACCCTGGGCTGCCCCGACATCCTGCTGCTGCAGTGCGAGGAGCTGGCCGTCATCGACAACCTCTCGGGCAAGCTGTACCTCATTGTCTACGCCGACCCGGCCCAGCCCGAGGCGTACGCCAAGGCCAAGAAGCGCCTGCGCGAGCTGAAAGAGCAGCTCAAGTATTCGGTGAGTGCCCCCGTGGTCAAGGCCACCGAAAGCCACCCCGCCCAGCGCGACTTTGCCAATGCCGACTACCTCGCCGCCGTGAACCGTGCCAAGGACCTGATTGCCGCCGGTGACTTCATGCAGGTGCAGGTGGGCCAGCGCATCCACAAGCGCTACACCGAGTCGCCCCTGTCGCTGTACCGCGCGCTGCGTTCGCTGAACCCTTCGCCGTACATGTACTTCTACGACTTTGGCGATTTCCATGTGGTGGGCGCCAGCCCCGAGATCCTGGTGCGCCAGGAGAAGACCGACGAAGGCACCAAGGTCACCATCCGCCCCCTGGCCGGCACCCGCCCGCGCGGCGCCACGCCCGAGAAGGACAAGGCCACCGAGGTTGAACTCATCAACGACCCCAAGGAACGTGCCGAGCACGTGATGCTGATCGACCTGGCGCGCAACGACATCGGCCGCATCGCCAAAACCGGCACCGTGAAGGTGACCGAGGCCTTTGCCGTGGAGCGCTATAGCCACGTGATGCACATCGTGAGCAACGTGGAAGGGATCCTGCACGACGGCATGACCAGCATGGACGTGCTCAAGGCCACCTTCCCCGCCGGCACACTCACCGGCGCGCCCAAGGTGCACGCCATGGAACTCATCGACCAGCTGGAACCCACCAAACGCGGCCTGTACGGCGGCGCCTGCGGCTACCTGAGCTACGCGGGCGATATGGACGTGGCGATTGCGATCCGAACCGGCATTATCAAGAACGGCACGCTGTACGTGCAGGCCGCCGCCGGTGTGGTGGCTGACTCGGTGCCCGAGCTGGAATGGAAAGAAACCGAACACAAGGCCCGTGCGCTGCTGCGTGCAGCAGAGCTGGTCGAGGAGGGGCTGGAATGACCCTCGCTATCACCCGAGTCAAACCCTGCACCACGATGGAGGACGTGCGCCGCGAAGTGAACGCGCTGGACGACGTCCTGGTGCCCTTGCTGGTGGAGCGCGTGGGCTACATGACCCAGGCCGCCCGCATCAAGCAAGGTGTGGAACAGGTGCGCGATGAAGCGCGCATCGAGGCCATCGTGGCCCGCGTGCGCGAACGCGCTGGGGCCGAAGGCGGCGACGCCGACGTGATGGAAGCCATCTACCGCAGCCTCATGGAAGCCTGCATTGCCTATGAACACCGCGAGTTCGCCCGTCTGCGCGAGCCCGCCCTTGCCGGGAGCGCCGCATGAAACTCTTGATGGTCGATAACTACGACAGCTTCACCTACAACATCGTCCAGTACTTTGGTGAACTGGGTGCCGAGGTCGAGGTGTTCCGCAACGACGAGATCACCGTGGCCGAGATCGAGGCGCGCCTCAACGCGGGCCAGCTCGACCGCCTGGTGATTTCGCCCGGCCCCTGCTCCCCGGCTGAGGCGGGCATCTCCGTGGCCGCGATCAAGCACTTTGCCGGCAAGCTGCCCATCCTGGGCGTGTGCCTGGGCCACCAGAGCATTGGCGCGGCCTTCGGCGGCAACATCATCCGCGCGCAGGAGCTGATGCACGGCAAGACCAGCGTCATCACCACCACGCAAAAGGGCGTGTTTGCCGGGTTGCCCGAGCAGTTCACCGTCAACCGCTACCACTCGCTGGCCATTGAGCGCGCCACCTGCCCTGATGTGCTGGAGGTGACGGCGTGGACGGAAGACGGCGAGATCATGGGCGTGCGCCACAAGACGCTGGCGATCGAAGGCGTGCAGTTCCATCCCGAAAGCATCCTCACCGAACACGGCCACGCCATGCTCCAAAACTTTCTGGAGCAGCGCGCATGAGCTTCATCGACGCCCACCAACTGGTGATGTTCATCGCCGCAGGCTGGCTGCTCAACCTCACGCCGGGCCCCGATGTGCTTTACATCGTGACCAATGCGCTCAAGTCCGGCACCCGCGCGGGCATCGTGGCGGGGCTGGGCATCACGGCCGGTTGCTTCGTGCACATCTTTGCGGCCGCCGTGGGCGTGGGTGCGCTGCTGGCCGCATCGGCCACGGCGTTCACCGTGCTCAAGTGGATCGGTGCGGCGTACCTGATGTGGATGGGTGTGCGCATGCTGTTGTCCAAGCCCGGTGCCGATGGGGGCAACAGCGCAGCGCTGGCGGCGGCGCAGGCGGCCCCTGCGCAGCACACACCGCTGCGCAAGGTGTTCCTCGGTGGCTTCTGGACCAATGTGCTCAACCCCAAGGTCGCCATCTTCTTCCTGGCCTTTGTGCCGCAGTTCATCGCGCCGGGCGCGGACAACAAGGCGCTGGCCTTTGTGCTGTTGGGCGTGCTGTTCAACCTCAACGCCATCCCCGTCAACGTGGGCTGGGCGCTGGCGGCATCGTGGATGGCACGGCGCGCCGGGGTGATCCAGCGCGGCATGCACTGGCTGGACCGCGTGGCCGGGGCCATGTTCATCGGCTTCGGGCTCAAGCTGGCCTTCACGGACCAGCCCTCAGCATAAATACCAGGAGACATTCCATGCCCATTACCCCCCAGGAAGCGCTGCAGCGCACCATCGAGCACCGCGAAATCTTCCACGACGAGATGCTGCACCTGATGCGGCTCATCATGAACGGCGAACTCTCGCCCGTCATGACCGCGTCCATCATCACCGGCCTGCGCGTGAAGAAGGAAACCATCGGCGAGATCACCGCAGCCGCGCAGGTGATGCGCGAGTTCAGCACCAAGGTGCACGTCAAGGATGCGACCCACATGGTGGACATCGTGGGCACGGGCGGCGACGGTGCCAACACCTTCAACATCTCCACCTGCTCGATGTTCGTGGCCGCCGCCTCAGGCGCCAAGGTCAGCAAACATGGCGGGCGCGGTGTGTCGAGCAAAAGCGGCAGCGCCGACGTGATGGAGGCCCTGGGCATCCACATCAACCTGAAGCCCGAGCAGATCGCCCAGTGCATCGCTGAAGTGGGCATCGGCTTCATGTTTGCGCCCAACCACCACCCGGCCATGAAGAACGTGGCCCCGGTGCGCAAGGAACTGGGCGTGCGCACCATCTTCAACATCCTGGGCCCGCTGACCAACCCGGCGGGCGCGCCCAACATCTTGATGGGCGTGTTCCACCCCGACCTCGTCGGTATCCAGGTGCGCGCGCTGCAGCGCCTGGGCGCCGAACACGCGCTGGTGGTGTACGGCCGTGATGGCATGGACGAAGTGAGCCTGGGCGCCGCCACGCTGGTGGGCGAGCTGAGAAACGGCCAGATCACCGAATACGAAATCCACCCCGAAGACTTCGGCCTGCCGATGGCGAGCAACCGCGCGCTCAAGGTCGAAACACCCGAGCAGTCGCGCGAGATGCTGATCGGCGTGCTCCAGGGTGAGCCCGGCGCTGCGCAGGACATCGTGTGCCTGAACGCCGGTGTTGCGCTGTACGCCGCCAATGTGGTCGATTCCATCCCAGGCGGCATTGCCAAGGCGCGTGCCGCGATTGCCTCCGGCGCTGCGCTGGCCAAGCTGGAGCAGGTGGTCACGCGCACGCACGCGCTGGCCACAGCGGTCTGATACTGCGGCCTGACCCAGCCATGTGGCACGACCCGAGCACTTGGATCGCATTGGGCGTCTCTGCCCTGTTCATCGCGGCCGGGGTCGTGATGCACCGCGTGTTCACGCGCATTCTGAAACAGGGCTCCGCTGAGCCCACTGAAACCGACAAGGCAGCCAACCATGAGTAGTGACATCCTCAACAAAATCGTGGCCGTCAAGCACGAAGAAGTGGCCGCCGCCAAAAAGCGCCTGCCGTTCGATGCCATGCGCGCCGATGCCGAGAGCCGCGTGCTCACGCGCGACTTTGAAGGCGCATTGCGCGCCAAGATCGCCAAGGGCCAGGCGGCGGTGATTGCCGAGGTCAAGAAAGCCAGCCCCAGCAAGGGCGTGCTGCGCGCTGACTTCGAGCCGGCCGACATTGCGCAAAGCTACATGGAAGGCGATGGCAAGGTCAGCGCGGCCTGCCTGTCGGTGCTGACTGACCGGCAGTTCTTTCAGGGCCAGCCCGACTACCTGAAGCAGGCCCGCGCCAGCACCCTGCTGCCCGTGCTGCGCAAGGACTTCATGGTGGATGCGTACCAGATCTACGAATCCCGCGCCATGGGCGCCGACGCCATCCTGCTGATCGCCGCGAGCCTGGATGACGCCCAGATGGCTGACTTCGAGGCCATTGCCCGCAGCCTGGACATGGCCGTCCTGGTGGAGGTGCACGACCGCGCCGAACTGGAACGGGCGCTCCAACTCAAGACCCCGCTGGTCGGCATCAACAACCGCAACCTGCGCACATTTGAGGTGACGCTGGACACCACGCTGGGCATGTTGAAGGACGTACCTGCTGACCGCCTGCTGGTCACCGAGTCCGGCATCCTCAAGCCCCAGGACGTGAAGACCATGCGCGACGCGGGTGTGCACGCCTTCCTGGTGGGCGAGGCCTTCATGCGGGCGGATGACCCCGGCCTGGCGCTGGCCAAGCTGTTCGCTTGACTGTGATCAATCACTATGTTTTTGATAGCTGCGGGAGCATATGTAACTAGCGCTACCAGCCCATTTCGCCATGAATTCCTCTGAAATGCCCGCCACGCAACTCCAGACGGCCCAACCCGCCGACTGGCCGGTGGCCCCTGGCTGGCAGCCCTTGGTGGACGCCTTTTTTGCAGGCGCGCGTGGGCAGGCGTTGCTCGCTCACTTGCAGGCGCGGCTGCAGGCCGGGGCTGCGATCTTTCCGCCTCAGCCGTTGCGCGCGCTGGACCTGACGCCACCCGAAGACGTGCGCGTGGTCATCCTGGGGCAGGACCCGTACCACGGCCGGGGCCAGGCCGAGGGGCTGGCATTTTCGGTGGCGCCGGGCGTGCGGCTGCCGCCCTCGCTGCAGAACATCTTCAAGGAAATGCAGCGCGACCTGGGGGTGGCGTTTCCCCCGTTCCCGAACCCCGGCGGTAGCCTGGTCAAGTGGGCGAAGAATGGCGTGCTGCTGCTCAACACCTGCCTCACGGTGGAAGAGGGCCAGGCCGCCAGCCATGCAGGCAAGGGCTGGGAAGAGCTGACCGACACCGTCATCCGCCATGTGGCCGAAGGCCCGCGCCCGGTGGTGTTCATGCTCTGGGGCTCGCACGCCCAGTCCAAGCGCGCCTGGATTCCGGCAGACCGGGGGCACCTGGTGCTCACCTCCAACCACCCCTCGCCACTGTCCGCGCTGCGTCCGCCCCTGCCCTTCATCGGCAACGGGCACTTTGGCAAGGCGCGAGATTTTCGCGCGCAGCACGGGTACTGAGCGGCCTTTGCCTCACCCGGGCCCCGGCAACCGCCCCCTGAGCAACTCCAGAAACGCCTGCGCCGCCACCGGCAGGCTGCGCCCGGCCAGGGTCTGGATCTCGACATCGCGCAGGTCCATGCCGGGGTCGCTGATGGGCAGGGCCACGATGGCGTGTTCTGCCACCAGGTGGCGCACGGCGATCTCGCTGGCTACAGACAATCCGCCCCCCTGCTGCACAAAGTTGACCACCGTCTTGACATGGTTGCTGATGAGCACAGCCTCCAGCTGCAGTCCCTGGCGGCTGCAGACGATGTCGATCATCTGGCGGACCGTGGTTTCGGCGGGAGGCAACGCCAAGGGGTATTCGGCCATCTGCGCCAGGGTCACGCTGCCTGCGCCGGCCAGGGGGTGGCCGGGGGGCAGCAGGGCCAGCACCGGGGCGCTCTGGCGGTAGGCCACGTCGATGTCCTTGTGCGGCGCGCGGCTGAAGCACAGTCCAATGTCGGCCGCGCCGCTTCGCACGGCGTCGGGCACCTGGGCGGTCGGCAACGCGATCACGCTGAACTGCACGCCCACATGGGTGCGCTGAAACTCCACACACAGGCGCGGCACCAGCTCGTTGGCAAAGGCGTCGGACGTGGCCAGGCGCACCCGGCCCGCACGAAGGCCCTGCAGGGCACCGATCTCGCCCAGCGCGCGTTCGGCGTCCAGCACCGTTCGGCGCGCGTGCACAGCCAGAATCTCGCCAGCTGCCGTCAGCACCATGCCACGCGGGTGGCGTTCAAAGAGGGGCGTGCCCAGCTGGGTCTCCAGCCCCGCGATCTGGCGGCTCAACGCCGAGGCGGCCACATGCAGGCGGGCTGAAGCTTCGGTGAGCGATCCGCTCTGCGCCACTTCCAGAAAGTAGCGCAGTGTGGTGTCTTGCAGCAGGTGAGGGCGCATGCGGGAGGGTTCTCAGGGGGAGGTGCCCAGTATGCGTCGGTTTGCCGTGATGGCAAAGCAGCTTGCTGAAATGCTGGTGGTCAAGCAAGGCACAGCTTCCTAAGATGAATGAGTCCATCCGTTGTTGTCCGTTTTTTGCTGGAGTGTTGTGTATGCGTCTATTTTCCTGGGGCCGTGGTGTCTGGGGCCTGGCCGGCCTGCTGGTGCTGGCGTCTGCTGCGCAGGCGCAAGCCAACTGGCCAGACCGCCCTGTGCGGGTGATCGTGCCCTTCCCGGCCAGCGGCGCGACCGACCTGGTGGCCCGCGTGGTCACGCAACGTGTAGCGGCAGACCTGGGCCAGCAACTGGTGGTGGACAACAAGCCCGGCGCGGGCGGCACCCTGGGCACGGCCGAGGCGGCCAAGGCCGCCCCCGACGGCTACACCCTGTTGCTGACCACGAGCAGCACGCACGCCATCTCGCCCCACCTTATGCCCAAGCTGGCCTATGACCCGCGCAAGGACTTCACGCCGGTGGCCCATGTGGCCGACGCACCCAGTGTGCTGCTGGTCACCAACTCGCTGCCCGTGAAGACCGTGGGCGAGTTGATTGCGTATGCCAAGGCCAACCCCGGCAAGCTCAACTACGCTACCAGCGGCAACGGCACCATCGTGCACCTGAACACTGCGGCCTTCAGCGCCCAGGCGGGTGTGGAGATGACCCACATTCCCTACAAGGGCACGGCGCTGGCCATCCCCGACCTGATTGCCGGGCAGACGCATGTGCTGTTCGACTCCCTGCCCACCGGCATGCCGCACGCCAAGGCCGGGCGCCTGCGCGCCCTGGCCGTGACCAGCGAAAAGCGCAGCTCGCTGGCCCCCGAGCTGCCCACGCTGGCCGAGTCCGGCCTGCCCGGCTACTCGTCGGTGACCTGGTTCGGTGTGTACCTGCCTGCGGGCGCGCCACCCGCGCTGGTCGAGAAGGTGCACAAGGCCTTTGCCAAGGCCGTGCAGGCGCCCGACGTGGCCGAGAGCCTGGCCAAGCTGGGCGTGGAGCCCGCAGCGCCGCGCACGCCCGCGCAGTTCGCGGCGATGGTGCAGGCCGACAGCAACCGCTGGGCCACGGTGATTCGCCAGCGCAAGATAACCTTAGAATGACATCCCCCTGAGCGGCTTCGCCGCTTACCCTTCTCTCGAATGGCGTTGCCATTCGGGACGGGGGACGACACCCTCGGTGCGGGGCGGCCCTTCCTCGGTGTCCCTCGCCGCCGGCCGTGCCAGTTTTAAACAGACCGCCCTACGCAGGCAACAGATTCGGAACCCTATGAATACCGCATCCCTCGACTGGTCCCTTCCTTACGCATCCCATCGCAGCGCGGTCATGGGCCGCAACGTGGTTTCCACCTCGCAGCCGCTGGCGGCGCAGGCGGGTCTGCGCATGCTGCTGGCCGGGGGCAATGCGGTGGACGCCGCCATTGCCGCCGCCATGGCCCTCACGGTGGTCGAGCCCACAGGCTGCGGCTTGGGCAGCGACGGGTTTGCCATCGTGTGGGACGGCAAGGAGCTGCACGGCCTCAACGCCTCGGGCCGCTCGCCTGCAGCGTGGACGCCGGCGTATTTTGAAAAGCTCGGCGGCATCCCCGAAACCGGCTGGAATGCCGTCACCGTGCCCGGTGCCGTGTCGGCCTGGGTGGCGCTGTCCGAGCGCCTGGGCAAGCTGCCGTTTGCGCAGCTGGCACAGCCTGCCATCGACTACGCCCGCAACGGCTTTCCCGTGTCGCCCACCATTGCGCGGCTGTGGGCGCTGGGTGCGGCCAAGCTGGGGGCCCAGCCCGGGTTTGCCGAGTGCTTCATGCCGAACGGTCGGGTGCCTCAGGCCGGCGAGGTCTTCCGCAGCGAGGCGCACGCCCGCACGCTGGAGCTGATTGCCGAAACCGAGGGCGAGGCCTTTTACCGTGGTGTGATCGCCGAGCGCATCGCGGCGCATTCGCAGGCCCACGGCGGCGCCATGACGCTGGCCGACCTGGCCAGCCACCAGGCCGACTGGGTGGGCACCATCCAGCAGCGCTTCGGTGACTCCGTGATCCACGAGATCCCGCCCAACGGCCAGGGCATCGCCGCGCTGATGGCGCTGGGCATGCTTGATGCTCACGGCGTCGGCACGCACCCGCTGGACAGCGTGGAGACCGTGCACGCCTGCATTGAGGCCATGAAGCTGGCGTTTGCCGACCTGCACCAGTACAACGCCGACATCGACGCCATGCCCGTGAAGCCCGATGCGCTGCTGAGCCCCGACTACCTGCGCAGCCGCGCCGCGCTGATCGACGCCACGCGCGCTGGCGACCCCGGCTACGGCGCGCCGCGCCCGGGCGGCACGGTGTACCTGGCGGCGGCAGATAGCCAGGGCATGATGGTCTCGTTCATCCAGTCCAACTACATGGGCTTCGGCTCGGGCGTGGTGGTGCCAGGCACGGGCATCAGCCTGCAGAACCGGGGCCACGGCTTCAACCTCATCCCTGGCCACGCCAACCAGGTGGCGCCGCGCAAGCGCCCCTCGCACACCATCATCCCCGCGTTTGCCATGCATGCCGATGGCACGCCCCAGATGGCGTTTGGCGTGATGGGCGGCCCCATGCAGAGCCAGGGCCATACGCAGATGGCGCTGCGCGTGCTGCGCTACGGCCAGAACCCACAGGCGGCGGCCGATGCGCCCCGCTGGCGCGTGACGGGCGGCAAGGGCGTGGCCGTGGAGCCGGGCTTTGACCCGTCCGTGGTCGCCGCGCTGCGCGCGCTCGGCCATGAGGTGACCGTGGAAGAGGGCAACGGCGTGTTTGCCTTTGGCGGCGCCCAGCTGGTGCTCAAGAATGGCAACAGCTACATCGCAGGCTCCGACCCGCGCAAGGACGGGCACGCGGCGGCGTTTTGAGCAGAGCCGGGCGCACGCCCGGTTTAGAGTGAATTGCTATTGAATAGATAGCTGCTTGGGCATGTTGCACTAGCGCTACCGGCCAATTTGGCACTTCGAGCAGGCCCTTAGCGAGTCTCGCGCACGGTCAGCCACGCGCTGGCTGCGCCGCTGAACACGATGGCGGCAATGCCCGCCATCGACCAAGCGTCCGGCACATGGCGGTAGACCAGCCAGCCCGCCAGCATCGCAAAGCCGATCTGTGAATACAGAAACGGCGCAATCGTCACCGGCGTTGTGCGCGCATAGGCGTTGAGCAGCAGCATGTGGCCCACTGCGCTGGACAGGCCCATGGTGAACATGCCGGCCCACATCCACGGGTCGGTGATGGACTGCCACACAAACGGCACCCCCAGCGACACCAGCGCCGTGGCGATCCAGCTGGTGTAGAGCTGGGTGGTAGCGGGGCTCTCGTGCCCGGCCATCTTGCTGCTGATGACCTGGTAACCCGTGCCCGATGCCAGCAGGCACAGTGGCCACAGCAGGGCCCAGGTGAAGGCGTCGCTGCCCGGGCGGATGATGGCCAGCGTGCCCGTGAGGCCGATGGCCACCAGCAGCCAGCGCCAGGCGCTCACGCGCTGGTGCAGCCACAGCGCGGCCACCACCGTCACGCACAGCGGCGTGGTGGCCACCACCGCCGTGAACTCGGGCAGAGGCATGTGCATGATGCTGATGAAGCCAAACAGGCTGGTGGCCGTGAACAGCGCACCGCGCAGCGCCTGAAAACGCGGCTGTGTGGTGCGCAGCGCGGCCAGCCCCTCGCGGTGCAGCACAAAGGCCGTGGTTAGCAGCGACTGGAACAGGTAGCGCATCCACAGCGCCATCAGCAGCGGCACGCCCACGCTCACCAGCTTGGTGGCGGTGTCCAGCAACGCGAAGCATGCGCAGGCCACCACCGTCAGCACAATGCCCACCAGGGCTGATCGCAGCCGGGTGCGGCGGGCGTGCAGGTCATCGGTGGCGGGATGCGTGGGACTCACGGCGTGCTGCGTGCGCGCTCCAGCAGCATCGCGTCGCCGTAGCTGAAGAAGCGGTACTGCTGCGCGATCGCGTGCCGATACAGGCCCATGATGTGGGCGTAGCCCGCAAACGCGCTCACCAGCATCATCAGCGTGCTCTTGGGCAGGTGGAAGTTGGTGATCAGCACATCCACCACCTGGAACGCAAAGCCCGGCGTGATGAAGATGTTGGTGTCGCCCGTGGACAGGCCGGTCTTGGCCCAGGATTCGAGCGTGCGCACGGTGGTGGTTCCTACAGCCACCACGCGGCCGCCGCGCTGGCGGCAGCGCTCCAGCGCGGCCAGCGTGGCCAGCGGCACCTCGTACCACTCGCTGTGCATCTGGTGCTCGGCCAGGTTTTCTGTCTTGCAGGGCTGGAAGGTGCCCGCGCCCACATGCAGCGTGACGCTGGCACGCTCGATGCCGCGCGCGGCCAGGTCGGCCAGCACCCCTTCGTCAAAGTGCAGCGCGGCAGTGGGCGCGGCCACGGCGCCAGGGTTGCGCGCAAACACGGTCTGGTAGCGCTGGCTGTCCTCGGCCTCGTCGGGATCGTGGTCGGTGTTCTGGTGGCGCTCGATGTAGGGCGGCAGTGGCAGGTGGCCGTGGCGGTCCATCAGCTCCCAGGGCGACTCGCCTCTCGGGCCGTGCAGCGCAAAGCGGAACAGCGGGCCGTCCTCGGTGGGCCAGCGGCCCAGCAATTGCGCGTCAAAGCCGCCTGCCTTGCGGCCACCGGCCATGTGCACCACGCTGCCGGGCAGGGGTTTTTTGCTGACCTTCATGTGGGCCACGACTTCGTTGCCCTGGCCACCAGCCTCGGCGGGCAGCACGCGCTCGATCAGCAACTCCAGCTTGCCGCCGCTGGCCTTCTCGCCAAAGATGCGCGCCTTGACCACGCGCGTGTCGTTGAACACCAGCAGGTCGCCCGCGCGCAGCAGGCCGGGCAGCTCACGAAAGATGCGGTCCACCGGCTGCATGGCGCGACCATCGAGCAGGCGCGAGGCGCTGCGCTCGGGTGCGGGGTGCTGGGCAATGAGTTCGGGGGGCAGCGAAAAGTCGAAGTCGCTGAGGGTGAACACGCGGGGCGTGAAAGGGCCGCCGGAGGCGAGGGGCGCACTGGTTGCGCCGCTGTAGAGATCAGTCATCGTGCTTGAGGGCCGAACGGGCCCGTGCCAAGGTAAAAATTGCGGAAGGCGCGATTGTCCCACGGGGCTGCGCGCCCTGCAGACTCTCAGTGTTGTGGCTGGGGCGTGAACGCCACGGGCGCGGGCACGTTGTGCACCAGCCGCTGCACATCGTCGGCCTGGGCCAGCGTGGTACCCGGGTGCAGCAAGGCAGCAGCACCAGCGGCCACACCCCAGCGCAGTGCCTCGGCGGGCGCGTCGCCCCTGTCCAGCGCCCAGACCAGCGCTGCCAAAAAGCAGTCCCCCGCGCCCGTTGTGCCGGTGGTGGCGGGCACGTTGAGGGCAGGCGCCTGCCACACGCCCTCGCGCGTGGCCAGCACTGCGCCTTGCTCGCCCACCGACAGGGCCACGGTGTCGGCGGCGCCGCTGTGCACCAGCGACTGGGCGGCAGCGCACCAGTCGGCCGCATGTTCCAGCGGCTGTTGCATCACATCGCGCAGCTCGCGCAGGCTGGGCTTGACCAGGGCCACACCAGCTTGCAGCGCGGCAGTCAGCGGTGGGCCCGAGGTGTCGATCACCACGCGCACTCCCCGGGTCGAGAGCAGTCGCGCCAGTTGTGCATAGAAGTCGTCAGGCGTACCCGGGGGCAGACTGCCACTGGCAATGAGCCAGCGCGGCGATGGGGCATGTGCCGTCAGCGCATCCAGGCAGGCCTGCCACTCGGTGGTTTGCAGCGTGGGGCCGGGCAGTACAAACCGAAACTCCTGGCCCGTGCTGGTCTCAACCACCGAGAAGTTTTCGCGCGTGTCGCCCGCAATGCGCTGCAGCCGCGTGGACACGCCCTCGTCGGCCAGCAGCTGCTGCACCTGTGCGCCCGCTGCGCCACCCGCCAGCGCCCAGGCCAGCACGTCGGCGCTCAGGCGGTGCAGCACCCGCGCTACATTGATGCCGCCGCCGCCCGCAAACCGCCGCACCGGGCCGCAGCGCAGCTTGTGTGTGGGGGCTACGTGGTTGGTGGTGGTCGCCAGGTCGAGCGCGGGGTTGAGCGTCAGGGTGATCAGCGCAGACATGGGCTACCAGACCTTGTCGGGGAAGCCGGACCACAGCTCGTTCAGGTCGGGAAAGCGCCACTTCTCGGGGTCTTCCCGCGCCACGATCTTCTCGGTGCAACCCGGGGCGGACAGGTCCACCATTTCGGGCGGAATGCGCAGGTCGGATTTGGTCGAGAAAAATACCTTGACGATGGGGGTGGTCAGCGCGGTGGGCGATTGCTCCGTCACGATTCCGATGCGGCCCGATGCCAGCCGCACCAGCGAGCCCACGGGGTAGATGCCGATGCTTTTGACAAACGCCTGGAAGATGCGTGCGTCGAAATGGTCCTTGGTCCACTCGGCCATGCGGCGCAGCGACTCGGCCGGGTCCCAGCCGCGCTTGTAGGGCCGGTCGGAGGTGATGGCGTCGTACACATCGCAAATGGCCGTCATGCGTGCGATCACGCTGATGCCGTCGCCCTGCAGTTTGTCCGGGTAGCCCGAGCCATCGATTTTTTCGTGGTGGTGCAGGCAGGCGTCCAGCACCGCGTCGGGCACGTTGCCGCCCTCCTTGAGCATGTGGTAGCCCTCTACCGGGTGGCCGCGCACCACGGTGAACTCCTGGTCGGTGAGCTTGCCGGGCTTGTTGAGCACGGCCAGCGGGATGGCCGCCTTGCCCAGGTCGTGCAGCAGCCCCGCCATGCCAGCGAGCCGCTGCTGGTCTTCCTTGAGTTTGAGCTGCTTGGCCAGGGCCACCATGAGTGCGCACACCGCCACCGAATGCATGTAGGTGTAGTCGTCGGCCGTCTTCAGCCGCGCCAGGCTGATGAGTGCGCCGGGGTTGCGCGTGACGGAGTCCGAAATTTCCTCCACCAGGCTTTGCGCGCCTGCAGAGTCCACCGCCCGGCCCATGCGGGCCTCGTGGAACATGGACACCACGGCTTCCTTGGACTTGACGCAGATGGCGGCGGCCATCTTGAGCTCGCTTTGCATGTCCGCCGGTTTATGGTCCCGCCTGGGTGGCGGCGGTGGAGACGGCAGCGTCACTTTGATGGGAGGCAGGTCTTGCAGCTGGCTGAAGTCGGTCTCGATCTGCGCATCCACCTCCTCGCGGGACATGGATGCAGTGCCCTCCGCCACGTCCAGGCCCTTGTCGGTGTCGATCCAGATTTCCTGGATGGCCGTGGCCTGGATGCGGGCGAGGTCCTTGGGATCCTTGAGCAGGAACTTGGCCCGCCAGAAGGGGTGGTCCATCCACGAGCCGCAAAACTCGTGTAGGTACATGCCCAGGGTCAGGTGTTGGATTTGAATGCGCTTGAGCATGGCGGGGGCCCCGGACTCGAAAACACGCCGTTATCAGGCGTTAGCAATGGTAACCATGGTAGCCTTTTCGGGCTGCGATCTCCGCTCGTTTTCCCTAGCAATTTGCTCCATATGCCCGCCGCCACCCCAGCCCTCGCCAAAACCACCGTGCCTGCTGCCGCACCGGCAGCGCGCGGCCAGGGCGCTGCCTCGGTGGCACAGAAGGCGCTACAGAAGCTGGGCTTGCGCCGCGACATCGACCTGGCACTGCACCTGCCTTTGCGCTACGAGGACGAAACCCGCATCACCCCGCTGGCCAATGCGCGCGATGGGCAGACGGTTCAGATCGAGGCCACGGTCACTGCCAGCGAGATCCAGCTGCGCCCGCGCCGCCAGCTGCTGGTGCAGGTGGAGGACGACACGGGGTCGTGCGAACTGCGCTTTTTCAGTTTCTACCCCTCCCACCAGAAGACGCTCGCCGTAGGCGCGCGCCTGCGCATCCGGGGCGAGGTCAAGGGTGGCTTCTGGGGCCGGCAGATGCTGCACCCGGCGTTCCGTGTGGCAGGGGGCGAGTTGCCTGCGGCATTGACGCCGGTGTACCCCACGACGGCGGGGCTGCCCCAGCCCTATCTGCGCCGCGCCGTGGTCAGTGCGCTGACGCGGGTGGATTTGTCGGACACCCTGCCACCCGGTGCGGAGCCACCGGTGGCACGGATGTATAGCCTAAATGGCCTGCAGCGCAGGTTCAGCTTGCGCGAGGCGCTCACTTTTTTGCACCACCCCACCCCGGATGTGGCGCTGTCTACGCTGGAGGACCACAGCCACCCCGCCTGGCAGCGCCTGAAGGCCGAGGAGTTGCTGGCCCAGCAGCTGTCGCAGCAGCAGTCGCGGCGCGAACGCGACATGCTGCGCGCGCCGGTGCTGCGGCCCCGGCGCAGCGCCGACGGCGCCTTGCCCTTGCACGAACAGCTTTTGGCCGTGCTGCCGTTTGACCTGACCGCCGCCCAGCGCCGCGTGGGTGAGGAGATCGCGGCTGATCTGGCCCGCCAGGTGCCCATGCACCGATTGCTGCAGGGCGATGTGGGCTCCGGCAAGACCGTGGTGTCGGCCCTGGCTGCCTGCCTGGCCATGGACGCTGGCTGGCAGTGCGCGCTGATGGCGCCCACCGAAATCCTGGCCGAGCAGCATTTCGCCAAGATGATTGGTTGGCTGGAGCCACTGCTGGCGCAGAGAGGCCGCAAGGTGGCCTGGCTGGTGGGGGGGCAAAAGAAGAAGGACCGCACCGCCATGCTGGCGATGGTGGCCAGCGGCGAGGCCGCGCTGGTGGTGGGCACCCATGCCGTGATCCAGGAGCAGGTGCAGTTCAAGAACCTGGCGCTCGCCATCATCGACGAGCAGCACCGCTTTGGCGTGGCCCAACGGTTGGCCTTGCGGCAGAAACTCGCAGCCCACGGCATGGAGCCGCACATGCTCATGATGAGCGCCACACCCATCCCGCGCACCTTGGCGATGAGCTACTACGCCGACCTGGATGTGTCCGTCATCGACGAGCTGCCCCCGGGCCGCACGCCCATCGTCACCAAACTCATTGCTGACAGCCGCAAGGACGAGGTGATCGCACGCATCGGCGCGCAGGTCGAGGCCGGACGGCAGGTGTACTGGGTGTGCCCGCTGATCGAAGAGAGCGAGGCGCTGGACCTCTCCAACGCCACCGCCACACACGCCGACCTGAGCGAGGCCTTGCCGGGCTGCATGGTCGGCCTGTTGCACTCGCGCATGCCCACCGCCGAGAAGAAGGCTGTGATGGCGCTCTTCACCAGTGGCCAGATGGGCGTGCTGGTCAGCACCACCGTGATCGAGGTGGGCGTGGACGTGCCCAACGCCTCGCTCATGGTCATTGAACATGCCGAGCGCTTTGGCCTCTCGCAGCTGCACCAGCTGCGCGGCCGGGTGGGGCGGGGCGCTGCGGCGTCGGCGTGTGTGCTGCTGTACGCCACCAACGACAGCGGCCGCGTGGGCGAAACCGCCAAGGAGCGCCTGCGCGCCATGGCCGAGACCAACGACGGCTTTGAAATCGCCCGGCGCGACCTGGAGATTCGCGGCCCCGGCGAGTTTCTGGGCGCACGCCAGTCGGGGGATGCGCTGCTGCGGTTTGCCGACCTGGCGACCGACACGCACCTGCTCGAATGGGCGCGCGAACTGGCGCCGCAGATGCTGGATCGGTATCCTGAACTGGCCGCAAAGCACGTCGCGCGCTGGTTGGGTGGAAAATCAGACTATCTCAAGGCATGAGACGCTCAGAACGACGCTGACGTGGCCCGCAGGAACACACCATGACCCTCACCGAACTCAAGTACATCGTTGCGGTGGCCCGCGAGAAGCACTTTGGCCATGCGGCCGATGCCTGCTATGTGTCGCAACCCACGCTCTCGGTGGCCATCAAGAAGCTGGAAGAAGAGCTGGATGTGAAGCTTTTCGAGCGCAGCGCAGGCGAGGTGACGGTGACGCCGCTGGGCGAGGACATCGTGCGCCAGGCGCAAAGCGTGCTGGAGCAGGCGGCCGCCATCAAGGAAATCGCCAAGCGCGGCAAGGACCCGCTGGCCGGGCCGCTGACGCTGGGGGTCATCTACACCATCGGGCCCTATTTGCTGCCCGAGCTGGTGCGCCAGTCCATCACGCGCACCCCGCAGATGCCGCTGATGCTGCAGGAGAACTTCACCGTCAAGCTGCTGGAGATGCTGCGCACGGGCGAGATCGACTGCGCCATCCTGGCCGAGCCTTTCCCCGACACCGGCCTGGCCATGGCGCCGCTGTATGACGAGCCCTTCATGGCGGCCGTGCCCAGCACGCACCCCTTGGCGGTTAAGAAGTCGGTCACGGCTGCCGAGCTGAAAAACGAGACCATGCTCCTGCTGGGGGCGGGCCATTGCTTCCGGGACCATGTGCTGGAGGTGTGCCCCGAGTTCGCGCGCTTTGCGAGCAACGCCGAGGGCATCCGCAAGTCGTTTGAGGGCTCATCGCTGGAGACCATCAAGCACATGGTGGCCGCCGGCATGGGGGTGACGCTGGTGCCACGCCTGTCGGTGCCGCGCGATGCGTTGCTCACGGTGTCGCGCCGCCGCAAGAGCGACGAGACCTACATCCGCTACCTGCCCATCCGTGAGGAAGACGGTGGCCCGCCGCCCGTGCGCCGCGTGGTGCTGGCGTGGCGCCGCAGCTTCACGCGCTACGAAGCCATTGCCGCCCTGCGCAACGCCATCTATGCGTGCGAGCTGCCAGGCGTGACGCGACTGTCCTGAACGTCTGCTGGGCACTGATTCGCTTCCTGGAATCGGCGCTACACTCCCGCCGCCCCTGCGCAGGTCCACCCGGCCCGGGCAGGCCCTGCTCCACGGCGCCCTCTGCCCATCGGCGGTCGGTGCCTTTGCCCCCACAAGAGGTTCCTATGAAGACGCTTTGGCTCACCGCCACGCTGGTTGCCGCCCTGACGGCTTGCTCCACCCCCACCCCCCCACCCGCAGCCCAGACGCTGAAGAAGCCTGCGCTCGACCGCATTGCGGCCGCGCCTGCCGCCGCTGCCGCAGCGGACTTCCGGCAGTTCCTGACGCTGGCTGCACCGATTCAGCCGCAGCTGCAGACCGCCGTGTCGGCTTATCTGGCCCACAAACCCCTGGCGGGAGATGACCTGGTCAACATCAGCCGCTTGCTGGGTCTGCACAACCGCTTGCGCAACCAGGCGGCTGTGATCGACGCCAAGGCGAAGATGGTGGCCATTCCCACGGTGCGGGCCGACAAGGTGCCGCCGCACGAAGACAAGCACATCATCGCGTTCGGTGCCTTGGTCGAAGGGATGGCCAAGGACTTTGGCCTGCAGTACCGCAATGTGGACAACCGCATCTTTGAAGTGAAGCTGCCCGGCAGTGGCCCCGAAGAATTCGGCATCCTCACCCATGCCGACGTGGTGCCCGTGGTGGCCGACGAATGGGTGCTGGACGATGGCACGAAGCTTGACCCCTTCCAGCTGACCCGCGTGGGCGGCAACTTGTATGGCCGGGGCTCCATTGACGACAAGGGCTCCATCGCCACCGTGCTGTTTGCGATGAAGGCCGTCAAGGACAGCGGCCTGCCGCTGGCGCGCACCATCCGACTCATGATCGAAACCACCGAGGAAACCGGTGGCGATGCGATGAAGTACTACCGCGCCAAGACCTCGCTGCCTGAGTACAACATCGTGCTCGATAGCAAATATCCTGCGGTGGTGGCCGAGAAGGGCTCGGGCGCGCTGCGCACCACCTTTGCCTTGGGCGCCGCTGCAGGCAACCAGCCCACCATCGTGGCCATGGCGGGCGCCGCATCGGCCAACGCCGTGCCCCAGACGGCCACGGCCCGCCTGCGTGGCGGCAACGCCGATGCCACCACCCGCCAGCTCAGCGCTGGCAAGGACGCCTTTATCGGCAAATACACCAGCCAGGGCGGCAAGTTCAGCATCGATGTGGCGCGTGAAGGCGCAGACGTCTTGGTCAAGGTCACGGGCGCATCGGCCCACGGCTCTCGCCCCGAAGAGGGCGTGAACCCGCTACCGCGCCTGGCGCTGTTCCTCAAGGAGTCGGGCCTTGTGCTGGCCCCCAACGGCTACGCGCAGGCCGTGCGTTACCTGACCGACCTGTATGGCACCGACTACCTGGGTCGTACGATGGGGCTGGCCTACAGCGATGACTTCATGGGCCCGCTCACGATGTCTCCCAACCTCATCCGCGAAAAGGATGGCAAGGTCGATGTGCTGGTGAACGTGCGCATGCCCCGTGGCAACACGCCCGAAGCACTGGCCAAAGCCACCACCGAACGCATCAAGGCCTGGGGCACCCAGGCCGGCGTGGCGGTGGAGGTGGACCACAGCCAGGGCAACTGGATGGCGCGCGACCCCCAGGGCGCCTGGCTGGCCACGCTACTCAACACTTTTGGCGACACCACAGGCCTCGAAGCCAAGCCCGTGCCCACCGCCGGCAGCACCACGGCCAAGCTGATGCCCAACGCCATCAACTTTGGCCCCGCCATGCCTGGCAAGAAGTACACGGCCCACAACGCCAAGGAGTTCAAGGAAGTGGCCGACCTGGATGCCGACATGCAGATGTTCACCGAGATGCTGGTGCGCATCGGCAACTTGCCGCAGATGCAATAAGCCTGCGGTGCTTGCCCCCGCGTGTTTTCTTGACCCAGGTGCAGGGCATCGATGTTGGCTGACACTGTGGGGCTTTTGCTTGCGCTACAGTGTTTGAGGACCCCGCACCGCGCGGGGTGTTTCATGTTTTCCGCACGGAAGGAACCTCCCCATGGCCAAAGCTCCTGGAAAAGCCGCACCTGGCAAGACCTCTGCCCCCAGCATCAACATCGGCATCAGCGACAAGGACCGCGCTGCCATCGCCCAGGGCCTGTCGCGCCTGCTGGCCGACACCTACACCCTGTACCTCACCACCCACAACTTCCACTGGAACGTGACGGGCCCTATGTTCAACACGCTGCACACCATGTTCATGGCGCAGTACACCGAACTGTGGAACGCGGTGGACCCGATTGCCGAGCGCATCCGCTCGCTGGGCCATGTGGCGCCGGGTTCTTACGCCGAGTTCGGCAAGCTGGCGACGGTACCCGACGCGCCCGCCAAGCCGCCCAAGGCGTTGGACATGGTGCGCGTGCTGGTTGAAGGCCACGAGGCCGTGGCCCGCACGGCGCGCAGCCTGTTCCCTCTGGCCGACAAGGCCAGCGACGAGCCCACGGCCGACCTGCTGACCCAGCGCCTGACGGTGCACGAGCAGACGGCGTGGATGCTGCGCTCATTGCTCGAAGAGTAAAAGGGTTCGCAGCTTCCAAGCGCATGACCCGAGGGGCGCAGAACAGTGCAGCACAGCGAAGAAGAGCGCCTTGTCCTACATGGCGCATGTCCATCGCCTGCGCATGATGCGGGTTTTGGTCATGCCCCTTCTTCGCAGGGTGGCATGGCGTATCAATCCCCTCTGATGTATGCGAATCCTGTACGTTGAAGACAACCCGGAGCTGCGCGAGACCATCGGCATGCTCATGGAAGGTGAAGGCCGGACGGTCACGCCCTGCGCCACTGCCGAGGAGGCGCTGGCGCTGGATGCTGGGGACGTCTTTGATGTGGTGGTGACCGATGTCAGCCTGCCAGGCCTCTCGGGCACGGAACTGGCCCGCCAGCTGCTGGCGGGTGATCCGCAGCGGTGGGTGGTGCTGTGCTCCGGCTACGAGCTCGGTAGCCACCCGCGCAGTTGGGGGCCCAACGTGCGCGCCTTGCTCAAACCTTTTGAGCTGGAAGAGCTGGAGCAGTTGCTCGAGTGCATCCATACAGCGCTGGCTTCAGCCGCCGGCTGAGTCTTGCGAGCGCCGATCGCTCGCTGTTCATCCTTTATTCATCACGCCACCCCCCCGGTCGTGGCGATCTGCGCTGTTGTGCTGGGCTGCGCGCAGTCAATTGCGGGGGCTGCGTGCTGGCGAGTGGCGCGGCAGTCTCACACGAAAGGTCGTGACATCGTCCCGTGACTGGGCCTCGATGGTTCCACGGTGGGCCCGCACGATCTGGTGCGCAATGAAGAGGCCCAGCCCCAGCCCCTGGTGGCGGCCGGGCTCACGCTCTCTACCCCGGAACGGGTCGAACAGATGCGGCAGCAGCTCAGGGGGAATGGTGCCGCCGTTGGACACTGTGATGCTCACCTCCTCAGGGCTGGTACCGTCCACTGCAATCTGCACAGGGTGGTCGACTCTGCCGTGGTGCAGAGCGTTGCCAACCAGGTTGGTGATTACCTGACACAGGCGTTCGGCATCCCAGGTGCCGGCCAGGTCGCCTTGCAGGGTGGACCCGATGTAGCGTTCCGGGTGGCTGGTGGCCACCTCATCCAGCGTGCGCTGCACCAGCGCCTGCATGTGGGTGGAGCCCAGCTGCAGCGCCAGCCCGCCCGCCTGGCGAATGCGGGTCACGTCCAGCAGGTCTTCGATCATGTGGCCCATGCGCTGGCTGGCGCTTAGAACCCGGTCGGCCATCAGCGCGGCCTTGTCGGGGGACGGCTGGCGCTTGAGCACCGTGGCTGCTGCGACGATGGACTGCAGGGGGGTGCGCAGGTCATGGCTCAGCACCGCCATGAACATTTCATTGATGCGCAACGCCTCGGTGCGCGCGCGCAGCTCATGCGCCAGCGCCTGATTGCGCCGGTGCAGTTCAAAGAACACGCTCGCCTTGTTGGTGAGCATGTGCGGGTCGATGGGTTTGTACAGAAAGTCCACCGCACCACTCTCGTACCCCCGGAACTGCCAGTTCTGCTCCCGCGAACCCGCCGTCATGAAGATGAGGGGAATGTGTCGGGTGCGTTCGCTGCCCCGGATCAGCTCCGCCAGCTCAAAGCCGTTCATCTCGGGCATTTGCACGTCCAGCAAGGCCAGTGCCACGTCGTCGTGGGCCAGCAGCAGCTCCAGGGCCTCGGGGCCAGACTGGGCCTTGAGGATATCCAGCCCGTCGCGTTGCAGCAGGGCCTCCAGGGCGATGAGGTTTTCCTCGACATCGTCAACGAGCAGGCATTTGGTGCGGTCGGTCTGGGGCATGGGCGGTGGGGAGGGTGGATGGGGTTCTCAAGGAAGGACGCATATGCCCGTATCAAAGCTGCTGGCGCTGGTGCAGGTCCGCCAACAGCCTGGCAATGCCTTCAGGGGGCAGGATGTGGTCAACCGCCAAGGCCGCGATGGCCGCCTGCGGCATGGTGGGCATGCTGGCGCTGGCGGGGTCTTGCACGATCGTGAGGCCGCCCGCCGCCTGAATGGCTTGCAGGCCGTGCACACCGTCTTCGTTGGCGCCCGACAGCAGGATGCCCACCAGCCGGGGGCCGTAGTGGTCTGCCGCCGATTCGAACAGCACGTCGATGGAGGGGCGGGAAAAATGCAGAGGGGCGTCCAGCGACAGCCCCACATGCGGTCCCTGGGGCCCGGCATCGACCAGCAGGTGGTAGTCCGGGGGCGCAAAGCTGACCGAGCCTGGCGTGATGGCGTCCTTGTCCTGCGCCTCTCGCAGCGCCAGGGCGCAGCGGGGCTGGAAGATATCCACCAGCAGGCTGCGCCGGTCCCGGGGCAGGTGCAGCACGACCAGAACCGCAGCCTGCAGTGTGGTGGGCAGCGCGGGCAGCAGCTGCAAGAGGGCATCAATACCGCCCGAAGAGCCACCCACCACGACGGCGTGGTAGCCCCCCGGTGGCGATGGCCTTGGCGCTAGGGCGGGGCTGGTCATCGTCCGGCCCTTTTTCGGTAGATGCGGTCCTCCAGCACGAAGTCCTCGAAGGCATCGGTGTGCGCAGAAAACCGCAATGACTCCTTGGAGCCCAGGCCCAGGAAGCCCCGGTGGCACAGCGACTCGCGGAACAACCCGAGTGCACGGTTCTGCAGGTCGCGCTCGAAGTAGATGAGCACATTGCGGCAGGACACCAGATGAACCTCGGCAAACACGCTGTCGGTGGCCAGGCTGTGGTCAGAGAACACCATGTGCTCGCGCAAGCCCTTGTCGAACACCACGCGGCCATAGCCGGCAGCGTAGTAGTCCGACAACGAACTGCGTGCGCCGGATCGCGCATGGTTCTCGGTAAAAGCCGCCACCCGCGACACGTCGAACACTCCAGACTCTGCCGCGCGCAGCGCGTGCGGGTTGATGTCCGTGGCGTAGATCAGCGTGCGGTCCAGCAGGCCTTCTTCCTGCAGCAGGATGGCCAGCGAATAAACCTCTTCTCCCGCGCTGCACCCGGCCACCCAGACCTTGAGCGACGGGTAGGTGCGCAGCAGCGGCACCACCTCCTGGCGCAGCGCCTGAAAGTAGCTGGGGTCGCGGAACATGTCGCTCACCTGCACGGTGAGGTATTCGAGCAGCGCAGGGAACACGGCAGGCTCGTGCAAGACGCGGTCTTGCAGCTGCGACAGCGTCTTGCAGTCGAACTGGACCAGCGCCGACGCCAGCCGCCGCTTGAGCGACGCCTGCGCGTAGCCCCGGAAGTCGTAGTGGTAGCGGTGGTAGATGGCATCGATCAGCAGGCGCTGCTCAATGTCTGCGGTGCGGGCCTTGCGATGGGGCATGGCGGGGCCTACTTGGGCATCCACACCCGCACCAGGGACAGCAGCTTCTCCACGTCCAGCGGTTTGGCGATGTAATCATTGGCCCCGGCGGCCAGGCATTTTTCCTGGTCGTCCTTCATGGCCTTGGCGGTCAGCGCGATGATGGGCAGGCGGCGCCACTCGGGGCGGTTGCGGATCTCGCGCATGGCGGTGTAGCCGTCCATCTCCGGCATCATGATGTCCATCAGCACCAGGTCAATCGCAGGGTGGCCGCCGCTGCCGGCGCGCTCCAGCGCCTGCAGGGCCTCCAGGCCGTTGCGCGCAATCTCCACGCGGATGCCGGTGGGCTCCAGGATGCTGGAGAGCGCAAACACGTTGCGCACATCGTCTTCCACCACCAGCACGTTGCGGCCTTCCAGGGCAGTCTCGCGGTTGCGGGCCACCTGCAGCATCTGGCGGTGCTCGGCCGACAGCTCCGACTCCACCTGGTGCAGGAACAGCGTGACCTCGTCGAGCAGCCGCTCGGGGGAGCGGGCGTCCTTGATGATGATGGACTTGGAGAACCGGCGCAGCTGCTGCTCCTCGTCGCGCGACAGGGCGCGGCCTGTGTACACGATGACGGGCGGGAAGGAGACGCCGTCCTGCTCCGTCATCTGCTGCAGCAATTCGTAGCCGCTCAGGTCGGGCAGGTTCAGGTCCATCACCATGCAGTCAAAGGTGGAGCCGCGCAGGTGCGCCAGCGCCTCGGCTGCCGTGCCGGCGCCCACGATCTCCACGTCGTCGTTGGTGAGCAGGTGGCGCACGCTCTCGCGCTGGCGTTCGTCGTCTTCCACCACCAGCACGCGCCGCAGGTTCTGGGTGAACTTGGCTTCCAGCCGCTGCAGGGCATGCACCAGTTCGTCGCGCTTGACGGGCTTGAGGGCGTAGCCCACGGCGCCCCGACCCAAGGCTTCTTGCGAGTAGTCGGCCACCGAGACCACATGCACCGGGATGTGGCGCGTGTCCGGGTTGCGCTTGAGCTGGTCGAGCACGCCCAGGCCCGAGAAGTCGGGCAGGTTCACATCCAGCACGATGGCGCTGGGCAAGCTGTGCACCGCATACGCCAGGCCGTCGGCGGCGTTGTGGGCCAGGTGGCAATCAAAGTCCATCTCGCCGGCCAGGTCGCTCAGGATCTGCGCAAAGCGCTCGTCGTCCTCAATCACCAGAATGCTGCGGGCGCTCGCGCGGCGCGGGGCTGGCGACGCGAGAGGCGCCGCTGACGGTGGCAACGCAGGGGTAAAAGGAGCAGGGGCGACGACCGGTGCAGGCGCGCGAGCAGGTACTGCGGCAGCCAGCGGCGCCGTAGGTTCTGCTTCCGGCGACGAAGGCACCAGCTTCTGGGGCAGCACCAGGGTGAAGACGCTGCCCTCACCCGGCGTGCTGTGAACGTGGATGGACCCACCCAGCAGCTGCGCCAGGTCGCGCGAGATCGACAGGCCCAGACCCGTGCCGCCGTATTTGCGATGGGTGCTGCCATCGGCCTGGCGGAAGGCTTCGAAAATCAGCTCCTGCTGGTGCGCCGGGATGCCGATGCCCGTGTCCTTGACGGCAAACGACAGCGTGTCGTCCGGGTTGCGCGACACATGCAGCGCCACCGAGCCTTTCTCGGTGAACTTGAGCGCGTTGGACAGCAGGTTCTTGAGCACCTGCCCCAGGCGCTGCGGGTCGGTGTCCAGCGTGGCGGGTGCGTCGGGTGCGACGGTGGCCGTGAGTGTCAGGCCCTTCTCTTGCGCCAGCGGGCGCAGCGGGTCGATCAGGGTTTGCAGGGCCTTGGACAGCGTCACCGTTTCCACCGACACGGTGGCCTGGCCAGCCTCGATCTTGGACAGGTCGAGGATGTCGTTGATGAGTGCCAGCAGGTCGTTGCCCGCCGCGTAGATGGTCTGCGCGTACTTCACCTGGTCGGCGCTCAGGTTGCCCGGCTTGTTGTCTGCCAACAGCTTGGCCAGGATCAGGGTGGAGTTGAGCGGTGTGCGCAGCTCGTGGCTCATATTGGCCAGGAACTCGCTCTTGTACTGGCTGGCCAGCTCCAGTTCGCGCGCCTTGTCCGTCATGGCGCTTTGGGCGCGCAGCAGTTGCTCGCGCTGGTATTCCAGCTGCTGGGTCTGCGCCTCCAGGTGGGCGTTGGTCTGCTCCAGCTCGGTCTGCTGCACCTCCATCTGGGCCTGCGACTCTTGCAAGATGCGGCTTTGCTGCTCCAGCTCCTCGTTGCTCACACGCAGCTCTTCTTGCTGGGTCTGCAGCTCCTCGGACTGGCGCTGGGTTTCTTCCAGCAAGGCTTCGAGCCGGTTGCGGTCGATGCCCGCGCGCACGGCCACTGCCAGCATCTGCGAGGCGCGTTCCATCAGGGTGCGCTCGGGCTCGGTCACCGGGCGATGAAAGCCCAGTTCGATCACGGCAAACACTTCGCCGTTCTCGATGGCGGGGGCCAGCAGCAGCTCGGTTGGCGCGGACTGGCCGGTGCTGGACGACACCATCAGGTGCCCGGCGGGCACATCGCGCACATGCAGCATCTGGCGCGAGCGCGCGACCTGGCCCACCAGGCCTTCGCCGGGCAGCAGGCGCTGCTCCAGCCGTTCGCGGGGCAGGGCGTAGCCACCAAACAGGGTGAGTGCGCCGTTGCAGTCGGCCACATAGCCTGCCCCCACAGCCGCGCGCAGGTATTGCGCCAGGTATTCAAGCGTGAGCTGGCCCAGGTCCTCCAGCCGGTGGTCGCCCTGGATGCGCTGGCTCAGCCCGTTGAGGCCGGCCGCCACCCACGACTGCTGCGCCTTGAGGCGGTACTCCCGTGCATTGGCGGCAGCCGACAGGCAGATGAGCACCAGCAGCACGAACGAGCCGCCCCAGGAGTAGTAGGTGGACATCGAGGCGGCCTCTACCCACTGCTTGCGGTCACTTTCCAGCTGCTGGTTCAGCAGCGTGGACAGGTCCGATGCCAGGTCGCGGATGCGGTCCATCAGCACCCTGCCGGCATCACTGCGGGTTACGGCCACGGCGGCCTCCTGGCCCTTTGAACGGCGCAGTTCAATGGTCTCGCCCAGCTCGCGCAGTTTTTCGTGGCGCAGGTCATCGATCTGCAGCACCAGGCGGCGCTGCACGGCGCTGTCGTTCGTCAGCTCCTTGAGGCGCGCCATGTTGCGCTCCATGGCGCCCAGAGACAGGTTGTAAGGCTGCAGATAGGTGTCGTCCCCCGTGAGCAGATAGCCGCGTTGCCCGGTCTCGGCGTCTTTCAGCGAGGACACGAACAGGTTGAGGTGGCGCATGGTCACCGTGGTTTCGTCCATGGCTTCCACCGCTTGCGCCCGCACCTGGGCGGTGCGGAAGTTCACCAGCGCGATCAGCACCGTGGCGAGGGCGGCAATCACAAATCCCACCAGCATTCCGCGGGGAACAGCAAAACGCTTGGCGGCCTGGGAGGTCGATGTATGGGGCATGCGTTGAGGCCCCAAAAGGGCGGGTGCGTTGGGGGAGGACCGAAGACTGTAACGGGTTTTACGCGCAAGTAGGGCGCTGTTGCTTTGCCTGGGCGTGGTGCGCGATGGTCGGCGGCGCTGCTGCTACATTCGGTGCGCCCGTGGTCCCCCACCCGTAGCAGCGCACTGCTGCCGAGCCTCTTTTTTTGCTTTCGATCGCCCCACCATGTCGCCGCACCCTGTCACTGCTCGGAGTCGTTCTTCGCTCTACCTCGACCTGATCCGCTGGGACCGCCCTGCAGGCTGGCTGGTGTGCCTGTGGCCCACGCTGTCTGCGCTGTGGGTCGCAGCCGATGGATTTCCAGGTTGGCACTTGCTGGCCGTATTCGTGCTGGGCACTTTCTTTATGCGCAGCGCGGGCTGCTGTGTGAACGATGTGGCCGACCGCGACTTTGACAAACACGTCAAGCGCACGGCGCAGCGCCCGGTCACGACCGGAGCCGTGTCGGTGAAGGAGGCGCTGGGCCTGGGCGCCGTGCTGGCGCTGGTGTCGTTTGGCCTGGTGCTCACCACCAACACTGCCGCCATCCTCTGGTCTGTGCCCGCCGTGCTGGTGGCCATTGCCTACCCTTTCACCAAACGCATCATTTCCATGCCCCAGGCAGTGCTGGGCATTGCGTTCAACTTCGGCATCGTCATCGCCTTTGCCGCCGTGCAAGGCAGCGTGCCTGCGGTGGCGTGGTGGATGTGGCTGGGCAACATGTTCTGGGTGCTGGCCTACGACACCGAATACGCCATGGTGGACCGCGACGACGACCTCAAGATCGGCATCAAGACCTCGGCCATCACCCTCGGGCGGCTGGATGTGGCCGCCATCGCGGTGTTTTATCTGCTTTTCTTGAGTATTTGGGCGGTAGCGCTACAACCGTATGCCTTGGGTGCTATTTTTTATGTAGCGGTTACAGTGGCGCTGGCCCAGGCCGTGTGGCACTTCACCCTGATCCGCACACGCACCCGCGAGGGCTGCTTCAAGGCGTTCCGCATCAACCACTGGCTGGGTGCCACGGTGTTTGCGGGCATTGCGGGTAGCTATCTGGTGCGGGCGGTACTCACAAATTAATAGCAGTCAGCGCTTGATCGACTAGCGCTACTGCCCCAAAACATCAAGATCCGAACTCGTTGCCGAGTTCGTTGGCACGCTTTTCGGCGGCGCGCATGGCAGCTTCGAACGCCTGCGACACGCCGCTGGCTTCCATCGACTGCAGCGCGGCATAGGTGGTGCCGCCCTTGGAGGTGACGCGTTCACGCAGCACGGCCGGGGGTTCATGGGAGCGGCGGGCCAGCTCCGAGGCGCCCACAAAGGTGCCCACGGCCAGCTGGTGCGCCTGCGCCTCGCTCAGGCCCATGCCCACACCAGCGCGCGTCATGGCTTCGAGGAAATAGAACACATAGGCCGGGCCCGAGCCCGAGAGGGCGGTGACAGCGTCGAGCTGCGTTTCGCTTTCCACCCAAAGGAACTCGCCGGTGGACGCCATGATGGCTTCCACACTCTGGCGCTCGGCGTTGGTCACGGCGGGGCGCGCGTAGATCGCGCTCATGCCCTTGCCCACCAGCGCGGGCGTGTTGGGCATGGTGCGCACGATGCGCTCGGTGCCCAGCCACTGGGCGATGCTGTCCGAGCGGATGCCCGCCGCCACGCTCAGGTGCAGGGCCTGCTGGGTGTGTGCCTTGGCCTGCGCGGCGGCGTCCTTGAAGGTCTGGGGCTTGACGGCCCAGACCACGATGCTTGCGCGCTGCAGCGCTGGGCCCGCCTCGGGCTGAGCGGTGAGACCAAAGTTCTTGAGCAGCGCCTCGCGTGTAGGGGCGTAGGGCTCGACCACCTCGATCTGGCTGGCCGGGTGGCCCTGGTGGATCAGCCCGCCAATGATGGCGCTGGCCATGTTGCCGCCGCCAATGAAAGCGATGGTGGGAAGCGAGGGGGATGCGGCGGTTTGGCTCATGGGAGGTGCAAGGTGGCAACAACAGGGGCCACGATGGTAGCGCCGCCGCGTTGCCACCCGGCGCGCGGCGGGTTCAATCGGCTGTCGTTTGGCGAACGGCGTGTTCCCAGTTCGCCATCAGCTCCTGCGCACGCGCGCTGCTGAGCGTGGGCACAAAGCGGCGGTCGGCGCGCCACAACCGCGAGAGTTCATCCGTGCTGCGGTACACGCCGCTTGACAGCCCTGCCAGGTAGGCGGCGCCCAGGGCGGTGGTCTCGATGACGGCCGGGCGCACCACCGGGATGCCCAGCAGGTCGGCTTGGAACTGCATCAGCAAGTCGTTGATGCAGGCGCCACCGTCCACGCGCAGTTCGCTCACGGGCGCACCGCCCGCAGCCACTGCGTCGCGGCTCATGGCCAGCAGCAGGGCAGCGCTCTGATAGGCAATGCTTTCGAGCGCTGCGCGCGCAATGTGGCCCAGTGTGGTGCCACGCGTGAGGCCCGTGATGGTGCCGCGTGCGTCAGGCTTCCAGTAGGGGGCGCCCAGGCCGGTGAAGGCGGGCACCATCATCACGCCGCCCGAATCGGGCACGCTTTGGGCCAGTGACTCCACCTCGTTGCTGGTGGAGATGGCGCGCAGGCCGTCGCGCAGCCACTGCACCACTGCGCCGCCGACAAACACACTGCCTTCCATCGCAAATTCAGGTTGCGCCGTCGCCTGTGCCGCACTGGTGGTGAGCAGGCCGTTCTGCGATGTCTGGAACGTGCCGCCTGTGTGCATGAGCATGAAGCAGCCTGTGCCATAGGTGTTCTTGGCCATGCCCGCCGTGAAGCAGGCCTGGCCGAACAGCGCGCTTTGCTGGTCACCTGCCACGCCGCCAATGCGGATGGCGTGGCCCAGCAGGTCGGCCGCGATGTCGCCAAAGTGGGCGCTGGACGGCAGCACCTCGGGCATCAGCGCCTTGGGAATACGCAGCAGCGCCAGCAGCTCGTCGTCCCACTGGTTGGTGTGCACATTGAACAGCATGGTGCGCGAGGCGTTGCTCACGTCCGTCACATGCACCTGGCCGTGGGTGAGCTTCCACATCAGCCAGCTGTCCACCGTGCCAAAGGCCAGCTCACCGCGCTCGGCCGCATCGCGTGCGCCCGGCACATGGTCCAGCAGCCATTGCAGCTTGGTGCCCGAGAAGTAGGCGTCCACCAGCAGGCCGGTCTTGGCCTGGATGGTGGCGGCATGGCCTTGTTCGCGCAGCTGGGCGCAGGCGGGTTCGGCGCGCCGGTCCTGCCACACGATGGCGTGGTGCACGGGCTGCCCGGTTTGGCGGTTCCACAGCACGGTGGTTTCGCGCTGGTTGGTGATGCCGACAGCGCGTATGTCGCTGGCCGCAATGCCCGCCTTGGCCAGCGCATCGCGTGCGGTAGCGAGCTGGGTGCGCCAGATCTCCAGCGGGTCGTGCTCCACCCAGCCGGGCTGGGGGTAGATCTGCGGCAGCTCCAGCTGCGCCTGCGCCACGATGTGGCCGCCTTCGTCAAAAACGATGCTGCGGGAGCTGGAGGTGCCTTGGTCGAGAGCGAGCAGGTAGGTCATGAGGGCAAAGGATAGGTGAAGCTACGCAGCTACCGTGCAGATGACTTCAGCATCTTGCAGAAGGGCCGGGAAGGGCTCGGGCGGCGGTGCGTCGGTGAACAGGCGGTCGATCTGCGCCAGCGTGGCCAGCTGCACCATGGCCGGGCGGTTGAACTTGCTGAAGTCGGCCGCCAGCCAGACCTCGCGCGCGTGCTCGATGATGGTTTGCGCCACCTTCACTTCGCGGTAGTCGAAGTCGCGCAGCGACCCGTCGGGCTCGATACCCGAAATGCCGATGAGCGCAATGTCCACCTTGAACTGGCGGATGAAGTCCACGGCGGCTTCGCCCACGATGCCCCGGTCGCGGGCGCGCACCACACCGCCGGCCACGATCACCTCGCACTCGGGGTTGCCGCTCAGGATGGCCGCCACATTGAGGTTGTTGGTGATCACGCGCAGGCCCCGGTGGTGCAGCAGCGCCTTGGCAATGGCCTCGGTGGTGGTGCCGATGTTCAGGATCAGCGAGCAGTCGTTGGGCACCTGTTCGGCCACGGCGCGCGCAATGCGCGCCTTGCCTTCGGCATGCAGGTTTTCGCGCTGGGTGTGCGCCAGGTTCTCCACCGTGGAGCTGGGCACGCGCACGCCGCCATGAAAGCGCGTGAGCAGTCCCGACTCTGCCAGGCGCTGCACATCGCGGCGCACCGTCTGCAGTGTGACCCCCAGCGTTTCGGCGAGCTGTTCCACCGTGGCGGACTTGCGCGCGCGCACTTCTTCGAGGAGTTGGAGTTGGCGGGGATTGGTGTTCACGGTGGGGTGTTGTGCGCAGTGTTATGTCACCGAATCGTAACGAATCTGAAACATTCGCTTTGGTGGCTGGCGACACGCTAAAGACTGTAAATCGAACAAAAACGAATTGATTAAGGGTAAACCTTGATTCAATTCGAACAAAAAGGAACAAAAATGAAAAAGTTCGAAATTTGAGGGCTGCCGCGAGTGTGTGCAGTCCTTTCACACAGGCCCAAGGGCCGGAAGAGGATGCTTCATGCAGCTGGCGTTGGACAGCATCAGCAAAAAAGTCGGGGCGCAGACCTGGCTGTACGACATGAATTTGTCGCTGCAGCCCAATGCCGTGACAGTGTTGCTGGGGGCGACCCAGGCGGGCAAGACCAGCCTGATGCGCATCATGGCGGGGCTGGATGTGCCCACCCATGGACGCGTGTTGGTTGATGGCCGGGACGTGACGGGCACCCCTGTGCGCGACCGCAATGTGGCCATGGTGTACCAACAGTTCATCAACTACCCCTCGATGAAGGTGGCGGCCAACATTGCGTCGCCCCTGAAGCTGCGCGGCGAAAAGAACATCGACGCCCGGGTGCGTGAGATCGCAAGCCGCCTGCACATCGACATGTTTCTGGACCGCTACCCGGCCGAGCTGTCGGGAGGGCAGCAGCAGCGCGTGGCACTGGCCCGCGCCCTCGCCAAGGGTGCGCCGCTGATGCTGCTGGACGAACCCCTGGTGAACCTGGACTACAAGCTGCGCGAAGAGCTGCGCGAGGAGCTGACCCAGCTGTTTGCTGCCGGCCAGTCCACTGTGGTTTATGCCACTACCGAGCCGGGCGAGGCCCTGCTGCTGGGTGGCTACACCGCCGTACTCGACGAAGGTCAGTTGCTGCAGTACGGCCCGACGGCCGAGGTGTTCCACGCGCCCAACTCGCTGCGTGTGGCGCGCGCTTTCAGTGACCCGCCGATGAACCTGATTGCTGCCTCGGCCGCCACTGCCGGTGTCCGCCTGCAGGGCGGGGTGGAGCTGGCCGTGCACCTGCCGCAAGGTGTGGCCACGGCGGCTGGGCTCACGGTGGGCGTGCGCGCGAGTGCGCTGCGCGTGGTGGCGCGCCAGGGCGACATCAGCGTGGGTGGGGTGGTGGAGCTGGCGGAAATCTCGGGGTCGGATACCTTTGTGCACGCGACCACACCCTGGGGCGACTTGGTGGCACAGCTGACCGGTGTGCATTACTTTGAACTGGGCACGCCCATCACGCTGCACCTGGACCCAGCCCAGGTCTATGTGTTTGGCGCCGACGGCCGACTGGCGTGGGCGCCTGCGCGGCCTGTTACTGCACAAGGAGGGCGTTGAGATGGCCCGCATCAGTCTGGATTTGGCGCATTCGTACAAGCCGAACCCGCAGCAGGACAGCGACTACGCCCTGCTGCCTTTGAAGATGGAGTTCGAGGACGGTGGCGCTTACGCGCTGCTCGGTCCCTCGGGCTGTGGCAAGACCACCATGCTCAACATCATGTCGGGCTTGCTTGTGCCGTCACACGGCAAGGTGCTGTTTGATGACCGCGACGTGACGCGTGCCAGCCCGCAGGAGCGCAACATTGCGCAGGTGTTCCAGTTCCCGGTGATCTACGACACCATGACGGTGGCCGAGAACCTGGCGTTCCCGCTGCGCAACCGCAAGGTGCCCGAGGCGCAGATCAAGCAGCGTGTGGGCGTGATCGCCGAGATGCTGGAGATGAGTGGCCAGCTCAACCAGCGTGCGGCAGGCCTTGCGGCCGATGCCAAGCAGAAGATTTCTCTGGGCCGTGGACTGGTGCGCGCCGATGTGGCGGCCGTGCTGTTCGATGAGCCGCTCACGGTGATCGACCCGCACCTCAAGTGGCAGCTGCGGCGCAAGCTCAAGCAGATTCACCACGAACTCAAACTCACGCTGATCTACGTGACCCATGACCAGGTGGAGGCGCTGACCTTTGCGGACCAGGTGGTGGTGATGACGCGCGGCAAGGCCGTGCAGGTGGGGTCTGCCGACGCCTTGTTCGAGCGACCTGCGCATACTTTTGTGGGGCACTTCATTGGCTCGCCGGGCATGAACTTTTTGTCTGCGCACAGCGAGGGCGACAGTATCGCTGTGGCCGGGCATCGCCTGGCCAGCCCCGTGGGCCGTACGCTGCCGAACGGTGCCCTGCAGGTCGGCATCCGGCCCGAATACCTGGCCCTGGCCCAGCCGCAGCAGCCGGGCGCATTACCTTGCATGGTGGTGCAAGTGCAGGACATTGGCACCTACCTGATGCTGACCGCCAAGGTGGGCGAGCACACCGTCAAGGCGCGTTTCACACCCGAGACGCGCCTGCCGTCGGCCGGTGACACGGCGTGGCTGCAGGTGCTGGGCAACCACACCTGCTTCTACCAGAACGAACAGTTGCTGACCGCGGAGGTCGCCCCATGAGCGCCGCCCGGCCGCCCGAAGGCGCTCAGCACCGCAGTGCGCAGCACGGAGGTTTCCAATGAGCACCACGACCAAACCCGTGAACCAGAAGGCCTGGTTCCTGATCCTGCCCGTGATTTTGTGTGTGGCCTTCTCGGCCATCCTGCCGTTGATGACGGTGGTGAACTACTCGGTGCAGGACATCATTTCGCCCGAGCGCCGTGTCTTTGTAGGCACGGAATGGTTTGTGCAGGTGATGCGCGATGAGGAGCTGCACTCCGCGCTGCTGCGCCAGTTGACCTTCTCGCTGGCGGTGCTGGCGGTGGAGATTCCGCTGGGCATCATGCTGGCGCTATCCATGCCTGCGCAAGGCTGGAAGTCGTCCGCCGTGCTGGTGGTGGTGGCCCTGTCCTTGTTGATCCCCTGGAACGTGGTGGGCACTATCTGGCAGATCTATGGCCGCGCCGACATCGGCCTCATGGGCCGGCTGCTCCAGGAGATGGGCATTGAATACAGCTACACCGGCAACGCCACGCAGGCGTGGCTCACGGTGCTGCTGATGGACGTGTGGCACTGGACGCCGCTGGTCGCTCTGCTGGCCTTTGCCGGGTTGCGCTCCATCCCCGACGCTTACTACCAGGCGGCCCGCATCGACGGTGCCAGCAAGTTCGCCGTGTTCCGCTACATCCAGCTGCCCAAGATGCGCGGCGTGCTGATGATTGCGGTGCTGCTGCGCTTCATGGACAGCTTCATGATCTATACCGAGCCTTTTGTGCTCACAGGCGGCGGGCCGGGCAATGCCACCACCTTCCTGAGCCAGTACTTGACGACCAAGGCTGTGGGCCAATTCGATCTGGGCCCTGCCGCAGCGTTCTCGCTGATCTATTTCTTCATCATCCTGCTGCTGTGTTTCATCCTCTACAACTGGATGCAGCGCGTGGGTACTGCCAGCAACGAAGGAGCCGGCCATGAATGAAAAGCGCTTCCAGAAGCGGTCGATCTTCCTTGTTGTCTACCTGCTGTTCGCCCTGTTGCCCATCTACTGGATGGTCAACATGAGCTTCAAGACCAATGAGGAGATCCTTTCGACCTTCACGTTCTTTCCACAGCATTTCACCTGGGCCAACTACAAGACCATCTTCACGGATGAATCCTGGTATTCGGGCTACATCAACAGCCTGATCTATGTGGCTATCAACACGGTGATCTCGCTCACCGTGGCGCTGCCCGCAGCCTATGCATTCAGCCGCTACCAGTTCCTTGGCGACAAGCATGTGTTCTTCTGGCTGCTGACCAACCGCATGACGCCACCAGCCGTGTTTTTGCTGCCGTTCTTCCAGCTCTACACGACTGTGGGGCTCATGGACACGCACATCGCAGTGGCGCTGGCGCACTTGCTGTTCAACGTGCCGCTGGCCGTGTGGATTCTGGAAGGTTTCATGAGCGGCATTCCGCGTGAGATCGACGAGACGGCCTACATCGACGGTTACAGCTTTCCGCGCTTTTTCATGACCATCTTCTTGCCGCTTATCAAGGCCGGCGTGGGCGTTGCAGCGTTTTTCTGCTTCATGTTCAGCTGGGTGGAGCTGCTGCTGGCCCGCACGCTGACCAGCGTGAATGCCAAGCCCATCGTGGCCACCATGACGCGCACGGTGAGCGCATCGGGCATGGACTGGGCGACGCTGGCGGCAGCGGGCGTGCTGACCATCGTGCCGGGTGCGATCGTGATCTGGTTTGTTCGCCACTACATCGCAAAAGGCTTTGCGATGGGGCGGGTTTGAGGAGGCAGCGAGATGTTTGACTGGATGGCCTGGACGCTGCCCGTGGCGGTGTTCTTCATTTGCATCGTGCTGATGCTGATCGGCATGACGGTGTGGGAGATCAAGTCGCCCACCACGATGCGCAAGGGCTTTTTGCCGCTGGAGACGACGCGCGGTGATCGGCTGTTTATTGGGCTGCTGTCAGCGGCTTACGTGAATCTTATTTTTGTGGGCATCAGCGGCAAGCTGGCCCAGTGGTTCAGCCTGCAGGGCGATCCGTCGATCTGGATCAGCTTTGTGCTGTCGATGGCAGTGCTGCTGCTCATCCTGCGCAAGGGGTGAGGTGCCTGCAGGCAGCCTTGATTTCAATGGTTCCCGTCGCGCGGCTCAACCCTTCCCCGGAGCCGCGCGACCCTTGCATCCAAAGGGGAGATGACTATGAGGAGACAGGCACTATGAAGACGCGGTACACAGCGCTGGCACTGGCAGTAGCGGTCATGACGGGTCAGGCCGCCATGGCGGGCGAGGCGGAGGCCAAAAAATGGATCGACACCGAGTTCCAGCCCTCCACGCTGAGCAAAGACCAGCAGATGGCCGAGATGAAGTGGTTCATGGACGCAGCCAAGAAGCTGCAGGCCAAGGGTGTGAAGGAAATCTCGGTGGTGTCCGAAACCATCACCACCCACGAATACGAATCCAAGACGCTCGCCAAGGCGTTCGAAGAAATCACCGGCATCAAGGTTAAGCACGACCTGATCCAGGAAGGTGACGTGGTCGAGAAGCTGCAGACCTCCATGCAGTCGGGCAAATCCATCTATGACGGCTGGATCTCGGACTCGGACCTGATCGGTACGCACTACCGCTACGGCAAGATCATGAACCTGACCGACTACATGGGCGGTGCAGGCAAGGAGTGGACCAACCCCGGCATCGACATCAAGGACTACATCGGTACCAAGTTCACGACCGGGCCGGACGGCAAGCTGTACCAGCTGCCTGACCAGCAGTTTGCCAACCTGTACTGGTTCCGCGCCGACCTGTTCGACCGCAAGGACATCAAGGACAAGTTCAAGGCCAAGTACGGCTACGACCTGGGCGTGCCGCTCAACTGGAGCGCCTATGAGGACATCGCAGAGTTCTTTACCAACGACGTGAAGAATATCGACGGCAAGCCCATCTATGGCCACATGGACTACGGCAAGAAGGACCCCTCCTTGGGCTGGCGTTTCACCGACGCCTGGCTGTCCATGGCTGGCACGGCCGACATCGGCGCGCCCAATGGCCTGCCGATCGACGAATGGGGCATCCGCGTGGCTGACGATAAGTGCACACCCGTGGGCGCCTCAGTGGCCCGTGGTGGTGCGACCAATTCGCCTGCCGCCGTCTACGCCCTCACCAAGTACGTGGACTGGATGAAGAAGTACGCGCCCAAGGAGGCCACGGGCATGACCTTCGGCGAAGCTGGTCCCGTGCCTGCACAAGGCCAGATCGCGCAGCAGATCTTCTGGTACACCGCCTTCACGGCCGACATGACCAAGCCCGGCCTGCCAGTGGTGAACGCCGACGGCACCCCCAAGTGGCGCATGGCCCCCGGCCCCAACGGTCCGTACTGGAAGCAAGGCATGCAGAACGGATACCAGGACGTAGGCAGCTGGACCTTCTTCAAGGACCATGACGCCAACAAGACGGCTGCCGCCTGGCTCTACGCACAGTTCGTGACAGCCAAGACCACGTCGCTCAAGAAGACCATGGTCGGCCTGACGCCGATCCGCGAATCCGACATCCAGTCCAAGGCCATGACCGACATGGCGCCCAAGCTGGGAGGTCTGGTCGAGTTCTACCGCAGCCCGGCCCGCGTTGCATGGTCGCCCACTGGTACCAATGTGCCTGACTACCCCAAGCTGGCGCAGCTGTGGTGGAAGAACGTGGCACAGGCTGTGACGGGTGAAAAGACCCCCCAAGGCGCCATGGACACGCTGGCTGACGAGATGGACCAGGTGATGGCCCGTCTGGAGCGTGCGGGCATGGCACATTGCGCACCCAAGCTGAACCCCAAGAGCGATCCCTCCAAGTGGCTCAGCGACAAGCAAGCGCCTTGGGCCAAGCTGGCCAATGAGAAGCCAAAGGGCCAGACGATTGCCTACAACACGCTGCTGCAGGCGTGGAAGGACGGCAAGACGCGCTGATCCTCAGATCAAGGTGTTGTTGTAATCACCATTGATCGGCAGCCAAGGCCCAAAAGGTCTCTGGCTGCCTTTTTTGCTCCATACCGCCCTCGGCCCCTGTGCGGCTGCGGGGCGGGTTTTCACCCCGGGAGTGTCAGGAATTCAAGGGTAAACCCTTGGTTTTTACTCCGCCCATGGACAATCACCCCATGACCATTGCCACCGCTCCCCTTCCCACACGGCGCGCCGACCTCCTGGCCCGCCTCGCCCAGCCGCACCACTATGACCTCGCCGTGATCGGCGGCGGCGCGACGGGTCTGGGGGTAGCTCTGGATGCTGCCGCGCGTGGTTTCAGCGTGGTCCTGGTGGATTCGCACGACTTCGCCAAAGGGACTTCGTCCCGCGCCACCAAGCTGGTGCATGGCGGTGTTCGTTACTTGGCGCAGGGCAATATTGCGCTGGTGCGCGAGGCGCTGCATGAGCGCACAACGCTGCTGCACAACGCGCCCCATCTGGCGCAACCGCTGCCTTTTGTGATGCCGTCGTACCGTTTCTGGGAAACGCCGTTCTATGGCATCGGTCTCATGATGTACGACGCTCTTGCTGGCAAGGCCGGTCTGGGCGCTACCGAGTTTCTGGGGCGCGCTCGAACCCTGCAATGCCTTCCGACAGCCCGTACCGAGGGTCTCAAGGGTGGTGTCAAGTATTGGGACGGCCAGTTTGATGACGCTCGCTTGGCCTTGGCTCTGGCGCGTACGGCTGCGAGCCTGGGGGCGTTGGTTGTCAATTACTGTCCCGCACGGTCGCTGGTCCACGAGGCGGGCAAGGTCGTGGGTTTTGTCTGCGAGGACACGGACAGTGGCCAGCAGTTCACGGTGCGCGCCCGGTCGGTGGTCAACGCCACGGGTGTGTGGGTGGACACGCTGCGCCAGATGGACGGTGAAGCCATCGGGCGGCCCGTCAAGCCCATGGTGGCACCCAGCCAGGGGGTGCACATTGTGGTGGACCGGGAGTTCCTGCCGTCTGACCACGCGCTGATGGTGCCCAAGACTGCCGATGGCCGCGTGTTGTTTGCCGTGCCATGGCTCGGCAAACTCATTTTGGGGACCACCGACAGCCCGCGCCAGGACGTGGTGCGTGAACCTGAACCCTTCCAGGAGGAGGTGCGGTTCATTCTGGAGGAGTCTGCGCGCTATCTAACCCGTGCGCCCCGTGTCGAGGACATTCGCAGTATCTGGGTGGGCTTGCGTCCGCTGGTCAAGCCGCAGGACGACGATGGTGACAACACCAAGAAGATCAGTCGGGAGCACACCGTACTGGCCAGCCGCAGTGGCCTGATCACCGTGACCGGTGGAAAATGGACCACTTACCGGGCAATGGCGGAAGATGTGTTGCAAAAATGCTTCACCACGGGCCTGCTGCCGGAAAAGCCGGCCGGTGTGACCAACCATCTGCCCCTGGTGGGAACCCCCGGAGAGCCCGTGCAGCACCGCATCAGCGATGCCCAGGGCCTCCACTCTTACGGCAGTGAAGCGGCCGCAGTGTTGGGAATGCCGGGTGCGCAGGCCGATCTGGGCGGCGGCTTGACGGAGGCTATGGTGCGCTTTGCGGCCCGCTATGAATATGCCTGCACGGTGGAAGATGTGCTGGCGCGGCGTTCGCGCCTGCTGTTCCTGGATGCCCGCAAAGCCATAGACCTGGCGCCGGTTGTCGCGGGCATCCTGCGCGAGGAACTGGGCGCCGACCCGCAATTGGAGGCCTTTCTGGCCCTGGCGCAACAATATCTGCATGTGCCTGCATAACACTCGCTTGACTTCCCAAAAGTCTTTTGCAATAATCGAGGGCTTCGCGTTTCCTACGTGAAGTTTCTGCCCAGCGGGAAGTGCTGCAAATGGTTTGCGGTGCGGACGACGGGCCCAAGACTGACTGGCTGATCTTCAGCCCTCGAGAAGTTCTCTGGGGCTGTTGTCTTCTGGTGCAAGTTGGGAATATTGAAATGATCCAGACAGAATCTCGGTTAGAGGTTGCCGACAATACCGGCGCCAAGTCCGTCCTTTGCATCAAGGTGCTGGGTGGCTCGAAGCGTCGCTATGCAAGCGTTGGCGACATCATCAAGGTGAGCATCAAAGAAGCCGCTCCACGTGGCCGCGTCAAAAAAGGCGAGGTTTACAGTGCAGTGGTGGTTCGCACGGCGAAGGGTATTCGTCGCGGCGATGGTTCGCTCGTCAAATTCGATGGCAACGCCGCAGTGTTGCTGAATGCAAAGTTGGAGCCTATCGGCACCCGCATCTTTGGACCCGTGACGCGTGAACTGCGTACCGAAAAGTTCATGAAGATCGTGTCCTTGGCTCCTGAAGTTCTCTAAGGACGCGCCATGAACAAGATTCGCAAGGGCGACGAAGTCATCGTGCTGACCGGCCGTGACAAGGGCAAGCGCGGCACTGTGTCGCTGCGCAAAGATGACTCCCACCTCGTCATCGACGGTATCAATTTGGTCAAGAAGCATGCCAAGCCGAACCCGATGAAGGGTACGACCGGCGGCATCATCGAAAAGGCCATGCCGATTCACCAGTCCAATGTGGCCATCTTCAATGCTGCTACCGGCAAGGCTGATCGCGTGGGCATCAAGGTGCAGGCTGACGGCACACGCGTTCGTGTGTTCAAGTCCAGCGGCGCTGAAATCAAGGCGGCCTAAGGGGTAAACATGGCACGACTCCAAGAAATTTACCGCGACAAGATCGCACCCGAGCTGACCAAGCAGTTCGGTTACACCTCGCCGATGCAGGTTCCCCGTCTGACCAAGATCACCCTGAACATGGGCGTGAGCGAAGCAGTCTCGGACAAGAAGGTGATGGACAACGCCGTGGCCGACCTGACCAAGATTGCTGGTCAGAAGCCTGTGGTGACCAAGGCCAAGAAGGCTATCGCCGGTTTCAAGATCCGCGAAGGTCAAGCCATCGGTTGCATGGTCACGCTGCGTGGCGTGCAGATGTATGAGTTCCTGGATCGTTTCGTGACCGTGGCGCTGCCTCGCGTTCGTGACTTCCGTGGTATCTCCGGTCGCGCCTTCGATGGCCGTGGCAACTACAACATCGGCGTCAAAGAACAGATCATCTTCCCTGAAATTGAGTACGACAAGGTTGACGCCCTGCGCGGTCTCAATATCAGCATCACCACGACGGCCAAGTCCGACGAAGAAGCCAAGGCGCTTCTCGCTGGTTTCCGTTTCCCGTTCAAGAACTGAGGCGAAGCATGGCTAAAGTAGCTTTGATCCAGCGCGAACTGAAGCGCGAAAAACTGGCAGCCAAGTACGCAACCAAGTATGCGGAACTGAAGGCAATCGCTGGCGATGCCAAGCGCAGCGACGAAGAGCGTGATGCAGCCCGCCTGGGCCTGCAAAAGCTCCCGCGTAACGCCAACCCCACACGTCAGCGCAACCGTTGCGAAATCACCGGTCGTCCACGTGGCACCTTCCGTCAATTCGGTCTGGCTCGCGCCAAGATCCGCGAACTGGCTTTCAATGGCGACATCCCTGGTGTCACCAAGGCCAGCTGGTAAGCAGGCAGGAGAGATTAAACATGAGCATGAGTGATCCCATCGCTGACTTGCTGACCCGCATCCGTAATGCACAGATGGTCTCCAAGGCCACGGTTCAGGTGCCTTCTTCCAAAGTGAAGATTGCCATCGCCCAGGTGCTGAAGGACGAAGGTTACATCGACGGCTTCCAGGTCAAGACCGAAGCTGGCAAGTCCGAACTCGAAATTGCCCTGAAGTATTACGCAGGCCGTCCAGTGATTGAACGCATCGAGCGCGTCAGCCGCCCTGGTCTGCGTGTCTACAAAGGCCGTGATTCCATTCCACAAGTCATGAACGGTCTGGGTGTGGCAATTGTCACAACTCCCAAGGGTGTGATGACTGATCGCAAGGCGCGCGCTACCGGTGTCGGTGGCGAAGTGCTCTGCTACGTGGCCTAACCCGCGGCATTGAGGAGAAACTGAAATGTCCCGAGTAGGAAAAATGCCCGTGACCATCCCCGCAGGTGTGGATGTGTCCGTGAAGAGTGACCAGATCTCCGTGAAGGGCTCTGGCGGCACGCTGTCGCTGGCGCAAAACGCGCTGGTGAAGGTGTCGAGCAATGAAGGCAAGCTCAGCTTTGAGCCTGCCAATGATTCCCGCGAAGCCAATGCCATGAGCGGCACGATTCGCCAGTTGGTCAACAACATGGTGGTCGGCGTCAGCAAGGGCTTCGAAAAGAAGCTGAGCTTGGTAGGCGTGGGTTACAAGGCTGCTGCAGCCGGTTCCAAGCTGAACCTGGCCGTCGGCTATTCGCACCCGGTCAACATCGAGATGCCCGCTGGTATCACGGTTGCCACCCCTACCCCCACTGAAGTGGTGATCAAGGGTGCTGATCGTCAACGCGTCGGTCAGATCGCCGCTGAGATCCGTGCTGTTCGTCCACCCGAGCCCTACAAGGGCAAGGGCATCCGCTACGCGGACGAAAAGATCACGATCAAAGAGACCAAGAAGAAATAAGGAGCTGCAACATGTTGACCAAGAAAGAGCAGCGTCTTCGTCGTTCGCGCCAGACCCGCATCCGCATTGCACAGCAAGGCGTGGCTCGTCTCACCGTGAACCGTACGAACCTCCATATCTACGCCAGTGTGATTTCCGGCGACGGCAGCAAGGTGCTGGCAAGCGCTTCGACGGCAGAAGCCGATGTGCGCAAGTCGCTCGGCGGTTCGGGCAAGGGTGGCAATGCCGCTGCAGCCCAGATCATCGGCAAGCGTATCGCTGAGAAGGCGAAAGCTGCGGGTGTCGAGAAGGTTGCATTTGATCGCGCAGGCTTTGCCTACCACGGTCGCGTCAAGGCCCTGGCCGACGCAGCCCGTGAAGCCGGCCTGCAGTTCTAAGCGGAGCGGAATAAAAAATGGCTAAATTTCAACCCAAAGTGCAAGACGAAGGTCGTGACGACGGTCTGCGCGAAAAAATGATCGCGGTCAACCGCGTGACCAAAGTCGTGAAGGGTGGCCGTATCCTCGGTTTCGCCGCACTGACTGTGGTTGGCGACGGTGACGGCCGCGTGGGCATGGGTAAGGGCAAGTCCAAGGAAGTGCCTGCTGCCGTGCAGAAGGCGATGGAAGAAGCCCGCCGCAACATGGTCAAGGTGTCCCTGAAGAACGGCACCATTTATCACAACGTTACCGGCCACCATGGCGCGGCAGTAGTGATGATGGCTCCCGCTCCCAAGGGTACCGGTATCATCGCTGGCGGCCCAATGCGCGCTGTCTTTGAAGTGCTGGGTGTGACCGACATCGTGGCCAAGAGCCACGGCTCGTCGAATCCCTACAACATGGTCCGTGCTACCTTTGACGCGCTCGTCAACTCGACGACTCCGTCGAACGTGGCAGCCAAGCGCGGCAAGACAGTCGAAGACATCTTCGCCTGAACCGGAGCCTGAATATGACAACGCAACAAACAGTCAAGATTCAACTGGTGCGCAGCCCGATTGGCACCAAGGAATCGCACCGCGCCACCGTTCGTGGCCTGGGTCTGCGCAAGCTGAACAGCGTCAGCGAATTGAAGGATTCGCCCGAAGTTCGCGGCATGATTAACAAGATCAGCTACCTGGTCAAAATCGTCTGAGAGATAGATCATGGAACTCAATAGCATCAAGCCCGCAGACGGCGCCAAGCATGCCAAGCGCCGCGTAGGCCGTGGTATCGGCTCCGGTCTGGGCAAGACCGCTGGCCGTGGTCACAAGGGCCAAAAGTCCCGCTCTGGTGGCTACCACAAGGTGGGCTTCGAAGGCGGTCAAATGCCTCTGCAACGTCGCTTGCCCAAGCGCGGCTTCAAGTCGCACCTGCTCAAGTTCAATGCAGAAGTTACGCTGACGGCGCTGGACCAACTGGGCCTGGCCGAAGTGGATGTGCTGGCACTGAAGCAAGCTGGTCTGGTGGGCGAACTGGCCAAGGTGGTCAAGGTCATCAAGAGCGGTTCCCTGACCAAGGCAGTCAAGCTGTCTGGCGTGGGCGCTACGGCTGGTGCCAAGGCAGCCATCGAAGCTGCTGGCGGCAGCGTCGCCTGAGTGTGGCACTGAAGGAAGGCATCTGTGGCTACTAGCGCGGCTCAAATTGCAAAGACCGGAAAATTCGGCGACCTGCGTCGTCGTCTGGTTTTTCTGTTGTTAGCGCTGGTCGTATACCGCATCGGGGCTCATATCCCTGTGCCAGGTATCGATCCAGCCCAACTTCAGCAGCTGTTCAGTGGCCAGCAGGGCGGCATCCTGAACCTGTTCAACATGTTCTCGGGCGGTGCGCTGTCGCGTTTCACGGTGTTCGCTCTGGGGATCATGCCGTACATCTCTGCATCGATCATCATGCAGTTGATGACATACGTGCTGCCGGCCTTTGAGCAGTTGAAGAAGGAAGGCGAAGCAGGTCGCAGAAAGATCACGCAATACACCCGTTACGGGACCTTGGGCCTGGCGCTGTTTCAGTCTCTGGGTATTGCTGTTGCTCTCGAAAGCTCTGCTGGCTTGGTTCTGAGCCCCGGCTTTGGCTTCCGCCTGACTGCAGTGGTCAGTTTGACGGCAGGAACCATGTTTCTGATGTGGTTGGGTGAGCAGATCACTGAGCGTGGCCTGGGCAACGGGATTTCGATCCTGATCTTCGGTGGTATCGCTGCCGGGTTACCCAGTTCGATCGGTGGTCTTCTGGAGTTGGTTCGTACCGGCGCCATGAGCATCCTGGCAGCCATCTTCATCGTTATCGTGGTGGGTCTGGTGACTTACTTCGTGGTGTTCGTAGAGCGTGGTCAGCGCAAGATTCTGGTGAACTATGCACGGCGACAAGTCGGCAACAAGGTGTATGGCGGTCAATCGTCGCACTTGCCCTTGAAACTGAACATGGCCGGTGTGATTCCTCCGATCTTCGCGTCGTCGATCATCTTGCTGCCTGCGACGGTGGTGAACTGGTTCAGTGCTGGTGAATCGATGCGTTGGCTCAAGGACATCTCGGGTGCACTGACTCCAGGTCAGCCAATCTACGTGATGTTCTATGCTGCTGCGATCATTTTCTTCTGCTTTTTCTACACGGCGTTGGTGTTCAACAGTCGCGAGACAGCAGATAACCTGAAGAAGAGCGGTGCGTTCATCCCAGGCATTCGTCCCGGTGAACAAACGGCCCGCTACATCGACAAGATCTTGGTTCGCCTGACCTTGGCCGGTGCTGTGTACATCACTTTCGTGTGTCTGTTGCCGGAGTTTCTGATCCTGAAGTACAACGTACCGTTTTACTTTGGTGGAACTTCGCTGCTGATTATTGTGGTGGTGACCATGGACTTCATGGCCCAGGTCCAGAACTACATGATGTCGCAACAGTACGAATCGCTGCTCAAGAAGGCTAACTTCAAAGGCAGTACAGGCGGTTGACAGCACGAGGGTAGCGCCCAGCGCTGCCCACAAAGAGTTGGATATCGATTGAGTTGGCGCCCCACGATTTTTCGCGGGCACAAATTGTGTTCCGTGCGAAGCAGCCGGGACGGATGGAAAAGTTTTAGGAGAATGCAATGAGAGTTTCGGCTTCGGTCAAAAAAATCTGCCGCAACTGCAAGATCATCCGCCGCAAGGGTGTGGTGCGCGTGATCTGCACGGATCTGCGTCACAAGCAGCGCCAAGGTTGATTGGAAAGTATTAGAGGACGCATATGGCACGTATCGCTGGCATTAACATTCCGCCGCACAAGCACGCGGAAATCGGTTTGACCGCCATTTTTGGCATTGGTCGCACCCGCGCTCGCAAGATCTGCGAAGCAACTGGTATCGCTTACTCCAAGAAGATCAAGGATCTGACGGACGGCGATCTAGAAAAAATTCGCGAGCAAATCGAGCAGTTCACCATTGAAGGTGACCTGCGCCGCGAAACCACGATGAACATCAAGCGTTTGATGGACATCGGCTGCTATCGTGGCTTCCGCCATCGCCGCGGTCTGCCAATGCGTGGTCAGCGCACCCGTACCAATGCTCGCACTCGCAAGGGTCCGCGCAAGGGTGCAGCTGCACTGAAGAAATAAAGATTGAAAGATCATCATGGCTAAGTCTCCTGCCAATAACGCAGCTCAGCGCGTTCGCAAGAAGGTCCGGAAGAATGTTTCGGACGGCATTGCACACGTGCACGCCTCGTTCAACAACACCATCATCACGATCACCGACCGTCAGGGCAACGCCCTGTCGTGGGCTTCGTCCGGTGGCCAAGGTTTCAAGGGTTCGCGCAAGTCCACCCCATTCGCAGCCCAGGTGGCTTCGGAAGTGGCTGGTCGCGCTGCCATCGATCAAGGTATCAAGAACCTGGACGTCGAAATCAAGGGCCCAGGTCCTGGTCGTGAGTCTTCGGTGCGCGCATTGGGCGCACTGGGCATCCGTATCACATCGATCTCCGATGTGACCCCGGTGCCACACAACGGCTGCCGCCCTCAAAAGCGCCGTCGTATCTAATCTCTCTAAGCCCACCGCCGCCTGTGAACGCGCAAGCGCCTCAGGCGGCTCCCGCAATGGTTTGCGGTAGATGACACAAAGGAAGCTCAAGTGGCACGTTACCTCGGCCCCAAGGCCAAACTCTCCCGCCGTGAAGGCACCGACCTGTTCCTGAAGAGCGCACGTCGTTCGATTGCCGACAAGTCCAAGTTCGACTCCAAGCCTGGTCAGCACGGCCGCACTTCGGGTGCCCGCACCTCTGACTACGGTCTGCAACTGCGTGAAAAGCAGAAGGTCAAGCGCATGTATGGCGTGCTGGAAAAGCAGTTCCGCCGTTACTTCGAAGCCGCCGACGGCAAGAAGGGTAACACTGGTGCCAACCTGCTGTTCCTGCTGGAATCCCGTCTCGACAACGTCGTGTACCGTATGGGTTTCGGCTCCACTCGCGCTGAAGCGCGTCAGCTGGTGTCGCACAAGGCGATCACCGTGAACGGCAAGTCCGTGAATATCGCTTCGTACCTCGTGAAAACGGGTGATGTGGTGGCTGTGCGCGAAAAGTCCAAGAAGCAAAACCGCGTGGTGGAAGCCCTGCAACTGGCGGCCCAAGTGGGCATGCCCGCCTGGGTGGAAGTGAATGCCGAGAAGGCAGAAGGCATCTTCAAGAAGGTGCCGGACCGCGATGAATTTGGCGCCGACATCAACGAATCGCTGATCGTTGAGTTGTACTCGCGCTAATCGGTCGAGTACGTAATTCAAGAAAACCGTCCCTAAACCGCGAGGCATCGCGGTTTAGGCGCTTCACCAGCCTTACCGGTGTAACGAGCTGGGGGTATTGAGAGGAAGTCTGAATGCAAACCAATTTGCTGAAACCCAAGGCGATCAATGTCGAGCAGCTTGGCCACAACCGTGCCAAGGTCGCACTGGAGCCGTTCGAGCGTGGGTACGGCCACACGCTGGGCAACGCCATTCGGCGCGTCCTGCTCTCGTCCATGGTGGGTTACGCAGCGACGGAAGTCACGATTGCAGGAGTGCTGCACGAGTATTCGTCCATTGACGGCGTTCAAGAGGACGTGGTCAACATCCTGTTGAACCTCAAGGGTGTGGTGTTCAAGCTCCACAACCGTGACGAAGTGACGTTGAGTCTGCGCAAGGATGGCGAAGGTGTGGTCACTGCCCGTGACATCCAGACCCCTCACGACGTGGAAATCGTCAACCCTGATCACGTGATCGCCAACCTGTCTGCTGGCGGGAAGCTGGACATGCAGATCAAGGTCGAGAAGGGCCGTGGCTATGTGCCGGGCAATCTGCGTCGCTATGCTGACGAATCGACCAAGTCGATTGGGCGCATTGTGCTGGATGCATCGTTCTCGCCAGTGAAGCGCGTGAGCTACACGGTGGAAAGCGCTCGTGTCGAGCAGCGTACCGACCTGGACAAGTTGGTTGTCGAGATCGAGACCAACGGTGCGATCACTGCCGAAGATGCCGTGCGCGCATCGGCCAAGATCCTGGTGGAACAGCTGGCGGTATTCGCACAGCTGGAAGGCGGCGAACTGGCTGCTTTCGACGCACCCGCAGGCCCACGTGGCAATGCGACGTTCGATCCGATCTTGCTGCGTCCTGTGGACGAGCTGGAACTGACCGTGCGTTCTGCCAACTGCCTGAAGGCGGAGAACATCTACTACATCGGTGATCTGATTCAGCGCACCGAGAACGAACTGCTCAAGACGCCTAACCTCGGTCGCAAGTCGCTCAACGAAATCAAGGAAGTGCTGGCATCGCGTGGTCTCACCTTGGGCATGAAGCTTGAGAACTGGCCGCCAGCAGGTCTGGACAAGCGTTAAGCCAAAGCTATAATCGAAGGCTGCCCGAAGTTTGGGCGCCCGGTTTGATGTCCCCCGCAAGGGGGACTTTTCGTTCCCTGCGGGGAACAGTGCCTCGGGCAGTACCTGATACGGCTGCCTGATTTAATTACATAGACAGTAGAAAGAAAGCACCATGCGCCACGGACACGGCCTTCGCAAACTCAACCGCACCAGCTCGCACCGCCTCGCGATGCTGCAGAACATGATGAACTCGCTCATCGAGCACGAAGTCATCAAGACCACTGTTCCCAAGGCAAAGGAACTGCGCCGCGTGATCGAGCCCATGATCACCCTGGCCAAGGAAGATTCTCTCGCCAACCGTCGCTTGGCATTCAACCGTCTGCGTGACCGTGACAGCGTGACCAAGCTGTTCAACGACCTGGGCCCGCGTTTCAAGGTGCGTCCTGGCGGCTACACCCGTATTCTGAAGATGGGCTTCCGCGTGGGCGACAATGCGCCTATGGCCCTGGTCGAATTGGTCGATCGTGCTGCAGAAACTGAAAATAATTCGGCAGCAGCTGAATAATAGGGTATAATTTATTTCTTATCGCGCGATGGAGCAGTCTGGTAGCTCGTTGGGCTCATAACCCAAAGGTCGGAGGTTCAAATCCTTCTCGCGCAACCAAAACATAGCAAATACTGCTAAAGCAAAACGCCCACTTTTTAGTGGGCGTTTTTGTTTGTGCTCTTGGTCCACGGTCAGTGGGTGGACGAGCAGACCTGTCCGGCGACAATTGTTTTGTCCTGTGGAAGGTGGTGTCGGGCCTCGACAGGCTCACCGTCCAAACAGATCCGCCTTGGCGGCCTTGGTGATGGCCACCACACAAGGGTGTGTGATGCGCCTTTCGATGGAGATCGCGAAAAACTCCTCCACCAAGTCTGAGGAGCGGCCAATAACCTCTACCCCAAACTGAGCAGTGGTCTCCTCATCCAGCACGGAGGGGGATGTGAAGATACCCCGGCCTTCCCGGCCAAAAGCATTCATCAGTGCGCTGTCGTCAAATTCACCGACCAGACGGGGTTGCAGGTGGTGCTTGTTCAGCCAGTGGTCGAGTTGCTGGCGTACGGACGACATAGGGCCCTGGATGAGCATGGGCGCACCGTGCAGGCATTCTGGGAAGGGCCCATCCAGCTGCGCCCGCAAAGCCGGGGCGCACAGAAAACTCATGCTGCTGGTGCCCAGGGGGTGGTTGAACGCTTTGACGCCGATTTTCTTGGACACTGGCTCGTCTGCCAGCACCAAGTCCAGCTTGTGCAGGCTCAGCTGCGCAATCAATTCTGGAAACTTGCCTTCGTGGCAGGTCATGTGCACGCGCTGGGGCATACCCAGCGCAGGCTCCAGCAGGTGGTAGGCCACCGACTTGGCGATCGAGTCGGCCACGCCCACCCGGAACTCCAGTGGCTTCTCCTGTCCGCGCGACAGCCGGATCGATTTTTCCAGTTCGTCACCCAGCGCAAAGATCTGCTCGGCATACCCCAGGGCCACCCGTCCCTCGCTCGTCAGCTCCAGGCCGCGCCCCCTTTTGCGGAACAGGTCGTGGCCCAGCCATTCTTCCAACTGCTTGATCTGGCCGGACAGCGTTTGCGGGGTGGTGTTGAGCTGCTCACCGGCGCGCATCACACCGCCTGCCTTGGCCACCGTCCAGAAATAGCGCAGGTGCTTGAAGTTCATACCGTCCCAACACTTCGTGTAATTCGAAGAATAAAACTCAATAAAACGAATATACGCGAAGTATAAAACTCTCTACATTGACGTTTGGCAGCTTCCGTGGCGATCTGCGCCGCGGTCTGGAGCTGCCTGTGTTCACAAGGAGTAGCAACGATGCGTATCACGACCCGAGGACAGCTGGCGGTGTCCGCCATGACCGACCTGGCACTGCGCCAGAAGATGCGGCCGGTGCCCTTGTCCACCATCAGCACACGGCAGGGGATTTCTCTGTCTTACCTTGAGCAGCTGTTCAGCGCACTGCGCCGCGCCGGCTTGGTGGACAGCACCCGGGGGCCCGGTGGCGGCTACACGCTGGCGCGGCGCGCGGAGCAGGTATCGGTGGCTGAAATCATCTTGGCGGTGGAGAACCTCAAGACCGACGAGCTGCAGAACCTGGGGCCCAGCCAGGCCGCCCAGGTCAAATCCATGACCGGTGAACTGTGGACCAGCTTCAATTCCCGGGTGATGGAATACCTGCAGTCGGTGACGCTGCAGGACCTGGTCACCCAGGCGCTGGAGCAGGGTGCTGTCGTGGAGGAGAAGACCCCCGCTGCGCGCACCAAGTTGCCCCTGGCGCACAAGCCCCGCCCGTTGATGGCGCGGGTCAACGTGCCCAACTCGGTGTTTGCTCTGGGGACCGTGCCGATCCTTCAGCGCCGCTGAAGCGGATGTCGCGATATGGTGGTGCGGAGCGCTGTCAGCGGCGCCATGCACACGATCGCCCTGGCGCGGTGCCCCAGGCGGTGGCTACAGCTGGTGGGCCAGCTGCTTGATCCCCCGGATCAGCATCTCCACCGAGATAGCTACCAGGATCAGGCCCATCAGGCGCTCAAACGCCATCACCACGCGTTCGCCCACCAGGCGCTGGATGCGTTCGGCCAGTAGCAGCACCACGGCACACACGGCCATGGTGACGCACAGCGCGGCCACCCATTCCCACCGGCGTTCCGGCGCCTGGGCCACCAACAGCATGACCGTGGCCAGTGCCGACGGGCCTGCCAGGGCAGGGATGGCGAGAGGAACGATCAACGGCTCGCCTGGCAGCTCTGTTTGCGGTCCGTCCGCCGACGGAAAGATCATGCGCAGTGCGATCAGGAACAGCACCACCGCGCCCGCAATCTGCAGCGACAGATCGCTCAGGTTCATTACCCGCAGAAACTCAGCGCCAAAAAACAGGAACACCAGCAGCAGCGCAAACGCAATCAGCACCTCCCGCAGGATCACCCGCGCCCGGCGCTCGGGCGCCACGCCGCGCAGCGCGTTGGCAAAGATGGGGATGTTGCCCAGCGGATCGGTGATCAGCAGGAGCAGGATGGTGGCTGACGCGAAGGTGTAGCTCACGCTGCGTACACCGCGTCCAGCGAGCGAAAGCCCTTGATCTCGATCGGGTTGCCGCTGGGGTCGTGGAAGAACATCGTCCACTGTTCGCCGGGCTGGCCCTCAAAACGCACCTGGGGTTCCAGCACAAAGGCGGTGCCGGCGGCCTTGAGCCGTGCGGCCAGTGCATGCCAGTCGGTCAGCTCCAGGATGGCGCCGAAGTGCGGCATGGGCACCAGATGGTCGCCCACATGCCCGGTGCGGGCGCTGGCAAACGGGATGCCCAGGTGCAACGAGATCTGGTGACCAAAAAAATCGAAGTCCACCCAGGTGTCGGTGCTGCGGCCCTCCTGGCATCCGAGCACACCGCCGTAAAAGCGTCGGGCGGCGTCCAGGTCGGTGACGTGAAAAGCGAGGTGAAAGAGGCTGCGCATCCTGCAAAGGATAGCAGCCGGGGCTGTGTTCCGGTCGCAGCGCTGAACCTGTCAGGCGACAGACGGATCGGCGGCCATGTTGTCAAACTTCTTGAAATACTGGCGCGCCATGGCCACCAGCTGGGCGTCGGTCGGGTGGTCGGCGGCCACCGAGTCCACCACCACATCGGCCACTGCCGCATGGTGCTTGGTCGCCCAGTCGCGGAACTGGTTGCGCACCAGGCCTGGGCCTGCCAGCAGCACCTCGCGGGTGTGGGTGAGTGCCTGGGCCACATCGGCAAAAAACGGCGTGAGGTCGTCGGCCTTGCCCTGGTGCTTGTGGTGGCTGCGGGACTTGATGCGCTGGGCTTCGGCGTGTTCGCGGTCGAACATCACCACATGGGCTTCGGACTGGTCCATCCAGACAACGGCGTGAAAAGTGCTCATGGGTCGGCTTTCTTGAAGTGGTGGCAAAAACGGGAAAGGAAATGGCCTGTATGCGCGAACTCTGCTCACGCAGCTCGGCGGTGTTGTTCGGCCTTTTCCTGGCAGTGCACGCAGCGTGCCGCCTCGGGCGTAGCGTGCAGGCGGGCGGCCGTGATGTGGGTACCGCAGTCCGTGCACTCGCCATAGGTGCCTGCTTCAATGCGGGCCAGGGCAGCCTCGACAGCTGCCAGATGCGCGGTTTCGCGTTCGTCGAGGGCAAATTCCAGCTCGCGCTCGGTGGCGACCTGGGCGCGGGGGTCTTCGGGTTGTCCGAAATGGTCGGCAGCGGCCTCTGCGCGGCCGATGACACCGCCGCGCTGTGCGGCCAACTGGGCCAGCAGCTCGGATTGCTGGGCCAGCAATTGCTGGAGGAACGGTGCGGCTTGGGTCTTGTCCATGCGGGGTCTCCTCTGGGTGATCGGATACCTGCATGGTGCGCCTGTGCGCCATGCCCTGCGTTGACCAAGGTCAAGGGATGGCGCTCCGTGCCCGCCTCCCTGTTTTCACCGCTGGGCGGACTCAGCGCTTGGGCGGCCGCGCCAGCATCTCGGCGGTGTTGGTCTTGCGGTCAGCGTTCACACGCTGCACGTGGGGGCGCTCGGCCATGCGGGCCAGGTATTCGCGCACCGGCAGGTCGGCCAGATAGTCGCGGCCATAGATGATTTTGGTGGCCGAGCTGACCAGCGGCAGGTGCACGATGGCAGCGCAGTCGGCCAGGGTGAAGGCGTCGCCGCCCACGTAGGGGCTGAACTTGGCCAGCTCGCCGAAGGCGGCAATGTTTTTCTCAAGCTGCGCTCCCACCTTCTCCTTGGTGGTGTCGCTCACGGTTCCGCCAAAGAAAGCCTGGGGATACAGGTTGCGTGCCACCAGCTCCAGATGCAACTCCAGAAAGGTGATCAGCTCGCGCACCTTGGCGGCCTGGTAGGGGTTGGCAGGGATCAGCGCTGGCTGCGGGTGGGCTGCCTCGATGTAGTCGGCCATCACGGCCGATTCGCACAGCGGCCCCTCGGGTGTGCGCAGGTAGGGCACCTTGCCCAGCGGGCTGGCGCTGCGGTCGGTCTCTCCCACCCAGGCCAGTTCTTCGGTGAAGGGCAGGCCCTTTTCGAGCAAGGCAAGCTTGACCTTGTTGTAGTAGTTGCTGGCCGAAAAGCCGCAGAGTGTGAGCATGGTGTTGTCTCCGTTGTGGTGGTGAATGCAGCACGCATCCTAGGTGGGGGCGGGGGCGCAGTCCGTCGCGCAGATGACCCCGGTCAAGGACTGCCCACCCAGGCCCCCTACAATCCGCACCCATGCCCTCCCTGCAAACCATTCGCAGCCTTCGCTGGCTCGCCCGCCTTGTGCTGGCGTGGTTTGTGTTGTCGATCGGCGTGGCGGTAGCGTCGCCGCTGGTCAATCCGCAGGCGATGGAGCTGATCTGTTCGGGTTCGGGCGCCATCAAGGTACTGGTCAAGACGGACGACGGCGCCAAGGAAGTGTCCGGCCACACGCTGGACTGCCCGCTGTGCGCCCAGGTGGGCGCCCCCCCTCCCGCATCGCAGGCCCAGCTGCCTGTGGCGCACCCCCTTGCGCATGCCCTGCGCCCCATCCCCGCCGCGCACATTGCTGCGCGCACTGCCGCTCCGCTGCCGCCGCGCGGGCCTCCAGTTATCTCCTGAGATTGCTATTGATTCGATAGCTTCTGGCGCATGATTTATCTGCGCTGGCGGCCTATTTGGCTTGATTTTCAGGAGTTTCCATGCGCAAAAGCCGCATGGCGCTGGCCGTGGCCAGTGCCTTTCCCCTCGCCCTTACCTTCACGGTCATCTGGGCCGTGCCCGCATTCGCCCAGAGCGCTGACAGCACCGGTGTTGGCTCCAACGCCCCCGTCAAGGAACTGGGCGTGGTTACCATCACCGGCGGCCAGCCCACCTCGCTGCCCACGCAGATCCCCACTACCATCGAGGGCGTGACGCGTGAGCAGATCGAGCATGCGATCAACGCCACCGACAGCGAAGACGCGCTCAAGTACCTGCCCAGCCTGCTGGTGCGCAAGCGCTACATCGGCGACTACAACCACGCCGTGCTGTCCACCCGCGCCTCGGGCACGGGCAACCCGGCGCGGTCCATGGTGTTTGCCGATGGCATTTTGCTGAGCAACTACCTGGGCAACGGCCCCACCAACGCGCCGCGCTGGATGCTGGTCACGCCGGAAGAAATTGAGCGCGTGGACGTGCTCTACGGCCCGTTTTCGGCCGCCTACGCAGGCAACTCGGTGGGTGCGGTGGTGGATTACGTCACGCGCATGCCGACAAAGTTCGAGGCGCACGGGCAGGTCAGCTATCAGCACCAGCCCTTTGACCTTTACAACACCAGCGGTACCTACGGCGGCAAGCAGGTGAGCGCCTCCGTGGGCAACAAGAATGGCGACTGGTCCTGGTTCCTCAACTTCAACAAGACGGACAGCGAAGGCCAGCCGCTCACCTTCCCCACGCGCCTGGTGTCTGCAGGCACCGTGGGCAATGCAGGCACGCCGGTGACGGGCGCGGTGCTGGGCAACAACCGCAGCAACCAGCCCTGGTACCTGCTGGGCACCGCCACGCAGTACCACACGCAGCAAGACCACATCAAGGCCAAGATCGCCTACGACTTTTCGCCCACCGTGCGCGCCGCCTACACCTTCGGCTGGTGGCACAACGAATCCGAGGGGCGCCCCGCCAGCTACCTGCGCGATGCCAATGGCAATGCGGTCTACAGCGGCACGGTCAACATCAATGGCCGCTCATTTGCGCTCGCGCCCACGGACTTCAATGTGTCCAACGAAGACCTCACACATTTCATGCACGGTCTGTCGGTCAAGAGCCGCACGCAGGGCGTGTTTGATTGGGAGGTGGCCGCCAGCCTGTACGACTACCAGACCGACACCCTGCGCGCCGCTACCGTGGCGCTGCCTGCCGCGCTGAACGGTGGGGCAGGGCGCATCGTCAACAGCAAGGGCACGGGCTGGAACACGCTGGCCGCCAAGGGCACCTGGCGGCCCGATGGGCTGCAGGGCACGCACATCGTGGACTTTGGCCTGCAGCGCGACAGCTACAGGTTGCGCACCATAGAGAACGCCACCAGCAACTGGATCAGCGGTGATGCAGGCGCCCGCAACCAGGCCTTCAACGGCGACACGCAGCTCATTGGCCTGTGGGCGCAAGACACCTGGAAGATCGCGCCACGGTGGAAAGCCGTGCTGGGCGCCCGCGCCGAGCGCTGGAGCGCCAGCAACGGCCAGACGGGCAACGCCACCAACACGCTGAGCCACCCCGAGCGCAACGAAACCTATCTGTCGCCCAAGGCTGCCGTGGCCTACCAGGCCAATGAGCTGTGGGTGCTCAAGGCCTCCACCGGCCGCGCCGTGCGCATGCCCACCGTGGCCGAGCTGTACCAGGGCGGCATCAGCGGCAGCGGCACACTCATCAACAACGACCCCAACCTGAGGCCCGAAAAGAGCTGGACCACCGAGCTGACGGCGGAGCGTGACTTGGGCAACGGCTTGCTGCGTCTGACGGCTTTCTTTGAGCGCACCAAGGACGCGCTTTACTCGCAAACCAATGTGCTCGTCACGCCCAATGTGACCAATGTGCAGAACGTGGACGCCATCGCTACCCGTGGCATTGAGCTGTCGTACCAGGCCGCCAATGTGTTCGTACGCGGACTGGAGCTGGGCAGCAGCCTGACCTGGACGGACTCCAAGATCACCAAAAACGACAAGTTCCCCGCCAGTGTTGGGAAGTGGCAGCCCCGCATCCCCGAGTGGCGTGCCACTGCCGTGGCCACTTATCGGCCCGATGACAAGTGGTCGTACACCCTGGGCGCGCGTTACAGCGGCAAGCAGTACAGCACGCTCGACAACAGTGACCCCAACGGTTTTGCCTACCAGGGCGCGAGCCGCTACTTCACCACCGATGTGCGCGTGCGCTACCAGATCACCAAAGCGGTCAGCGCCGCCGTGGGCATCGACAACCTCAACAACTACCAGTTCTGGAACTTCCACCCCTACCCGCAGCGCAGCTACATGGCCGAGCTGAAGGTAAGCCTCTGAAAGGAAAATATCCCATGTCTCTGAATACTATGAAAAAGATAGCTGCTGCCGCATGTTTGACTAGCGCTACAGCCTTGTTTGGCATTGCATCTGCCCATGTGGTGCTTGAATACCAAGTGGCCCCGGCCGGCGCCAGCTACAAGGCCGCGTTCAAGGTCGGCCACGGCTGCGGCGCGTCGCCCACGCGGCAGGTCGTGGTGGACATCCCCGCAGGCATGCGCGGTGCGCGCCCCATGCCCAAGCCGGGCTGGGCATTGGATGTGCAGCGCGACAAGCTGGCCCAGCCCTACAGCAGCCACGGCCGCAGCATCACCGAAGACGTGGTGCGCATCACCTGGACAGCCAAGACGCCGGAGGACATGCTGCAGAGCGCTCACTACGACGAGTTTGTGCTGGTCGCCCAGGCGCCGGAGCAGGCCGGCACTGTGTACTGGCCGGTGCGCCAGGTCTGCACCGAGGGCCGCAACGACTGGACCGAGGTGCCCAAGGCGGGCCAGAAGCTGTCAGACCTGAAGTCCCCTGCGGCAGCGCTGGAGATTCTGCCCACCGGCGGCGCCACTGCCCACAATCATTGACAGTCGGGCCCAGTCCCCCATCCCTTTTTCTTTGAGCCAACCGAAAGATAGTCACCATGAAAACACTTCTTCACACTGCAGCCGTCGTTGCCGTACTGCTCAGCACCCCTGCATGGGCGCAGACTGCCGCCGTCAAGGTCGAAGGCGCCTGGGCACGCGCCAGCGTGCAGGGCCAGAAGGCCACGGGCGCATTCATGCGCCTCACCGCCAAGGACGGCGCCCGCCTGGTGCGCGCCGAGTCGCCCGCTGCGGGACTCACCGAAGTGCACGAGATGAAGATGGAAGGCGACATCATGAAGATGCGCGCCGTGCCTGCGCTGGACCTGCCCGCAGGCAAGACGGTGGAACTCAAGCCCGGCGGCTACCACGTCATGCTGCTGGACCTGAAGGCGCCCCTGGCCAAGGACAGCTCGGTACCCATCACCCTGGTGTTCCAGGACGCCAAGGGCGTGGAAAGCAAGCTCAACCTCACAGTGCCCGTGGGCACGGCAGCCCCCGGAGGCGCTACGGCGGGCAGCATGATGGATGGGCATAAACACTGAGGTGACAGCCGCCGTAGCGCCTTCGCGGGCGCAACGCATTGGAGTAAGCTGTGACTCCTCAGAACCTTCAGCAGGTTCTCACGACCCATCTCTTGCGGAGCGGCCATGAGCGACACATCCAACTTCGGTTTCGGCAAATTCGTCCCCGGTTTTGACTTTCTGCAAAGCCTTGCCAAGGGGGCGTCCAGCAGCATTCCGCAGTTGCCCAACCTCAGCAATTGGGTGGCGCCCACCATCAGCGTCGAAGAGCTGGAAAAGCGCATCGACGAACTCAAGGCCGTGCAGTTCTGGCTGGAGCAGAACTCGCGTGCACTCTCTGCCACCATCCAGGCGCTGGAGGTGCAGAAGATGACCCTGGCCACCCTCAAGGGCATGAACTTCAGCATGGGCGATGTGGCCAACGCCTTCAAGCTCAAGACGGCCGACACTGTGATGAGTGGTGTGCAAAAGGCTGCCGATACCGTGAGTGGCGCCGCCGAGGCTATGGCTGGCGCTGCTGCCCGCGTGACGGGCCGCGCCAGTGCCGCCAACGAGTCCGAGGAAGAGGCCGATGACGCTGAGCCCGCCGCTCCACCGGCCAAAGGCAAAGCCAAGGGCAACGCAACGGCTGCGGCCGAGCCTGCGGTGGTGGACCCGATGCAGTGGTGGGGGGCGCTCACCAGCCAGTTCCAGCAGATCGCCACCAACGCCATGAAGGACGCGGCCAAGCAGACGGCCATCGACACCACCAAGAATATGGCCACAGGCCTGGCCAAGGAAGCGCTCAAAACGGCGACCGGCATGGCCAGCCAGTTCGCGGCCAAGGGCATGCAGACCATGCAGGGCGGTGCCAAGCGCGCTGCAGCATCATCAGCGGGCACTGCCAAAAAATCCGCTGCAGCCAAGAAGCCCGCAGCCCGCAAAACCACCACGAAACCCGCCGCCAAAAAGGCCAGCAGCACCCGCAGCCCGGCCGCCCGCAAGCGAGCGGGCTGACGCCAAGGCGGGGGCGGGTGTGGCAACCCGCAGGTGGCGCAACACTGGCCCACCCCCGCCCCGGCATGGAGATCATCACCATGAAACTATTCCCCACTGGTCATGCCACCCACCCGCAGTGGCGCATGGCCGCTGCGCTGGTGCTGGCGCAGTTGCGCGCCCAGATGGCGCTGCCCGACTACGCATCGGCGCCCACCCTGGGCCTGCTGTACATCACCGACCACTATGCCAACGAGGCCCAGGCGCTGCTCGACTACTTGAGCAGTGAACTGCCCGAGGTGACCGACTGGAGCGGTACCGTGGGCGTTGGCGTGTCGGCCAACAACGCCGAATACTTTGACGAGCCCGCGCTGTCGGTCATGCTGCTGGATGTGCCCTCCGACCAGTACCGCGTGTTTTCTGGCGTGGCGCCGCTGCCCGCCCATGCGCCGCATGCCGGCGCAGGCTTTGTGGCCCACACGGCGCTGGTGCATGCCGACGGCCACACGCCGGAACTGGCCGAACTGCTGACCGAGATGGCGGCGCGCACTGACACGGGCTACCTGTTTGGTGGCCTCAGCGCCAGCCGCACGGCCAGCGTGCAGTTTGCCGTGGGCGGCGACGGCAACATGGCTGGGCAGGGCGGTGCCAGCGGGGTGTTTGACGGCGGCCTCTCGGGCGTGGCGTTTGGCGCAGGTGTGTCGCTGGTGTCGAGGGTCACGCAGGGCTGCCAGCCCGTAGGCGCACTCCACACCATCACTGCCGCGCAGGACAACGTGGTGCTTGCGCTGGATGGCGAGCCTGCGCTGGATGTGCTGCTCGATACGCTGCAGGTCTCGCTCGACGGTGGCGACCCGCAGCCCGCGCTGCGCAAGGTGCGCGCCACGCTGGCGGGGCTGGTCAGTGCGGGTGAGCAGCCACAGGGCCAGCGTCGCACCGGCCACTTTGGCACCGACACGCGCGTGCGCCATATTCTGGGGTTGGACGGCTCCCGCCGGGGCGTGGCCCTGGCCGACCATGTGGAGCCCGGCATGCACCTGGCGTTCTGCCAGCGCAACGTGGCTGCCGCGCGGGCGGACCTCATGCGCATCTGCGCCGAGATCCGCGAAGAGCTATCGCCCGAGGAGCTGGAGCCCGCGCCGATGGTGGCGTCCGGCGCGCCAGGAGAGCTGGCCGCAGCGCCGGGCGTTGCCGGACATGCTGGAGCGCAACCCCAGATGGGGCGGCGCATTTGCGGCGCGATCTATGTGAGCTGCTCGGGCCGGGGCGGGCCGCATTTTGGTGGGCCCAGCGCCGAGCTGCAGATCGTGCGCCATGCGCTGGGCGATGTGCCACTGGCCGGTTTTTTTGCGGGCGGCGAGATCGCCCACCACCATCTGTACGGCTACACCGGCGTGTTGACCGTGTTTGTGGACGGCGAACCCTCACCGTCCTGATGTAGACGAGGGGGCTGGCTGGCGCAGCAGCCCCCGCCATCGTCAACGCCGGTCAGCCCGCGCCGTTCTCGTCGGACTCGGCTTTTTCTTCGGGCGTCAGCCGCGTGGCCAGGATCTTGTCGATGGTCTTGCCATCCATGTCCACCACCTCGAGCTTCCAGTCCTCCCACTGCACCGTGTCGGTCACCTTGGGCAGGCGACCGGTCAGCAGCATGATCATGCCGCTCAGCGTGTGGTAGCGGCCGCGCTCTTCCTCGGGCACGGTGTCCAGGTTCAGGCGGTCTTTCAGTTCGGGCACGGGGATGTGGCCGTCCAGCAGCCAGCTGCCGTCCTCGCGCTGCAGCGCCCACGAGGTCTCCGGGTCGCGCGGCTGGAACTCGCCCGTGATCGCCTCGATGAGGTCCTGCAGCGTCACGATGCCCTGCACCTCGCCGTATTCGTCGATGACAAAGGCCATGTGCACGTCGGACAGGCGGAAGTTGTCCAGCAGCTCCATGCCCGTGATGGTCTCGGGCACATACAGCGCTGTCTGCAGTGGCTGGTCGGCCAGGCTGCCACGCGCCTTGTCGCGCAAGGTGCGGGACAGCCACTGGCGCGCGTTGATCACGCCCAGAATGTTGTCCATGCCGCCGCGCACCACTGGAAAGCGTGCGTGGTCGGACTCTTCAATGCATTGGAGGTTGTCTTCAAACGGGGCATCGATGTCCAGACACACCACATCCCCGCGCGGCACCATCAGCGAGCCGATCTGGCGGTCGTCCAGGCGGAACACGTTGCGCACCATGGTGTGCTCGTGCGACTCGATCACGCCGGCGGTGGTGCCTTCGACCAGCATGGCGTGGATCTCTTCCTCAGTCACCGGGCTGCCGCTGGTTTCCTTCACGCCCATCAGGCGCAGCAGCGTGCGTGTGGACGTGGACAGCAGCAGCACAAAGGGCTTGGTGGCCAGCGCCAGAAAGTTGATGGGCCGCGCCACCAGGCGGGCGAAGGTCTCGGGGTACGACTGGCCGATGCGCTTGGGCACCAGTTCACCCACCACGATGGAGAAGTACGTGATCAGCACCACCACCAGGCCGGTGGCTGCATAGCCACCGTAGGGCAATGGCACCCCCAGGCGTTCCAGCCATGAGGCCAGCGGCGCGGCCAGCGCGGCCTCGCCCACGATACCGTTCAGGACACCGATCGACGTGATGCCGATCTGGATCGTGGAAAGAAAACGCGTGGGGTCTTCTCCCAGCTTCACGGCAGCGGCGGCGCCGCTATCGCCCTCATCAATCAGCTTTTGCAACCGCACCTTGCGGGCCGTGACCAGAGCGATCTCTGACATGGCAAACAGGCCGTTGAGACAGATGAGGGCGAACAGTATTGCTATTTCCATACAAAGGGCGCCTTGCGCGCCCTTGGGAGTTGATCAACGGGACATTGTAAGAACCTGTGGCGACAGCCCCCATTTTTGCCACCGGAAAGTGTGGTGCGGCCGCCGCGTTGCAGGCACTCCCGCTCGCTGCCCGGCGCGCAGAGTGCGCAGGTTGTGGAGGGGGTTGAGGTGATTTAGGGCTGTAGCGCTTGCTGCATAAGCGCTAGCAGCTATAAAAAACGGAGTATCGCAGTGGTGTGCTCAGCGCGCGCCTTGCGCACTGAGCAGTGCAGGTGCGTCGCCCCGTGCCAGCCCGGCAAAGTCAAAGTCCACCTCGGGCGCCAGGCCGCTCACGATGCGCGCGAGCGACTTGCCCGAGCCACAGGCATGTGTCCAGCCCAGCGTGCCGTGGCCAGTGTTGAGGAACAGGTTGGCTACTTTGGTCTTGCCGATCAGCGGCACGTTGCTGGGCGTGGCGGGGCGCAGGCCGGTCCAGAACTGCGCCTGGGTGGCATCGCCCGCGCCGGGGAAGAGCTGTTCCACGCGCCGCACGATGGCGTCGCAGCGCACCTGGTTCAGGTGGCGGTCATAGCCGTTGAGTTCTGCCGTTCCCGCAATGCGCAGGCGGTCACCTCGCTCGCTGGTGTAGCGCGAGAACACGAGCTTGAACTCGTCGTCCGTCAGGCTCACCTGGTGCGCCTTGCTCGCGTCCTTCACCGGCATGGTCACCGAGTAGCCCTTGGCGGGGTAGATGGGCAGGTGGATGCCCAGCGGCTGGGCCAGCAGCGGGCTGAATGAGCCCATGGCCAGCACAAACGCATCGCCGCGCACGCGCTCGAAGCGGCCTTCTGCATTGGTCACTTCCACATGGTCAATGCGCCCAGCCACCTCGCGCAGTGCGGTGACGTGGTGGCCCAGGCGGAACTGCACGCCGGCTGCTTCGCACAGCTTGGCAAGCTCGCGCGTGAACTGGTTGGCATCGCCCGACTCGTCTTCGGCCGTGAACGTGGCCCCCGCCAGCTGCGGGCGGATGTGGGCGAGGGCCGGCTCGATGCGCACGGCCTCATCGGCGCTGATGACCTGGCGCTCGCAGCCCAGGGCGCGCATCTGCTCGGCCGGGCCCAGGGCGCCGTCGAATTCCTTGGCGTTGGTATAGAAGTGCAGGATGCCCTGCGTGCGCTGGT
>NZ_JADHVT010000087.1 GCF_016783915.1 Acidovorax sp.
AGGTCGCCGGTGCCTGCAATGCCATGCACCACCACGCAAAAGACGATGAGCGGGATCAGCATCTTGATGAGCTTGATGAAACCGTCGCCCAGGGGCTTGAGTGCGATGGCGGTGTCGGGCCAGACCAGGCCCACCACCACACCGGCTATCAGGGCCAGCACCACCTGGCCAAAAAGGGATTTGAAAAACCGGGGCATGCCAACTCCTTCAGTAGCTTTTGAACGCAAATCTTGCATACAAGAACTGTAGGCAAGTCTGGCGGTTGGCGGTATGGGGGTATGCCCGCATGCCGAATCGAGCGTTGAAACGAAAAAGGCCACGCCCTTGTGGGGCGTGGCCTGGCACATACAGACAACTAAAACATCCCGCGCGAGGCGGGGGGCTGGCAATCAGTAGCCGAGGGTCTTGCCGTCGGGGTTGCGGGGGTCGGAGTAGCCGTACAGCGCGCCGCCACGGATCTGGATGGTCTGCGTGCGTCCCATCGAAGGCTTCACCGCGATGTTGTGGCCACGCTGCTTGAGCAGCGCGATAGTGTCGGGCGACAGGCCCTTCTCCACGCGCAGCTCGTCCGGCGTCCACTGGTGGTGCACGCGGGGTGCTGCCGCAGCTTCCGCCGGGTTCATGCCAAAGTCGATGGTGTTCACCAACGTCTGCAGCACCGTGGTGATGATGCGCGCGCCGCCGGGGCTGCCAGTCACCAGCGTGGGCTTGCCGTCTTTCAGCACCAAGGTGGGGGTCATGGACGACAGGGGGCGCTTCTTGGCGGCCACGGCATTGGCGTCGCCGCCGACCAGGCCGTATGCATTGGCCACGCCGGGCTTGGCCGAGAAGTCGTCCATCTCGTTGTTGAGCAGGATGCCCGTGCCCTTGGCGACGATACCGCTGCCGAAGTTGGTGTTGAGCGTGTAGGTCACGGCCACGGCGTTGCCCGCCTTGTCCACCACCGAGTAGTGGGTGGTCTGGTCGCTTTCATACGGCTGGGGCTGGCCGGGCTTGATCTCCTTGGCCGGGCGCGCGCGGTTGGCATCGATGCCCTTGGCCAGCGATTCGGCGTAGCGCTTGGAGGTCAGGCCCTTCAGCGGAATTTTCACGAAGTCCGGGTCGCCCAGGTATTCGGAGCGGTCGGCATAGGCCAATTTGCTGCTCTCGGCCATGTGGTGAATAGTCTGTGCGCTGTTGGGCCCCCACTGGGCCAAGGGCAGGGGCTCCAGCATGTTCAGGATCTGCACCAGATGCGGGCCGCCGGAGGAGGGTGGCGGCATGGTCACGATCTCATAGCCCCGGTAGGTGCCGCGCGTGGGTGCACGCTCGGCCACCTTGTACTCGCGCAGGTCCTGCAGGGTGATGGCGCCTGCGTGTGGTGCCATCTCGGCAGCGATCTTCTGGGCGATCTCGCCTTCGTAGAACGCCTTGGCGCCCTGCTGGGCGATGAGGCGCATGGACTGCGCCAGGTCTTTTTGCACCAGCGGGTCACCCACCTTCAGGGGTTCGCCGTTCTTCCAGAAGATGGCCTGGGTGGCAGGCCACTTGCCCATGTTCTTCTTTTCCTGCTGCAGGATCTTGGCGAGCGTCTCGCTCACCGGGAAGCCCTTGTCCGCCAGTTCGATGGCTGGGGCGATCACACGCGACAGGGGAAGGGTGCCCCAGCTCTTGAGTGCGTGTTCCATGCCCGCCACGGTGCCGGGCACGCCCACGGCATAGTGGGTGTACAGCGACTTGCCGTCCACCACATTGCCCTTGGCATCCAGGTACATGTCGCGCGTGGCCTTCAATGGCGCCACTTCGCGGAAGTCCAGCGCCACGCTCTTGCCGGTCTTGGCGTCGTGCACCATCATGAAGCCGCCACCACCCAGGTTGCCCGCGTTGGGCAGGGCCACGGCCAGCGCAAAGCCAATGCCCACGGCCGCGTCCACCGCGTTGCCACCCGCCTTGAGGATGTCGAGGCCGATCTGTGAGGCCAGCTCCTGCTCGGTGGCGACCATGCCATTGCGCGCCACCACCGGGTGAAACACATCCATGTCGAAGTCGTAGGCGGCGCTGGCGGCCTGGGCTGATGCCGTCTGCTGCACTGCGGGCGCGGGTGCAGCCGTGGATACCGGCGGCGTGCTGCCGCAGGCCGTGAGGCTGGCCAGGGCCAGCACAACGCTGCCAGCCAGCAGCGTATGACGAATGTTCATGGGATATCTCCTGGTGTGTGGAATCTGGAAATGACAACGGGCGCACCCAGCCGATGGATGCGCCCGCGCCAGTGTAGGTCGGTCAAGGGGCTGCCAGAGGCAATCTCGTCATGACATTGCAGCTCAGCACGGATGTGCTGCATGCATTACTGACGGCCCTTTTTGGCCCTTCACGCGAGCAAGTCGCTCAACGTCCGCGCAATCACCTTGGTGGCGCGGCGCAGGTCTTCGAGTTGCAGGCGCTCGTCGGCGCGCTTGGCGTGAGATTCGAGCACCGTGCGGGGGCCTGCGCCGTAAATCACGCCGGGAATGCCGCGCTCCACATACAGGCGCACATCGGTGTAGAGCGGTGTGCCCACGGCAGGGACAGGTTCACCAATCACGGCCTGGGCATGTTGCTGGATCGCATCGACCAGGGGCTTGTTGCCCGCCAGCGGCGTCATCGTATTCGCCAGCAGCAGGCGCTTGATCTCCACGCTGATACCGGCGCGCTCACCTGCTGCCTGTTCAATCACGCGGCGAATGTTGGCTTCGACCTCCACCGGGTTTTCCTCGGGGATCATGCGGCGGTCTAGCTTGAACATCACCTTGCCGGGTACGACGTTGGTGTTGGTGCCGCCCTCGATGCGGCCCACGTTCAGGTAGGGGTGCTTGATCCCCTCGACCTTGGACGTGACCTTCTTGTACTCGTCGTTCTGTGCGTACAGCGCGTTCAGGATGTGCACGGCGCCCTGCAGGGCATCCACGCCGGTGTGGGGCACGGCGGCATGGGCCATCTTGCCGTGCACCGTCACTTCCATCTGCAGGCAGCCGTTGTGTGCGGTGACCACTTCGTAGCTGAAGCCGGCGGCAATCATCAGGTCGGGCTTTGTCAGTCCCTTTTGCAGCAGCCAGCCGGGGCCGAGTTCGCCGCCAAACTCTTCGTCGTAGGTGAAGTGCAGCTCCACCGCGCCCTGGGTGGGCCTGGCCACAGCTTCGAGGGCCCGCACGGCAAAGGTGAAGCTTGCAAAGTCGCTCTTGCTCACGGCGGTGGCGCGGCCATACATGGCGCCATCGACGATCTCGGCGCCATAGGGGTCGTGTGCCCAGCCTTCGCCGGGCGGCACCACGTCGCCGTGGGCGTTCAGTGCGATGGTCTTGCCGCCGCTACCGTAGGGGCGGCGCACGATGAGGTTGGTGATGGATTCCATGCCGTAGGCCAACACATCAGCGGCAGGCACGGCGTGTTTTTCTGCCGCGTAGCCAAACTCGGTGAGCAGCTCTGCCGTGCGCTCGGCATGGGGCGCGTTGTTGCCGGGCGGGGTGTCGGTGGGTACGCGCACCAGGGCCTGCAAGAAGCGCACTTCTTCATCAAAGTGCTGGTCGATCCAGGCGTCCAGGGCGGCGTAAGAGGCCGGGGTGGGTGTAGTCATGGGTGGGTTTCCTCGGCAAGCTGGTGCAACACCTGGGTGAAGGCGTCCACGGCCAGCTGCATGTCGTTGTTGGTGGTGGATTCGAGCGGGTTGTGGCTGATGCCGGAGTTTTCTCCGCGCACAAACAGCATGGCCTGCGGCATGATTTCGTGCAGCTTCATGGCATCGTGGCCTGCGCCACTGGGCATGCGGAACACGGGTACGCCCAGGTGGTCCACCGCGCGCTCCCAATGGTGCTGCAGGGCCGGGGCGCTGGGGGCTGCTGCAGCGCGCATGGATTCCTCCAGCGTGTAGCGCAGGCCGCGCCGGGCAGCGATCTGGCCCAGGTGGTCCAGCACATCGCGCACCAGCGCGTCCCGTTGCGGATCGGTGGGCGCACGCAGGTCCAGGCTGAACTGGCAGCGGCCCGGCACCACGTTGATGGAGCCGCCGGGGACGTTGAGCAGGCCTATCGTGCCCACCGAGTCTCCGTCCTGGGCGGCGCGCTGCTCGACATACAGCGCAAGCTCCGCCACAGCCACTGCCGCATCGCGGCGGCGGTCCATGGGGGTGGTACCTGCGTGGCTGGCGGTGCCGATCATCTCGCCCACAAAGCGCACGCCCCCATTGATGGAAGTGACCACGCCCAGGGGCAGATCTAGCTCATTGAGCACCGGGCCCTGTTCGATGTGGACTTCAATGAAGCCCAGGTACTGCGCCGGGTCGCGCTGCAGCCTGGCAATGTCGTCGATGCACAACCCTGCGTGCTGCATGGCCGCGCGCATGGTCACGCCATCGGCATCCTTCTGGTCGAGCCAGGCCGGGTTGAAGTGCCCGATGAGCGCGCCCGAACCCAGGAAGGTAGCCTTGTAGCGCTGGCCCTCCTCTTCGGCAAAAGCGATGACCTCGATGCCAAACGGCAGGCGCCGGCCCGCACGGTGCAGTTCGCGCACGCAGGCCATGGGCACAAAGATACCCAGGCGCCCGTCGTACTTGCCGCCATTGCGCACGGTGTCGTAGTGCGAGCCCGTCATGAGGTATTTCGCACCGGGTGTTGCGGCGCGATACCGTCCTACCACGTTGCCCACGGCGTCCACTTCCACCTCGTCAAAGCCGCAGTCGCGCATCCAGTGGCTGATGCGCTGGGCGCAGGCGCGGTGTGCGTCGGTGAGGTAGGTGACGGTGAGCTGGCCCTTTTCGGCAAAGCCGGGGTCAGAGTGTTCGGCCAGCTTTTCATGCCAGTCCCACACGTCGTTGCCCAGCAAGGGCTCGGCGCTGAACTTGTCGTTCAGGCGGATTTCGGCGATGCGGTGGATGTTGCGCAAGGCCTCTGCCACCTCGAACTCCGGGTGGTTGTCGAGCCGCCGCGCAAAGGTATCGATGATCTGCTGCTTGTTCAGCCCCGCGCCACGCGGTCCACGCACGGCCAGGATGAAAGGGAAGCCAAACCGCGCGTTGTAGGCCGCGTTGAGCTGCTGGATGCGTGCGAACTCTTCGGGCGTGCACTGGGTCAGGCCCGCCTTGGATTGTTCGTTGGTCGATTCGGCCGTGAGGTTTTTTGCCACCATGGCCTTGCCCGCCAGCTCGGGGTGGGCGCGGATCAGGCCCAGCTGTGCATCGGTGCTGGCGGTGCGCACGGCGTGGGCCATGGCGTGCTTGAGGTGCGCCAGCGAGCGGAACGGCCGCTGCGCGAGCGCCTGCTCGGCAATCCAGGGGGAATGCTCGTACACGCCGTCCAGCGCATCCAGGGCCTGCGCTGGCGTGGCGGCGTTCAGTTGGTCAAGGGTCCATGCCATGGTCGTCAGGCCTTTTTGGTGGGGTAGGGGTGCACGGCCTTCCAGTGGCGCGCGATGTCGATGCGGCGGGCCACCCACACCTTGTCATGCTGTGCGATGTGGTCCAGAAAACGCTGCAGCGCCGTGATGCGGCCTGGGCGGCCCAGCAGGCGGCAGTGCATGCCAATGCTCATCATCTTGGGCGCGTTGTCGCCAGCGGGGTCGCCCTCGGCGTACAGCGCATCAAAGGTGTCCTTCATGTACTGAAAGAACGGGTCGGCGTGCGAATAGCCCTGGGGCAGCGCAAAGCGCATGTCGTTGCAGTCCAGCGTGTAGGGCACGATGAGCTGGGGCGCTGTGCTGCCGTCGGTCTTTTGCACCTTCATCCAGAAGGGAAGGTCGTCGCCGTAGTAGTCGCTGTCGTATTCAAAGCCGCCATGGTCGGCCACCAGGCGGTGGGTGTTGGGGCTGTCGCGGCCGGTGTACCAGCCCAAGCCATGCACCTGGCCTTCCGAGCCTCCTCGTGGGCCCGTCAGGCGCTCGATGATGGCCATGGCCTCGGCCATGTGCGCGCGCTCGACGTCTTCGGGGATGTGCTGGTAGTGGATCCACTTGAGGCCATGGCAGGCAATCTCGTGGCCCAGCTCCACAAACGCCGCAGTGAGGTCTGGGTGGCGCTGCAGGGCCGTGGACACGCCAAACACCGTGAGGGGCAGCTGGCGCTTTTCAAATTCGCGCAGGATGCGCCACACGCCAGCGCGCGATCCGTATTCATAAATGCCCTCCATGCTCATGTGCCGCTCGGGGTAGCTGGCCGGGTTGAACATTTCGGACAGGAACTGCTCGCTGCCCGCATCGCCGTGCAGCACCGCGTTTTCGCCGCCTTCTTCGTAGTTGAGCACGAACTGCACGGCAATGCGCGCACCGCCCGGCCACTGTGCATGAGGCGGGTTCTTGCCGTAGCCGATGAGGTCGCGGGGGTAGGCCTGGGTTGCGTCGTAGATCATGGTGTATGGGTTTTCAAGAGGCCAGCGCGGCGGCCAGGTCGCTGGCCGGGCGCTTGCGGTCAAAGGTCAGGCTGGCTTCAACATGTTCGAGGTGGCTTTGCATCAAGGCGACGGCACGTTCTTCGTCGCGCGCGGCCAGGGCTGTCACGATGTCGGCATGCTCCTCGTGCGAGTGTTCTGCTGCGCTGGCCGACTGGTACATCAGCGTGATGAGGGCGCAGCGCGAGATCAGGTCGCCCAGCATCTGCGCCAGCACCTCGTTGCCCATCAGTTCGGCCATGCGCACATGAAAGTCGCCCAGCAGCTCGGTGCGGGTGCTGGCGTCGTGCGTGCCCATGGCCGCCTTCTCACTGGCCACATGGGCGCGCAGGGCCTTGATCTTGGCAGGCGTCACGCTGCGCACAAAGGCGCGGGTCATCTCGGTCTCCAGCATGCGGCGCACGGCAAACACCTGGCGCGCCTCCTCAACCGAGGGCGTCGCCACAAACGCGCCACGCGCGGGCTCCAGCGTGACCAGGCGGTTTTGTGCGAGTTGGAACAGCGCCTGGCGCACGAGCGTGCGCGATACACCAAAGTGGTCGGCCAGCTTTTGCTCGGCCAGCTTGGTGCCAGGTTGCAGGCGGTGCTCTACGATGGCGCGGGTCAGCGCTTCGACGATGGCGCTGGTGGAGGAAGATTCCATGGCTGCATGATACGGTGGATGGTGAAAAGTGTATACACTTTTGGTCTACACACTGCGATCTGCAATCGTCGCCGATCGGACCGACTCTTACTTCAGGAGATTCCCCCATGGGATTGAGCACCCACGTTCTGGACACCATGAACGGCTGCCCCGCCGCCGGCATGGAGGTGGCCCTGTATTCCACCGACGGCGACAATGCCACCCTCATCAAGCGCCTGGTGCTGAACCACGATGGCCGCACCGATGCCCCGCTGTTCGACAACGCCAGCCTGCGCACCGGTACCTACCGGCTGCGCTTTGACGTGGCGGGCTACTTCAAGGCCCGGGGCGTGCAACTGCCCGAGCCGAATTTTTTGAACCAGGTGAGCCTGGACTTTGGCATTGCGCATGCCGACCAGCACTACCACGTGCCACTGCTGGTCAGCCCCTGGAGCTATTCGACCTACCGAGGCTCGTAGCTAGCGCTGCCAGAGGGCGGTGTGGGGCGCGGCCTGGAAGTCAACGTGGCCCAGGCCGGGGATGCCGAGCAAGGGCCGCCCCGCAGCGAGGGCATCGTTCCCCTTCCTGAAGTCGCGCAGCGATTTCGAGAGAAGGGGGAAGCGGCGTATCCGCTCAGGGGGATGTCGCTACAACTGCCCTTCGGTCAGCGTATCGAGCTGAAAGTGCCCGCTCTTGTCCCACAGCCAGGTCTCAGTGTAGGTGACCTTGCCCATGCGGGCCGGGACAGGAAACGGGGCTGCAGCGCGCACCGTGCGCTCGATCTCTGTGACCACCTCGGGGGCATGGCGCGGGGCGCGCATCCAGTGCAGGCGGGTGATCTTGCCCGCGCGGTCGATGTCGAGCTGCAGCACGCCGATGGCATACAGCTGCGGCGGCAGCTTGCCTTTGAAGATGCGCTCGCGGTTCAGGCCATAGAGGTGCGTAGCCGCATCCTGGCGGTAGGCCAGCGGCGTGGCAGCGGCCGAGGGGCGTGCAGATCCGGCCGTGGCGGGCACGGGGCCCTTGACGCCACTGGCATCCGGACCGGTGGAGGGGACGCTATCGGGAGCGGGGGCTGGCGTGGGCTCTGGCGGGGACTTGCAGGCCGAGACCAGCGCCGCACCCACGGCCATGATGCCTGCCAGCAACCAGTGGCTGCGCTTTCCGGTGGAGCGGGGAGAGGGCGTGTCGGGCATGGTGTGAAAGGTTCCTGAGGCTGCGGGCACGATAACCCAGCGGCGAAGGTGGTACGTTACAAAATGACGACGGCTGCAAAGGGGGATGCAGCAGCAGCCTCACCGGAGGGTGAGCCGCTTGCCTGGCCCCGTTTTGCGTCCGTCACGAAAAGGATCGCGGTGACAAATTTGCAAATGCTGCTGGACGGCCTGAGGGCCGCGCCAGCCTGTCTGGTGACCGTGGAGTCTACCCAAGGGTCCGTGCCCCGGGAGCACGGCGCCTGGATGGCGGTGTTTGCCGACCAGCTGGTGGGCACCATCGGCGGCGGGCATCTGGAGTTGCAGGCGATTGCCGAGGCGCGCCGCCGCCTGGCGGGCGGGCCGGTGACGGCGCTTGGGCCGATGCGGTTTGCGCTGGGCCCGGCGCTGGGCCAGTGCTGCGGCGGGGTGGTGTACCTGGGGTTTGAGTGGCTCACGGCGCAAGACGCCCCGGGACTGGCCCAGCGCCTCACGCCCCGCCTGCACCCGGTGGCCCTGTTTGGCGGCGGGCATGTGGGCCACGCGCTGGCCCGCGTGCTGGCGCCACTGCCCTTTGCCCTGACCTGGATCGACAGCCGGGACGGCATTTTCCCGCCCGACCCGCCCGAGGGCGTGGTCTGCGAACACTCGGAGCCGGTGCAATGGGCCGTGCCCCGCCTGGCACCCGGCAGCCGCGTGCTGATCATGAGCTTCAGCCACGCCGAAGACCTGGACGTGGTGGCCGCCTGCCTGCGCCGCCAGCGCGAGCAGGGTGACCTGCCGTTCATCGGGCTGATCGGCAGCAAGACCAAGTGGGCCACCTTCAGCAACCGCCTGCATGGGCGCGGGTTCGCACCCGAGGAGCTGGCGCAGGTGACCTGCCCTATCGGCATCCCCGGCATCGGGGGCAAGGAGCCTGAGGTGATTGCCGTGGCCGTGGCAGCGCAGTTGCTGCAGACAGTGCAGACAATGCCAAAGGCCGGGGAATGAGGGTAATTCCGGCCCCGAATGCCCCAGGTTGGGGCTGGAATCGGGAACAATTCCTGCATACACTTTGACGTACCGGTCGCAGCGGTGCCCCGGCCAGCAACCCACTGGCCAAGGTGCGCGACCTCAATGTCTGCTCAGAGCGCCCGCAGTGGTGAGCAGGTTTGCTGTTGTGGCGCGTACGCGCTACCAAGGTTGAGATATGGAAAGCTACTTTCTCGACTGGGCCAACCTGCTTTTGCGCTGGGTCCATGTCATTACGGCCATCGCCTGGATCGGCTCGTCGTTCTATTTCGTTTTTCTGGACAGCAGCCTCACGCCGCCCGAGGATGAAGACCTCAAGAAACAAGGCGTGAGCGGCGAGCTCTGGGCCGTGCACGGCGGCGGGTTCTACCACCCGGTCAAGTTTGCGGTGTCGCCGCCGCAGTTGCCCAAACACCTGCACTGGTTCTTCTGGGAGAGCTACAGCACCTGGATCAGCGGGTTTGCGCTGTTCACCGTGTCCTATCTCTACAGCGCCAGCACCTACCTCATCGACAAGTCGCGCATGGACTGGGCGCCCGCCACGGCCATCGTGGTGGCGCTGGGCTTCTTTGTGGTGTTCTGGCTGCTGTACGACGCCATCTGCCGCATCTTCGGCCAGCGCAAGAATGGCGATGCCATCGTGGGCGCGCTGGTCCTGGTGCTGGTGTGCGTGGCGTCGTGGCTGGCTTGCCACTGGTTTGCGGGCCGCGCGGCCTTCCTGCTGGTGGGGGCGATGATCGCCACGTCCATGAGCGCCAACGTGTTCTTCTGGATCATCCCCGGCCAGCGCACGGTCATCAGCCAGATCAAGGCCGGCCAGCCCGTGGACCCGATCCACGGCAAACGCGGCAAGCAGCGCAGCGTGCACAACACCTATTTCACGCTGCCCGTGCTGTTTGCCATGCTGAGCAACCACTACAGCTTCACCTGGAGCCACCCGCAAAACTGGCTGGTGCTGATCTTGATGATGTTCGCGGGCGCCGCCATCCGCCAGTTCTTCGTGATGCGCCACGGCTACAAGCTCGGCCGCAACGGCAATCCGCTGCCGTATGCGCTGGTCGGCGTGGCCGTGATCGTGTGCGCCATTGTGTGGATGCGCCCCGCACCGATGGCCACCCCCGTGGTGAATGCTCCTGTTTCAGGAGCTGCCAGCGCAGATAAAACCGGCGCTAGCGGCCAAAATGACTTCAAGGCCGTGCAGGCGGTGCTGGAACAGCGCTGCTACATGTGCCACGGCGAGCAGGTCCAGATGAAGAACCTGCGGCTTGATTCGCCCGACAGCGTAAAGCAACACGCCCAGGCCATCTACCAGCAGGCCGTGGTGCAAAAGCTCATGCCCATGAACAACGCCACGGGCATCACCGATGCGGAGCGTGCGCTGATTGGGAAGTGGTTTGAGGCAGGGGCTGCAACGGGGCCTTGAATGTGTTGAGTGCCGCGGCAATCGGCCAGAAGCAGTCGCTCACAGAATCGCCAAGAAGCGGACGTGGGCGACTGAGCCTTTGGCTGTTTCGGCGCGCCTCTGATAATCTCCAACACTGATCCGGGGTACCGCTCTTAGAACCTCTGGCCGCGCTCGGTATAGGCGCCTGGCTTGAGAGGTGCTCTGTGCGTGACTCAACCTTTGCTTGGCTTGTACTGGCGGCAAGCGTGCTCGCGGAAGTCGTTGGAACCATTGCACTCCGCTATGCGGATGGCTTCACACGTATTTTCCCTTCCGTCCTTTCAGGGCTTTGTTATTCCGCCGCTATCTGGCTTATGGCAATCGTCGTCCGGCATATGGAAGTCGGACTTACCTATGCGGTATGGGCGGGAAGCGGAACAGCTTTGACGGCGGTGCTCGGAATGATCTGGTTTGGTGAGTCGGCGAGCTTCCTTCGACTGGCCGGTCTAAGCTTCATTGTTTTGGGCGTCATTGCTTTGAACTTGAGTGCCCGATAAGTCGCCGGACACGCATTTTCAAAGACTGATTCACGTTTCAGCGAGCGGCTACAAAGGGACCCAAGCGGACTTGTTTGCTCTAAGCCGAGCAGCGTCAAGGCCCCAATGCCGTTAAGCCAGAACACCGTTTTTGCGTCGGTGTTGCGTCCTGGGTATGCGATCCAAACAGGCCCTACGCAGCCAAAACATCCTGCAGCGCCCGCGTGGCAGCCACCGCCCCCAGGCTCGACTCGGTAAACCCGCCATGCAGCACCACTCCCGTGGATGCCTGCTTCGCCTCATGTTTGGCCACGGCGGCCAGGTTGGCCACTTCTTCGGCATGCCGAAAGCGCCCGGGCGTGATGCGCACGGCGCCGATGGCCAGCGTGGTGCACGGAAAGAACCGCTGCACGCCATGCCGGTCCTCGGCATGGATGCCGCCTGCCAGCCGTGCGCTGTCGTCGAACAGCGTGACGGCCTCGCGTGCGAACTCGTCCACGATGTTCTTGCAGCGCTGCAGCCAGTTGCTGCTCTGGAAGATCAGCATGAAGTCGTCCCCGCCCACATGGCCCACAAAGTCGCTGCGTGCGTCGCAGTGTGCCGTGGCCAGGCGCGCCACCAGGCGGATCATCTGGTCGCCGCGCCAGTAGCCGTAGTGGTCGTTGAAGGGCTTGAAGTTGTTCAGGTCCGCATAGCAGGCCACGAACTCGGTGCCGCTTTCCAGCAAGCGCTGGATGTGCAGGCTGATGGGGATGTTGCCTGGCAAAAAGGTGAGCGGATTGGCATGGCGCGCAGCCTCGATGCGGGTCTCTGTCACGGCGCGCACCAGCTGGTCGCCGGTGCCCAGGCCCAGGTAGCGGCCGTTGTCGGTGACGATGTAACCGTCGCTCAGGTAGCGCTGGTCCTGTGAGGTGAGGATGCCAACGAGCTGGTCCACATCGCAGTCCAGCTCCACCACGCGCGGCGCCAGGTTGGCAAACGCCAGGCAGGACTTGCGGCCATGCACCTCGCGGAAGTACGGCGTGGCGTAATGGTTCATGAACTGCTGGCGGTTGATGAGGGCCACGGGGCGCGACCCGTCCACCACCGCCAGCGCGTGCAGGTCCGTGTGCTGGCGGAACAGGGCGGCCACGGCGTCGTTGTTGGTGGCGGGCGCTGCGGTGGGCGCCTGCACCACCAGCAGGCTGCGCAGGATGCCTGGGCGCGCGGTCTGGCCCAGGTGCGGAAGCACGGCCACGCGACGGTCGTGCATGACCTCCAGCGCTGCGTCGTCCACCGCCTCGCGCGGCGCCATGGCCGGGCGGCCCAGCAGCCAGCCCTGGCCCAGGGGGATGTCCAGGTCGCGCAGCGCGCGCAGGTCGTCGCGGGTTTCGATACCTTCGGCGATGAGCTGGGTGCCGAACACGTCGGCAATGCCCTTGATGGCCTGCAGCATCTGCAGGTTCTCGGGGTGGTCGCTGATGTCGCGGATGAAGTATTTGTCGATCTTCACGAAGTCGGGCTTCACCTCGGACCACAGCCTGAGGCTGGAGCGGCCATCGCCAAAGTCGTCCAGCGCCAGCCGCGCGCCGCAGGCATGTACGGCCTTGATGGCCTGGCGCAGCTGGGGCATGTCGGTCACGCGTTCGTGCTCGGTGATCTCCAGCACCAGCATGCGAGCGCTCAGGCCCAGGCTGCGCACGGTGTTGCCCAGCTCGGTGGCGCCGATCAGCTGGACGCCATGCACCAGCGCATCGGCGCTGATGTTCACAAACAGCCGGCCCGGCGCGTCGTGCCGGCCCCATTGCTCCATGGCGGTGTAAACGCACAGCAGCTCAAAGTCCTGCAGGATGCCCTCGTGCCGGGCCAGCTCCAGCAGTTTGTCGGGGGTGTGCAGCGGGGTGTTCTGGGGGCCTCGGATCAGTGCCTCGTGTGCGTACACCTGGCCCTCGCGCAGGTCGGCCAGGGGCTGGAACACGCAGTACAGCCCGCCCTCGCGCATCAGCCGCGCCAGGGGGCCGGTGCCCTGGCGGGCGGCGGGCGATAGCAGCGCCATCATCGCCTCCAGTCGGCTCCATGGGGTGTTGTGCATGGCTGTTGTGGGTCCCTGAGCAAGGGTGCCGACGATACCGGTGGCGTGTGACAGGCTGGTTACAGCAACGTGACTGGTACTACCGCTGCACAATGCGCGGCATGCACCCAGAAACCCAGCCAGCCAGTCCCTCCCTGCCGGACTACCGCACCCATCCCCGCGCCTTTCTGAAGGCGCTGTTTGATGCCGCAGTGCACAGCGCACAACCCCTGCACGGCATGCGCCAGTGGCTGCCCCAGCCGCCCAGCCGCGAGAGCGGGGGCCGCACCCTGGTGCTGGGCGCGGGCAAGGCGGGGGGCGCCATGGCCCAGGCACTGGAGGCCCTGTGGCCGCAGGACGCGCCCCTGTCGGGCCTGGTGGTCACCCGCTACGGGCATGTGCCGCCCCGGCCTGCGGGCGTGCCGCAGCGCATCGAGGTGGTCGAGGCCGCGCACCCCGTGCCCGATGCGGCGGGGCTGGCCGCGGCGCAGCGCATTCTGGATCTGACCCAGGGGCTGACGGAGCACGACCTGGTGCTGTGCCTGATCTCGGGCGGGGGCTCGTCCCTGCTGACCTTGCCCTGCGACGGGGTGACGCTGGAAGACAAGCAGCGCATCAACCGCGCCCTGCTCGACAGCGGCGCGCACATTGGCGAGATGAACTGCGTGCGCAAGCACCTCTCGCGCATCAAGGGCGGGCGCCTGGCGGCGGCCTGTGCGCCAGCGCGCGTGGTCACGCTCACCATCAGCGACGTGCCGGGTGACGACCCCTCGGTGATCGCCAGCGGCCCCACCGTGCCCGATGCGACCACCTGCGCCGATGCGCTGGCCATTCTGGCGCGCTATGGCATCGACGTGCCACCGGCCATCCGCACCGCACTGGAGGCAGGCCGTCTGGAGACGCCCAAACCCGGCGACGCGCGTTTTGCCGCACATGCCGTGCACATGATCGCCACCCCCCAGCAGGCGCTGGAGGCCGCGGCCGCGCTGGCCCGTTCTGCGGGGCTGCCTGCGCATGTGCTGTCGGACGAGATCGAGGGCGAGTCGCGCGAGGTGGGCAAGGTGCATGCGGCACTGGCCCGTGCGGTGGCGCGGCGCGGCCAGCCGTTTGCGGCGCCGTGTGTGGTCCTGTCAGGGGGCGAGACCACCGTCACCGTGCGTCCGCGTGCGCCCGATGTGCCCCGTGGGCGAGGTGGGCGCGCGGGCGAGTTTTGCCTGGGCCTGGCGCAGGGGCTACAGGGCGAGCCCGCCGTATGGGCGCTGGCCGCCGACACCGACGGCATTGACGGCAGCGAAGACAACGCGGGGGCCTTTGTGTGCCCCGATACGCTGGAGCGCGCAGGCGCTGCAGGCCTGCGCATCGACGACCACCTGGCGCGCAACGACGCCTGGGGCTTTTTTGCGGGGCTCGATGACCTGCTGGTCACCGGCCCCACACACACCAACGTGAACGATTTTCGAGTGCTACTAATTTTGTAGCTGCTCAGACATATTGCACCAGCGCTTGGGGCTGCTGGGGCTTGAAAAAGGCCCCAGGCGCCGTGTGCAGGCCTCAGAACCGGTGGCGGATGCCCACGCCGAAGCTGTTGCCCTTGGTCTGGTGGGTGATGCGGTCGTTCATTGCCATCACGTACACATCGGTGCGCTTGGACAGGAAGTAGTCATACCCCACAGTGATGGTCTTGCGCGAGATGTCGGTGGCCGTCATCTTGGTCTGCGCCCACGATGCCAGCACCTTGCCGGTGGCGCCTGCGGGCACCGACACCCCCAGCTGCGTCGTCTTGGCCTTGTTGGTGGTGTTGTCGGCCTTGGCCTGGCCGTAGCTGGCAAAGGCCTTCACGACGGTAAAGTCATACGCGCCGCCCAGCATCCAGTCGGTTTTGGTGGTGCCCAGGTAGGTGTTGGGCACGGCGGGGTTGCTCATCTGGTCGCGCTCGTAAAAGCCGGTGACGGTGATGGGGCCGTTGAAGTACAGCGCGTTGATGCCCACGTTCTTCTTGCTGCTGTCGCCCGCGACCTCTCCAAACTGATAGTGCAGGTTGGCGGTCAGCCCGCCCAGGTTGGGCGTGCTGTAGATGATTTCGTTGGACCAGCCCGTGTCGGACGGTGTGGTGGAGCCCCAGCCGGTGCCGTTGAACAGGGGCACGTTCATGTGCAGGATCAGCGGCGCAAAGGTGAACGAGTCGCCCAGCGGGTTGGACAGGATGGACGGCAGAAAGTTGGGCGCCAGACCACGCCCCACGGTCACGGTGCCCCAGCTGTCGCTCAGGCCCACGTTGGCGTCGCGCGAGAAGAAGGTGTCATTGGCAAAGCGGCCTTGAATGCCGCTGTCCACCTTGATGAACGAGGTGAGCGCAAAGTTGGCCTTGAGCCCGCCGCCCAGGTCTTCGGTGCCCTTTACGCCGAACCACGACGTGGTCATGCCGCCGCTGTTGACCACCTTGCTGCTGCCGGCGTCGCCGGCGTTTTTCATGGAGCCCACAAATACGTCGGTCAAGCCCATCAGCTGGACGGAGCTTTGTGCCTGGGCCCCGGTGGTGCACAGCAGTGCGCCACCAATCGATAGAGACAGTGCAATCAGGTTTTTTTTCATGGAGTGATTCCTGGGGGTGAAGATGCCGGATGTCCGGCAGGTGCAAGGGAGAGTGGCGGCCCCCGTTGCACCGTGGTGCAGTGCGGGACCCGCCGGCGGGACACCGCAAGTTCCATGCCCTGGTGCAACAACTGTTTACAAGGTTGCCGGGCCTTGCTGGGTGCGCCCATGCACGCCGGTGGCGCAGTTTTCGTGTGTTTTGGCGCAAACCTGGGGCGTGCAGGGCGGGCGACATGGTGCGGCTTTGATGTGGCTCAATGCTGCAGGCGCAGCCGCACGGCAAAGTGGCTTCCATGCTGCCATCTACCCTTTTTTCTCTGCCCGCTGACACCGAGGTGATCGCCCCCGGCGAAGTGCTGCGCAGGCGCAACGAGGTGCTGACGACGGTGTTGCACCTCGAAAGCGGCCGCGTGCTGCGCGGCGTGCTGGACGACGGTTTTCTGCGCCACCAGCTGGGTGCTGTCGAGGGACCGTTCTGGCTTGACGCCGCGTCGGCACTGATGGGCTTGCCGCTGCCGGTGGACATGGTGGCCGACACGCGTGTGCATGTGCGGCGCATGCCCATCGAAGAGTTTCGCCGCAGCTTGGCAGCCATGCCTGCAGGCGCGCGTGGTCTGCTGCTGGACATGGCCCAGGGCTACCGGCAGCAGTCTGAGCTGGCCGTGAGCCGGCTCGCACAAGACGCCGAATCGCGCTGCGCGCAGTGGCTTCTGAACCACGCACAGCCCGACCAAAGCGGTGCCATGCAGGTCACCCTGCACCAGCGCAAACGCCTGATTGCCGCGCAGCTGGGCATTGCGCCCGAGACCTTCTCGCGCGTACTGCGCCACCTGCGCGAGCTGGGCCTGATCCACGGCACCGGCAATGTGCTGGCGCTGCCCGAGCCCAGGGCGTTGCAGTCCATGGCAGGCTGTTAGGGCTCTTGCACAAACTGCAAGGCCTGTAGTGCCTTGTAGTGCCGCTTAGCAGCGGCGCCCGGCTGTAGCAAGGCCTGCTGCTCCATAGGGCTGTCTTGGAGACTCGGCACCGGATGCCCTGCGCACGCCTGCTTCGCGCACCCGCAGGCTCAGGGTTTTTCCTCGGCTTTACCCAAGGGTTCCACCCAAGCCCCCGGGCACAGGGCCTGCGTATATTCGTTGGGACATGTCTGTAACGACCCGTCCCCATGCCCCATTCTGAGCGTGCCCATCAGCCTCCAGTGCGGGAGCGTCCATGACGCCGCCGCCCGCCACCACGGCTGCGCCGAACCCCGAGCCGGGCTGGTTGGTACCTGGCGCACTGGTGCTGCGGCTCATGCTGGTGGCGGCGCTGGCGGTGGCCCTGTCAGGGGCGGTGGCGGCGTGGCTGGTGACGCGCGCCTCAGGACAGGAGGCGATGCGTCGGGTGGTGAGCCAGCAGACCGATGAGGTCGAGGTGGTGGCCCGGTTGCTCGCCAGCAAGATCGAACAAAGCCAGAAGGTGCTGCGCACCGTAGCCGCCGGCATCACGCCGGGCATGCTGGAGTCACCCTCGTCGCTGGAATGGCTGCTGCAGCAGGGCCTGCCTGCCGTGCAGTTCTTTGACACCATGCAGGTGGCCCGTGACAACGGCGAACTGCGCCTGAGCCTTCGCGCCGGGCAACTGGAAAAAGCCGCCGATCTGGACCCCACCGAGCGCGATGCCCTGCGCCGCACGTTGGTGGATGGCAAGCCGCTGGTGTCCGAGCTGATCACCGGGCGCACGGGCGAGGCGCGGGTCATGTTCACCATGCCGCTGCACCGCGAAGACGGTACGGTGATGGGGGTGGTGGCAGGGGCGTTGCGCCTGCAATCCCAAAGCTTGCTGCCACCGTCGATGACGCTGCCTGCCCGCGATGACTCGCAGCTCATCGTCTTCACCCGCGACGGCACCATCCTGTCGCACTCCGACCCCACCCGCGTGCTGGGCCAGGTGCGTGACGAAGTGGGCCTGGCCCCCGTGTACACGCACTGGCAAAGCCAGGCTCAGCCTGTGGTGGGGCGGGGCATGACCCATGTGCAGTCCGACCATATCGTGAGCATGGCGGGCATGCCGCTGCCGCAGTGGATCGTGGCGCGCGTGAGCCAGTCGCAGGCGTTGCTTGCACCGCTGCGTGGCGCTCAACGCGAAGCCTGGTGGCTGGCGGTGGCCAGCATGTTGTTGTGCATGCTGCTGGCTGTGGCCTTGATGGGCTGGATGGCGCAGCCCTTGGCGCAGCTCACCTTCAAGGCGCGTCAGTTGCTCAAGACCAGCACGCGCCAGTTGCCAGCGGCCGAAATGCACTGGCCCCAGGCGGGGGGCGAGGTGGGCGAGCTGGTGCGTGTGTTCCAGGGCCTGGTACAGCAGGGCAGCCTGCAGCAGTCGCGCAAGGACACGGTGGTCGGCCAGTTTCAGGCCGTGCTGGACAGCGCCACCGTAGGCATCGTCATCACCCGCCACAGCATGCTGGAGGTAGTGAGCCACCAGGCCTGCGTGATGCTGGGCTACACCGCGCAAGAGTTGCAGGGCCGCCCCGCGCGCACCCTGTACGCCAGCGACGCCGACTATGCCCAGGTGGGCACCCGCGTGCGGGCCGAGGTGGCGGCGCACGGCGCTTTCGACGGCGACATCTGTTTTCTGCGCAAGGACGGCACCCCCGTGTGGGCCCGCGTGCAGGGCCGGGGCGTGCGCCCCGAGGAGGTGCATGGTGGCACCGTGTGGATCCTGGAAGACATCACCGCTGCGCGCGAGGCCCAGGTGCAGCAGTCCTGGGGTCGCTCGCACGATGCGCTCACGCAGCTGTACAACCGCGCCGCGTTTGACGAGCGTCTGGGCCAGCTGATGGCCGAGCGGTCCGCCCGCCAGCGCGCACCTGCCGCCGAGGAGGATGGCAGCGATGTGCAGGGCGACGGTGTGGTGCTGTTCCTCGACCTGGACCACTTCACCGTCGTCAACGACATCGCGGGCCACGACGCGGGCGACGATGTGCTGCGCCATGTAGCCCGTCTGCTGGCATCCCATGTGCGCCAGATCGGCTGGGCGGCGCGCCTGGGGGGGGACGAGTTTGCGGTGGTGTTGCCCGGCTGTGCGCTGGCACGCGGCCAGGCCGTGGCCGAGCAGTTGCGTGCGGCGGTGCATGCGTGGGAGCCGTCGTACCAGGGGCGCAGTTTTACGCTGGGGGTGAGCATCGGGCTGGTGGTGCTGGATGCCAGCTTGCAGGATGTGCCGTCGGTGTTGTATGCGGCGGACATGGCTTGTTATGACGCGAAGCGGGCGGGGCGCAACCGGGTGGAGACGCGGCATGCGAGGGATGCGTCGGCGACTTCGTCGGGACTGATGGCGTTGGGACCTGTTTGACAGGTTTTGGGGTGGATGCGATAGTGGGATATGCGGTGGTAGCTATTGATTTTGTAGCGTTTTCTTGTGGTTGCTGATTGGGCCGCATGCCTTTGTTAAGGGCGGAGGCCGGGAGTCGCCCGGCGAGCGAGTAACTTTCTTTTGCTTCGCCAAAAGAAAGTCACCAAAGAAAAGGCGCCCCCCAGTCTGCGACCCCTTCGCGTTGCGAAGGGGCAAACCTGCGTCGGTGCGGTTGCGGGGT
>NZ_JADHVT010000088.1 GCF_016783915.1 Acidovorax sp.
AAAACCAAACTTTCTTCAACCACCACTTCAGCAACCCAAGGCAGCACACAAAGCACCACCTCAAACCACATCCACCAACCTACTCACTTTCGCAGCAAGGTCTCAGTAGCGAAGCCCTCGACTATAGCACGGTTTGAAGGAATTGCAAGAAAAAATCAAACCCGCCACTTTTCCAGGAGCTTTTCGGGACTCAAGCTGTCATAGCCCTCGAAAGGTTGGTGGATCCAAGGATTGCTCGGCAAAAACTCAACGGAGTAGTCTGGCGAAAACGTAGATAGACCCTTAGTCCAGATCACGGCGCTGCGCAGCTCAGTGATGGGCGCGTAGTTGGTCTTAAGCATGTTGATCACTGCGTGCAAAGTATGCCCCGAGTCGGCCAGATCATCGACCAAGAGCACTCGCCCCGCAATTTCGCCCTTGGGCGTGGTTATGAAACGTGCAATATCAAGATGCCCCTGCACCGTTCCTGCTTCCGCACGATAAGAACTCGTTGACATGATGGCCAGCGGCTTATCAAAGATCCGGCTGAGGATGTCGCCTGGTCGCAACCCACCGCGCGCAAGGCAGAGAATCGTGTCGAATTCCCAACCCGACTGGTGCACCTTCAGCGCCAGTTTTTCGATGAGGCTGTGGTACTCGTCATAGCTGACATAGAGATGTTTTCCGTCTTCGGTCAACATGAATGACTCCTGAATGATTGGCGAATATTCGATAGCAGCAGCACAAGACTACAGATCAGGTCGCGACATAGGGATGGCGCATCATGATCGTATGGTCGCGATCAGGACTGGTTGAGATCATATCGATCGGAACGCCTGTCACTTCTTCTATACGCTCCAGATAGCGGCGCGCAGTTTCGGGCAGCTTGTCGTACTCAGTCACCCCGACGGTGGAATCGCTCCAGCCAGGCAGTGTTTCATAGATCGGCGTGCACCGTGCGATGTCCTCAGCGCCCATGGGGAGCAAATCAATACGCTGCCCATCGAGCTCGTAGCCGGTGCACAACAACAACTCGCTCAACCCGTCCAGGACATCCAGTTTGGTGATGCAAAGACCAGTGAGGCCATTGACTTGGGCACTGCGCTTCAACAAAGCTGCATCGAACCAGCCACAGCGACGGCTGCGCCCCGTTGTCACTCCCTTTTCAGCGCCCACAGTGCTCATGTGATACCCGGGGGTGCCAGGGACTTCCCAATCTAACTCAGTGGGAAAAGGGCCGCCACCAACACGAGTGCAATACGCCTTGGTAATACCGAGGATGTAATGAAGCATACCCGGCCCCACGCCAGATCCTGCAGCCGCGTTGCCCGCTACACAGTTACTGGAGGTGACGTACGGGTATGTGCCGTGGTCCACATCCAGCAAGGTCCCTTGAGCGCCCTCAAAAAGAAGATTGGCACCCGCCCGATTGGCCTCATTCAGCTCACGCGACACATCGGCCATCATGGGCTTTAGCAACTCTGCATGGCGCATGGCCTCGGCGTAAACCACATCGAACAGCACCTTGCCATCCTGGATGTAGGGCTTCAGCGCATCGCCAAAAACGAACTTTGCGGAGCCCAGGTACGTGGTGAGCACGTGGTTGTGCAGGTCCAGCAATTCACGCAGCTTAGAAGCAAAACGCTCGGGGTATTTCAAGTCCTGTACGCGCAAGGCGCGGCGAGCAATCTTGTCCTCATAAGCCGGGCCGATGCCACGGCCCGTGGTACCAATCTTCTCAGTACCGCCCTGCTCCCGAGCCGCCTCGCGCGCCACATCAATCGCAGCATGAAAAGGAAGGATCAGTGGACAAGCCTCACTGATACGCAGGCGCGAACGCACCTCAACACCGGCCTTCTCCAGACCCTCAATTTCTTCGAACAGCTTCGCAGCAGACAGAACCACACCATTGCCGATGTAGCACTTGACCCCCGGGCGCATGATGCCACTCGGAATCAAATGCAGCGCCGTCTTCACGCCGTTGATCACCAGTGTGTGGCCAGCGTTGTGCCCCCCCTGAAAACGCACCACACCTTGAGCGCTCTCCGTCAGCCAATCGACCAACTTGCCTTTGCCCTCGTCGCCCCACTGGGTACCGACCACCACTACGTTGCGACCTTTGGTTGCTTTCATCTCAAACCCAATTCAAATGACAATTGCTCAAACAGCCTGCACGACCCAATGGCCCGCAACCTGAACCAGTTCCCGATCACAGTGGAACTCGTCCACCTCACTCTCGTGCCCAGGCAAAACACACACGACCGTCTCCCCGGCAGACCGAAGTTCTGCGATCGCTGAATTCACATCAGCGGCCTCGCCCCAAGGTGCGCGAATCGCTGCCTTCAGCGCACGGGGCGGCACCACGCCAACCACCTGCTTGATATCCAAACTGAACCCCGCCGCAGGGCGATTTCGACCAAACACGGCCCCCACCTCGTCGTACCGCCCACCGCGCACCAGGGCATCGCTAGCACCCGGCGCATAGATAGCGAAGCGCGCACCGCTGTAGTAGGCATACCCCCGAAGATCGGCCAAGTCAAAAGTGACGGAGGCCCCTTCAAGGCGCGAAGCTAGCCATTTCAAGTTTGATAGCACCTCAGGCACACCAGAAATGCGCTTGAGCACCTTTTCTGCCTCAGCCAGAACAGCGGAGTCTCCGTACAACCGAACGAGGGCCAGGAGGCCCTGTCGAGACTCCTCGGGAAAACTGCGCGTCAAAACCGACAACTCACCCGCATCCTTGGCTGCCAAAGCAGCGTGAATTCCGCTGAGCAATTGTGGGCTCACGCTCACACCAGCCAACAAGTTGCGGACGATGCGAACGTCAGCAAGATCAATGGTGGTGTTGCGTACATTGGCAACTCGCAAACACTCCCTCGCCAATTGCAACGCCTCAAGGTCGGCTTCTACCCCGGCATGCCCATATATTTCGGCACCAAACTGAAGAGGCTCGCGCGTGGCATGGGGGCGGTCAGGACGCGTGTGCAACACAGGGCCGCAGTAGCAAAGACGCGTCACGCCTTTGCGATTGAGCAAATGCGCGTCAATGCGAGCCACTTGCGGAGTTGTATCAGCCCGAAGCCCCATGGAACGACCAGAAAGCTGGTCCACCAGTTTGAACGTCTGTAGATCCAACGCTTCACCAGTGCCGGTGAGGAGAGATTCCAAATGCTCCAACAGCGGAGGCATTACCAGCTCGTAACCATAACAACGGGCTGTATCGAGCAGCCCGCGACGCAATTCTTCGATGTGCCGCGCTTCAGACGGCAAGACATCGGCAATGTGATCCGGAAGGACCCAAGCAGACATGGAGAAAAGGGGAGGCTGTTAAAACCGTGATTCTACCGGGACCGGGCGAGACTCCCCAAGGAATCTCCTAGTCGAGGAGTGTGACAGCCGTCAGAAACAAAGCATCAGAGCGCCAACAACAAGGGCCACCAACGCAAAAAAGCGTATTTGGCCACCCTGCAATTGCGCGATTTGCGCAACTGTACGTTTCCAGATTTGAGGGGACAGAAAAGGCAAAAGCCCCTCAATCACCAGCACCAAGGCGAACGCAGTCCAGACACTGTCCCACATCATTCACATTTTGCCGACCATCATCACTTATTTACTTACGTGGTGCAGCAGGCGCCGATGCAGGAGCTGAGCCGCGAAAGACTTTGAAGAAGTCAGAAGACGATGGATCCAGCACCATCACATCGCTTTTCTTGTTGAAGCTACCCTTATAGGCCTCGAGGCTGCGATAGAACTGAGCAAATTGAGGATCCTTGCCAAATGCTTCGGCATAGATACGGGCCGCTTCCGCGTCGCCCTCACCCTTCAGCTTTTGAGCATCCCGATAGGCATTCGCGATTGTGATCTCGCGCTGGCGATCTGCGTCTGCACGAATTTTTTCGCCTTCGGCCGCACCTGTGGAGCGCAATTCGTTGGCCACCCGCTTGCGCTCCGCTTCCATGCGCCGGTACACCGATTCGGTAATGGCTTCCACGTAATCCACGCGGGTAATGCGTACGTCCACGACATCAACCCCCCAGGGCTTGGACCCACGAACTGTCTCCAACACTTCGCGTTTGACATCAGCCATCAGCGCTTCTCGTTTCAGCGAGAGCAGCTCTTTCACCGTGCGCTTGTTGATTTCTTCCTGGAAAGCATTGCGAACCACCCGATTGAGTTGCATGGCGCCCGCCGTCTCGTCCAGCCCAACGTTGCGGATGTACTCGGTGGGTTCGGAAATGCGCCAGCGCACATACCAGTCGATCACGACGCGCTGCTTTTCAGCAGTCAGCATGGGCTCCGTGTCCGTGCTATCCAAGGTCAACAAACGCTTGTCGATGTAGGTGACGTTCTGGAATGGAGGAGGGAGCTTGAAATTAAGGCCAGGCTCCGTGATCACTTCCTTGATCTGACCCAGCGCATACAGCACACCAAACTGCCGCTGGTCCACGACAAAAAGCATGGAGCTCATGAGAGCAAGCACCACTAAAAGGGTAGATGCAATAAAACCGACTCTGTTCACGAACTACTCCTAGCGTGATTCACGTTCACGGGTACGGCTGGTGTCGCGCGCCCGTGCGTCATTCGAAAAGGCAGGTGCGGGTGTCGCTGGTGACACCGCTGGAGGCGAGCTTGTTGTCGCGGGAGCATCCAGTGCTCCCGATCCGCTGGCGACGCCCTGCATGATTTTGTCGAGTGGCAGGTAGAGTAAGTTGGAACCTTGACGCGACTCCACCAACACTTTGGTCACGTTCCCGTAAATCTGCTGCATGGTGTCTAGATACATACGATCACGGGTTACCTGAGGAGCCTTCTGGTACTCCGCCAGAATGGAAGCAAACCGCTGTGCGTCACCCTGCGCCTGAGCTACTATCCTCGCCTTGTACGCAGCAGCCTCCTCGTTTAGCCGAGAGGCGGAGCCCACAGCACGTGGAATCACGTCATTGGCGTAAGCCTGGGCTTCGTTTTTGGCACGCTCGCGCTCCTGCCCCGCTTTGAGTACATCATCAAAGGAAGACTGCACCTGCTCAGGCGGCCGCACACCGCCCTGCTGCAAATTGATGCCAACAACTTCGACGCCAACCTTGTAACGGTCCAAGATGGTCTGCATCAGCGCGCGAACGCGAGGGGCTATCTGATCACGCTCCTCAGCCAGTGCCGTGTCCATGCGCATCTTGCCCACCACCTCGCGCACGGCGGTCTCAGCTGCCTGAACCACAGCGTCCGAGGGGTTCTTACTTTCGAACAGCCATGCCCTGGCATCGCTCAGACGGTACTGAACAGCAAATTTGATCTCAACTATGTTTTCGTCCTCGGTCAGCATCGCGGACTCTCTCAAGCCGGTGCTTTTGATGACCGTGTCCCGCCCCACATCCGCAGAGCGAATTTGCGTCACAAAAACAAGCTCATGACGCTCAATCGGATAAGGCAAGCGCCAGTTGAAACCTGCGCCCACGGTGCTCTTGTACTTACCGAATTGCGTAATGACGGCTTGCTGACCTTCTTGCACGATGAAGAAACCTGTGCCCATCCAGATCACGAACGCAACACCAGCAATCAAGCCAACGCCTACACCCGCGCTTTTCATATCCGGCTGAAAGCCACCACCAGTCCCTCCCCCAGGGCCACGACCAGAACCGTTTTTTCCCCCGAACAGGCTGCCAAGCTTGCGATTGAGGTCGCGCCAGAGCTCATCGAGGTCAGGTGGCTGCTGGCCATTGCTTGGCCGCTGATCCCCGCCCCTCTGCCCCCCTGGTGGCGCTGCAGGTCGCTCATCAGGGCGCACGCCACTGTCCTCAGACTTATCATCCCCGCGACCCCAGCGTGGATCGTTCAGATTGAACATGCCCCGGATACGGTCTGGCAGTGAAGCCCAGCGTAGGGTGGGAGTATGAAAATTCATGCGCAAAATCTCTGGTTCTCTGATGGCATCATTCGATCATGCATTGTGCCCAATCAGCGCAACGCATCCGGCAATTCAAGGGCGTCTGCTGGGGTCATATCCTCATGCACAGCCAGCAACCTAGCGGCCAAAGCGCGGCGCAGATCATCAAGACCTTCTCCAGATCGAGCACTTACGAACAAACGGGAAAGCGACTGCCCCCCAACTTCGTATTGGTCTACCAGCAGGGAGGGACGTCGTTCTTCAGGCAGCGCATCGAGCTTGTTGAATACCAGTATCTGTGGAATATCCGACGCCCCGATCTCCTGCAACACGCGCTCCACCTGCGCCATCTGTTCCGGAAAATCCGGATTGGAAGCATCCACCACATGAAGGAGCAGATCAGCATCGACCGCCTCCTGCAGCGTGGCCTGAAACGCATCCACCAATCCGTGCGGGAGATCCCGGATGAAGCCCACCGTATCGGACAGAGAAACAGATCGCGCCGCATCTGCCAGATACAACTGGCGTGTTGTGGTGTCTAGGGTGGCAAAAAGCTGGTCCGCTGCATACGCTCGCGCTTTCACCAAAGCATTGAAAAGCGTGGACTTACCCGCGTTGGTGTATCCAACGAGCGAAATATTGAAGGTATCGCGCCTCTCGCGCTGGCGCCGCTGCGTGGAGCGCTGACGCTTGACCTTGACCAAGCGCTCTCTGGTGCGCTTGATCGCGTCACCAATCATGCGTCGATCCAGCTCGATCTGCTTTTCACCCGGACCACCCCGGGCACCGATACCGCCAGTCTGGCGCTCCAGGTGAGACCAACGCCGCACCAGCCGTGTACTCACGTACTGCAGCTTGGCGAGCTCAACCTGAAGCTTCCCTTCGTGGCTGCGCGCCCGTTGCGCAAAGATTTCAAGAATTAACAGCGTGCGGTCATTGACTGGAAGCTCAATATGGCGCTCCAGATTACGCTGCTGCGCGGGGCTGAGTGATTGGTCAAACAGCACCTCCATAGCACCATGCATTTGGGCCAATGTGCGAATTTCATCCGCTTTACCAGTGCCGATGAACAGCGCCGCATCTGGCGCTTTGCGCTTGCAGGTAATGCGAGCAACGGGTTGCATGCCGGCGGTTTGGGCTAGCAGACCCAATTCCTCCAACTCAGCGTCGAAATGGGGAAGACCAAAGTCGACCCCCACCAGCAACACCGGCGTCATAGCGGACGAGGATGCTGAGGACGAACTCAAAACCAACCACCCTCTCTCCGCCCCACCCCTCTCGGCAAGCGAGCCCCGCTGCCAGACAACAACTCAAGAGTTGCTGGTGTCAGCATCAGGGGTTTCTGAGGTAGAGAAAGCGACCGCCCGACCCGGAACGATCGTAGAAATCGCGTGCTTGTAAACCATTTGTGTCACCGTATTGCGCAGCAACACCACATACTGGTCAAAAGACTCGATTTGCCCCTGCAGCTTGATCCCGTTGACCAAATAAATGGACACTGGAACGTGTTCCCGGCGCAAAGCGTTGAGGAAGGGGTCTTGCAAAAGCTGGCCTTTATTGCTCACGATATTCTCCGTGTTCAAGTGTTGTTGTAAACCAGCACCTTACCACAGCCAGGCGCACGCCCTGGCTTTAACCCACATGGCCCCTCGACTGAAGAGCCTTTGTCGTCAGGCCTCGTCTTTGTCCGCGAACGGATTGTGCGAGGTTTTCATCTCAATGCGCAAAGGAGTTCCCACAAGATCAAATTCCTTGCGGAAGCGCCCTTCCAAGAATCGCTTGTAAGCATCAGTCACGTGCTCCAGCGAATTGCCGTGGATCACGATCACGGGCGGATTCATGCCACCTTGGTGCGCATACCGCATTTTCGGGCGGAACATCCCAGCCCTCTTGGGGCTTTGGAACTGAACCGCCTCCAGCAGCAGGCGGGTGAGTACGGGCGTGGACATCTTGCAGGTGGCCGCCCGATGGGCCTGAGCGATAGATGTCCACAAGGGACCAAGTCCCTGACGCTTCTTCGCAGAAATGAAATGCAAAGAGGCAAACTTCAGAAATGCAAGCCGTGTCTCAATGGAACGCTCAAGGAGCTGCCGCTGGTAGTCATCCACGGCATCCCATTTGTTCACCGCCAAGACCACAGCGCGTCCACTCTCCAGAATATAACCGGCGATATGGGCATCTTGGTCCGTCACACCTTGGGTGGCATCGAGCAATAGCAGCACTACATTTGCGGATTCGATAGCTTGCAGCGTTTTCACCACCGAGAACTTCTCAATGGCCTCGAAAACCTTGCCCTTGCGACGCAAGCCCGCAGTATCCACCAGCTCAAAGCGCTGGCCATTGCGCTCAAAAGGCACGGTAATGGCGTCGCGGGTCGTACCGGGCATATCGAATGCCACCAGCCGCTCTTCGCCAAGCCAGGTGTTGATCAGTGTGGACTTGCCCACGTTGGGGCGCCCCGCAACGGCAAGTTTGATGACCCCCTTGTCCAAGGCCGTATCCGAGTCGTCCGGCTCGGGCAAATTCAGCGGCTCCAGAGCAATTTCAACCAAGCCGCGTATACCCTGCCCGTGCGCTGCAGAAACTGGATAAACCTCACCCAGCCCCAGTTCATAGAACTCCGCCAATTGGACGCCCTGGAGCATGCCCTCCGCCTTGTTGGCAACGAGCACGCAGGGCTTGCCCAGGCGACGCAAGTAGTTGGCAATGTCATGGTCTTGCGCAGAGACACCCGCACGTGCGTCCACTACAAAAATCACCACGTCCGCCTCAGCGACCGCCTGCTGAGTCTGCTTGGCCATCTCGCGGTAGATGCCAGTGGAGGCGTCGGGCTCAAAGCCACCGGTATCGATGACGATGTACTCGTGCTTTCCTTGCTTGCCGTTACCGTAGTGTCGGTCACGCGTAAGTCCTGCAAAGTCGGCGACGATGGCGTCACGCGACTTGGTCAGGCGGTTGAAGAGCGTGGACTTGCCGACATTCGGACGCCCCACGAGGGCGATAACTGGCTTCATTGAATAAGACCGATCAATCTGGACGGAATCCGTAAATACCGCCATTGCGGGTAACAACCACCAGCGTATCAGCGCCCATCACCGGAGCAGCTGCGATGGCAGAACCATCTGTCGCCAGCCGGTTCAGGGGCGAACCATCGGTACGAGACAGCAAATGCACCAAACCCGAGTCGTCGCCGACGACCACCGAGCGCCCCAGAAGCAGCGGTGCAGTGAGTTTGCGGTACTTGAGCCTGTCGATGCTCCACAAGCGTGAACCATCTGAGCGGCGCCACGCTACAAGCGTGCCATTGCTTTCAGAACCAAAAATGGCCTCCGCATCGCCGTGGACTCCGTCTGCTCCGCTGGCAGGCTGCGTCCAAACCGTAGTCCCCCTGGCGGTGTTCACACAACCCACAGCGGCTTGAAAGGACCGTGCGCACACTGTTTCGCCCACACGGCTGGTGCGCCCTACCAACTCCACAAGGCGCTCCACATCATTCGTGCCCCGTGCGCTGGCAATGGGAGCCTCCCATCGCACACTGCCATTGTCAGGATTCAATCCGACCAACCGACCCGACAATCCCACGACCAGCGTGTCACCCACTGCGAGCAAAACACCGGCCTGGCGCAATATCAATGGCTCCCCGGGGCGCTGCTGGGCCCAAAGACGGCGACCTGTAGACAGATCGAATGCAGACACAGAACGATCCGCCGACAAAACGAAAACACGACCGCCTGCAACCAAAGGTGGTGTGAATACCTGGGCAGCAAGCGCCTCACGCCAACGCTCTCGACCACCGTCGATCACGATCAGTGCATTGTTACGCGAGACTACCGCCGCGAACTTGCCATCGCTACCAACAGCAGCCGACAGAGGCTCAGCGAGCGCTGCTCGCCAGATATCTCCACCCGTGCGCGCATCAAGGGCTGCCACCGTGCCATCAGCTGACGCGACGGTCACGACATTGCCAGCAACATGCGCCTCCAAAGGCAGCCCCACCACACTGCCAACTCGCGCAGTCCATGCTTGTCGCACGCCCAGAACTGCCACATTGGTTCCGAGGTCGGCGGGCACAGGCTTGGACTTTTCAGCGCTCCACAAAGAACAACCGGCCAAAGTGGCGGCCACAAGTGCCACCACCAGACAGCGTACGAAAAACTGGTGCCCAGATCCTGCGTTGATAGGCGACGACATGGCTATTTGGACTCCGCAGGTGTTGCGATTGAGGAGGCAGCGGAAGCCACAGTCACACCTTGCAGCGAAACACCCAGCGCGTTCAGCTTGATTTCCACCAGACGGCGATACTCGACACTGTCTTCAAACCCTTTATAAGCCTTGGTGTACTCGGCAATGGCTTCCTGACGCTTTTCCTGGAGCATCAGGACATCGCCCTTGCGGTCCGCCACAACAGAAGAGAACTCCGGCGCAAAACTGCCGGACAGTTGCTTGAGTGCTTCGTCATAGTTCTTTTGATCCATTAGTACACCAGCCAGTCGCAACTTGGCCAAGGCCTTGAGGCCCTCGTCTGACGATCGCTCTGCAACCCAGATAAGCGCTTCTTTGGCACCGTCAGCATTGCCAGCACCCTGCATAGCCCTGGCAAGGGTCAAGCCCGCCTGTCCAGCCTGGACAGTCCCTGCATATTTGGACTTCAAATCGGCAAAAGCTTGCTCCATGCGGACGTTGTCCGCAGACCGCGCAGCCACATCCACTGCATCAAACAATGCAGCCGCCTGCGTTGCCTGCCGGGTTTGCCAGTACTGGTAACCGTTCCAGGCGGCAGCGGCGCCCGCAACGACAATGACTACGGAGCTGATCAACGTGCCCCAGGTGTTCCAGAAATGCTTGAGCTGGTCTAGCTGCTCTTGTTCTTCAAGGTCGAGATGATTTGCCATGGAATCTGATTGTGTTAGCGGGTGGATTGTAGGGTGGCCGACCATTGGGCAACCAAGTCCAGCGGGCGCTCGATTTGCTCACCTTCGCCGTCACGCAAGGCTTTGACAGTCACCATGCCACGGGACAGCTCATCATCGCCAAACACCAGTGCGTGCATGGCACCACTGGCATCGGCTTTCTTAAACTGCGACTTCATGCTACCCATGCCATCCAGTGAAGGGGCTGCATGCATTTGGACGCGAACACCGTGCTGACGCAATTGCTCGACGGTAGCCACTGCCCGAGGCAACACAGCCACCGAGGGAACAATGGCAAAAACGTCGGGAACCAGCGAGGGGGATGCACTGTGCTGCTCCTTGAGCAACTCCAATACCCGCTCCACCCCCAACGCCCAACCCACCGCCGGTGCCGGCTTGCCGCCGATCTGTTCGATCAAGTAATCGTAACGCCCTCCACCGCAGATCGTGCCCTGCGAACCCAGCTGATCCGTCACAAACTCGAACACGGTGAGGTTGTAGTAATCCATGCCACGCACCAGACGGGGATTGACAGACCACGCAACCCCATTGGCGTCGAGAATGGCTTTTACTGCATTGAAGTGCGCCAGAGACTCCTGCCCCAGAAAGTCAATCAAACGTGGCGCAGCTTCCACCAACGACTGCATCGCCGGATTCTTGGTGTCGAGGATGCGCAAAGGATTGCTGTGCAGCCGCCGACGCGCCTCCTCGTCAAGAACATCGACATGCTGCTCCAAATACGCGATCAACGCAGCCCGGTGAGCCTTGCGCTCGTCTGGCTGTCCCAGGCTGTTGAGTTCGAGGCGCACATTCTGGAGACCCAGATCGCGCCACAGGGCACTGGCCAGAAGAATAAGCTCGGCATCGACCTCAGCGCCCGGAAAACCCAGTGCCTCAGCACCGATCTGGTGAAACTGGCGGTAGCGCCCACGCTGGGGACGTTCATGGCGAAACATGGGGCCCATGTAGTACAGGCGTTTGCCGCCGTCATACAACATGGAGTGCTCTGCTACTGCACGTACCACGCCGGCCGTCGCTTCTGGGCGAAGCGTGAGCTGCTCCCCATTCAGCCGGTCCTCAAACGAGTACATCTCCTTCTCGACAATATCGGTAACCTCGCCCAATCCACGCACAAACAAGGGTGTGGGTTCGACGATGGGTGTGCGAATATTGCGATACGCGTAGCGCGCCATCAGGTCGCGCACCTTGGCCTCCAGCCATTCCCAACGGGCAGAGTCCGGGGGCAGGATGTCGTTCATGCCCTTCACCGCAACCAGCTTCTCTGGCTTGGACGAGGGAGTGCTTTTTTCGTTACTCACAGCGCTTCTTTTCTATGTCTGGCAGAAATTTAAATAAGCTGCACCGCACACCTCCTGAAGGCTCACCGGGGCAGGTGGCGGCAGCACTACCGGTCAAACAGCGGGCACCCCGGCGCCAAAGCGCTTTTCGATGTACTGCTCGACGATGCGATGGAATTCATTGGCGATGTCGTCGCCACGCAGGGTCATCGCCTTTTCCCCGTCGATGAAGACCGGGGCAGCAGGCGCCTCTCCCGTGCCAGGCAGACTGATCCCAATGTCTGCGTGCTTGCTTTCACCCGGGCCGTTGACAATGCAGCCCATGACTGCAACCCGCAACGCTTCAACACCCGGATAACGCACACGCCATACAGGCATTTGCGCACGCAGGAAATCGTCGATCTGCTTGGCCAGGTCTTGAAAGGTGGTACTGGTGGTTCGGCCACAGCCCGGGCAAGCGGTGACACTGGGCACAAAGACCCGCAAGCCTAACGCCTGCAAGATTTCCGACGCAACGACCACCTCTTGGGTACGCGCCTCACCGGGCTGGGGCGTCAGCGACACACGAATCGTGTCACCAATGCCCTCTTGCAGCAGCACGGACAAAGCAGTAGCCGAAGCGACCGTCCCCTTGGTACCCATACCCGCTTCGGTCAGTCCCAAGTGCAAAGCATAGTCGCAGCGACGCGCCAACTCGCGGTACACAGAGATCAAATCCTGCACTCCACTGACCTTGCAGGACAAGATGATCTGGTTACCGTCCAAACCCATGGCCTCTGCACGACGCGCAGACTCGATGGCCGATGTGATGAGTGCCTCATACATGACCTGACGAGCCTCCCAGGGGGCGCTGCGGCGGCTGTTCGTATCCATCAACTCGGCCAGCAGCTCCTGGTCGAGACTGCCCCAATTCACACCGATGCGCACAGCCTTGTTCCAGCGCATGGCAGCCTCGATCATCTGGCCAAACTGCTTGTCGCGCTTGTCGCCTTTGCCCACATTGCCTGGGTTGATTCGATACTTGGACAAAGCTTGGGCGCAGTCCGGAAACTCGGTGAGCAGTCGGTGTCCGTTGTAATGGAAATCACCCACCAACGGAACACTCTCACCCATGCGATCCAGTTGTTCTCGTATGTACGGTACCGCTGCAGCAGCTTCTGGAGTGTTGACAGTGATGCGGACGAACTCCGACCCCGCCTGAGCGAGTTCCTTGACCTGAATCGCTGTCCCGATGGCATCGACGGTGTCGGTGTTGGTCATGGACTGCACGCGCACGGGTGCATCCCCACCCACAGTCACCACACGTGAACCCCAGACGACTTTCGCCTGGCGCGAACGTCGAGGTAAGGGAGAAGCAACCGCTACCGGCCCAAAATCAAGCGGGGAGTTTTCCACTATTTCACCTCAAAACGCGCTACGTTTTCACGCGCGATTGCCGTCAGATCAAACGGCTTTCCACGAACAATCACTTCCGTCGCGTCCGCGCGACCGATAATCACTGCCAAGGGCGTGGGCGCAGACACCGAAACCGACTCTCCTGCCGCCAGGTTGCGTTGTAACGCCAGTGCCCCATTGGCATCCCGAACTTGCACCCACGATGCACCGCGTGCACGCAGCACCAAGGGACCGGAAGGAATATCTGCCGCGCCATCAGCCGCCGGAGCATTGCTCACCGCGACGCCACTGGCAACGGCAGCAGGCGCTGGAGATACAGCGACAGCAGGTGCAGAAGACACAGGCAGCGAAGCCGCTGCGGAAGCGGCGGGCAATGCGGGAGAAGATATATCGGCAGGACGCTCCACCGTTGATGGCACTGCCGCAGGCGCAGGCTCGGAAGCGCTGGCCGGCAAAGCGTCAGGCACCGCGACGGGCACTGAATCGGCAGAATCCCCGGGCGCGGAATGCCGGGGGACAAAGAACAGAACCACAGCTCCCACCAAAAGCGCAAGAACGACCAAGACCACGGAACGCGAGCCAGAACCTGAACCCGCGAATGACGCCGAAGAGGAAGCCGACGATTTGCCAGCACTACCCTTCACAGGTGCATTGATACCTGCGCTATCCACAGACAAACGAGGGCTCTGACTTTGGGGTAGCAAAGACAAAATGGGTGCCGCGTCAATCTTGAGGGTACGGCACACACTCGATGCCAGTGCACGCACAAATACAGTGTCAGGCAGCACCGTGTAGTTATCCGACTCCAGAGCTTCCAACTTGCTAACCGGTACCTTCAACGCAACCGCCAGGGCCGCGATGTGCATGCCTGCTGCCTGCCGGGCCTCCTTGAGCAAGCCGCCCGCCGTCATTCCACTCTCCACCACCTCACTCATTGAAAGCCCCGCGTTCGTATGCACTCAACTCCCGAGAATCCGGGAAACGCTTGCGCAACTGAGCAGCCAGTTGCCTCATTGCCACGGTGTCGCCCAAAGCGCGCTCCACCTTAATGCCCAGCCACAACGATTCGGAGTTCGCGAAATCGCTGTTGTTAAGCCGTCGAATGTAAAACTGCGCACGCGACAACTCGTTGCGCCGCAGCAAGAGCGCTGCGAGGTGGTAACCGACCACCGGATTCGCAGCATCGAATTCATAGGCCTTCAGGAAAGACTGCTCCGCCTCAGGAAACTGTCCTGCCCCCGACTGACACAGGCCACGGGCCATCCAAGTTTTGCCACGCGCCGCGTAGGCGGGGTTGGCAATGGCACGCACAAAATATTGGTCGGCCTCCACATACTTTTGCTGCTGACACATCAGCCAGCCATAGTTGTGAAGCACGTTGGAGTCATTTGCCCGCAGCGACAAGGCACGGCGAAAGCTCTCTTCCGCCTGTGCATAGTCACTCAGGCGCATGTAAATCAGACCACGCAGATTGAAAGCGTCGGCATAAGACGGGTCCGCAGCAAGCGACTGCTTGACTTCATCCAGGGCCACAGCCGTTTGCCCCAATTCGAAATAGTTAGAAGCCAACTCCAGGCGGATGCGTGCACGGCGCCGCGACTCAGGCTCGTCGGACGGCGTCACCAAACCTGCATCGGCATCACTGACTGCAGACGAAGTGTTTGTCGCGCACCCCTGAAGCGCCCATATGCAAACCACCGCACTGCATGCCGCGAGTGTCCAGCGGCCAATATGCTGCCAGCGTCCAACCATTCCCGCCATGTAGAGCCTCCTTGAAGTTTGCCGACTGCCTGATCAAGTCACCGGTTTGAGCACGATTGTGCGCTGCTTTGCCATGCGTTCTGCGGCCCGGGTACGATCTTTGACATCACCCGCCAACTGACCGCATGCCGCATCAATGTCATCACCGCGCGTCTTGCGCACCGTGGTGATAATGCCCGCGTCGCTCAGCATCTTGGCAAAGGCCTGCACCTGATTTTGCGAGGACCGCAACAGCCCTGATGCGGGAAACGGATTAAAAGGAATCAGATTGAATTTGCAGCGAATCCCGCTGCGCTTGACCAACTCGATCAGTTGGCGCGCATGCTCCGCTTGATCATTGACACCATCGAGCATGCAATATTCGAAGGTGATGAAGTCACGGGGTGCATGCGCCAAGTAGCGGTTGCAAGCATCCAACAGCTCTTCGATTGGATACTTGCGATTGAGCGGCACCAGATTGTCGCGCAGGGGGTCGTTGGGTGCATGCAGCGACACCGCCAGTGCCACGGGACAGTCTTGCGCAAGGCGATCCATCATGGGCACAACGCCCGATGTCGACACTGTCACACGGCGGCGCGACAGGCCATAACCGTGATCGTCCAGCATGACTTTGAGCGCGGGAACCAGTGCCGAATAGTTTTGTAGCGGCTCACCCATACCCATCATGACCACATTCGAGATCACACGGTCTTCTGTCTGCAAGCGCTTGCGCAGGGAGTGCTCTGCGAACCACAACTGGGCAACAATTTCACCCGTCGTCAGATTGCGACTGAAACCCTGATGCCCCGTAGAACAGAAGCGGCACCCGACAGCGCAACCAGCCTGCGATGACACACAGAGGGTTCCACGATCATCCTCTGGGATGAACACGGCTTCCACCGCGTTGCCATCACCCACATCAAACAGCCACTTCACAGTGCCGTCCGAGGACACATGCTCTGAAACAATGGGCAGCGCCTCGACCTGCGCACAGCCCTTGAGCTTGTCACGCAAGGCCTTGGCCAAATCGCTCATAGCGTCGAAATCGCTGGCACCGCGCTGATGAATCCAGCGAAACAGCTGGGTGGCGCGAAACCGCTTTTCCCCCAGCCGCTCGCAAAAAGCCGCCAGGCCGTCGAGGTCAAATTCCAGCAGATTCGTGCTCATGGTGCCAAATCCACTGGAGACCAGGCATAGCTACCCCCATGACACGGGACTCCCACCAGGGTGGGTACGGACATGGGGAGCATCACCATCTCAACGCGAGTAGATGTTCAGGCCGGGGAAGAAGAAAGCCACTTCGGCCTGCGCGGTTTCGGCGGCGTCGGAGCCGTGCACGGCGTTCGCGTCGATGCTGTCAGCGAAGTCGGCGCGGATGGTGCCAGCTTCTGCCTTCTTGGGGTCGGTTGCGCCCATGAGTTCGCGGTTCTTCAGGATGGCGTTCTCGCCTTCCAGGGCTTGGATCATCACAGGGCCGGAGATCATGAAGTCCACCAGGTCCTTGAAGAAAGGACGCTCTTTGTGTACAGCGTAGAACTGTTCGGCTTCCAGGCGCGACAGATGGGCCATGCGGGCTGCCACGATCTTGAGGCCAGCAGCTTCAAAGCGAGCATAGATCTGACCGATGACGTTCTTGGCCACTGCGTCGGGCTTGATGATGGAGAGAGTGCGTTCGATTGCCATATTGATTTCCTGAATGGTTGTTGCTGTGATTCGTTTGTCCACCGGACAAAGCCCTCGATTCTAACCGGGGAGTGTGACGGAGGTTAGCGCTCAGCGCCCACCACCTCCACGCCGAGGGCCACCGCCACCCGGGCGTCGCTTGTCCTGGCGGTGGCGCGAGAGGCTGTCCATGCCGATGTAACCCACCGACGTTTTCATTGGATCGGGCTGTGCTGCACCGCCTCGCTGGCGATCACCCCCTGCCGCGTTGTTGCCACGGGCAGGACCCTGGCCACCATCGCGGCGCGGCTTCTGACCACGGGGACCACCAGGGACAGCTGGCGGCGACATGTCGCGGCGAGAGCCATCACCACGCGGCCCACCACGACCACGGTTGCGCGGCTTGCCATTGCGCCCGCCAGCACCCCCCCCCTCGGGACGCCCCTCAACGGGCTCGGGGCGCCCAGCGCCTGCGGCCTGAACCAGCGCACGAATATCACTCTCATCCAGTTCCAGCCAGGCTCCGCGCTTGAGACCACGCGGCAGAACCATGGCACCGTAGCGGATGCGGATCAGGCGGCTGACCGCATGGCCCACCGATTCGAGCATGCGGCGCACTTCACGATTGCGGCCTTCGGAAATGGTGACTCGGTACCAGCAGTTGGAACCCTCTCCACCACCGTCTTCGATGGAACCGAACGATGCCATGCCGTCATCAAGGCGCACACCATCCAGCAGCTTTTGTTTTTCCTCATTGCTCAGAGCACCCAGCACCCGAACGGCGTACTCGCGCTCCAACCCAAAGCGCGGATGCATCAGTTTGTTGGCCAGCTCGCCAGAGCTGGTAAACAGCAAGAGGCCTTCGGTGTTCAGATCCAGGCGTCCTACCGACTGCCACTTGCCCTGCATGAGCCGGGGCAGCTTGCGAAAGACCGTTGGTCGGTTTTGGGGGTCGTCATGGGTCACGACCTCGCCCACGGGTTTGTGATACGCGATCACGCGCGCCGGGGGCGGATCGATGCGATAGCGGATCGGCTTGCCGTTGACCTTGACCTGATCGCCAAACTGGATGCGCTGCCCGATGTGAGCAGGTTCGTTGTTGACCGAGATCCGCCCTTCCAGTATCAATTGCTCCATCTCCAGACGCGATCCAAGACCCGCCTGGGCCAGCACCTTGTGCAACTTAGGTGTTTCGACCTGCGGCAGCAGCACTCGCTTCGGCGGCACCAAGTCTGCAGAGGCATCTTCTTCGTCGAAACGACCGGACACCACATCTTCGAACTGATATCCCTCCACAGCAGCAGCGGCTTTGCGTTTGTCACGCCCGGCTCCATCAGGACGCTGGGGCCGCTCGCGGAATTCGTCACGGGGGCTGCGCTCTCGCTGCGGCGTGTCGCCCTCGCCTTCTGCCGCCAAGACAACCTCTTCAGGAGATGCCGACTCCATGGCGAGCGACTGCACCTGGACTCCTGGCGCCTCGGGCGCGAGAGCCTCCAATGCGGGCGCCGATGTGCCCACCTGCACGGCAGCCTCGGTTTCAGGCAACGTCACCTCGGCAGGGACAGCTACCGCCTTCTTGCGAGGAGCACGCTTGGTAGCCGGCTTTTTGGCAGCAGACACCGTGTCAGCGGCATTCAACCCAGGCACGTCGGCCGGATTTTCTGAGGTCGAGTCGTTCATCAAGTATTTCCCTGGATACCACCCGGGGTATCAACATGGTCGTCGCGGAGATCAGTCTCCACATTCTGAAAAAAATCATCCACGGGCCGCTTACCGCCCATATCAGTCACAGCCTCAACAGGCTCCAGAGGCTCCTGCACACCGGCTTCGTGCAACAGATCAGGTTCGGCTCCAATGGCTCCCTGGGCGGCTGCGGCTAGGGCTTCCAGCACATTCGGATTGCCCGTCGGGTCATCGAGCACCGGCAGCTGGTCCAGAGACTGAAGGCCCATATCGTCCAGAAACTGCCGGGTCGTGGCGAACAATGCCGGGCGCCCCACCGTTTCGCGGTGGCCAATGACCTCCACCCACCCCCGGTCTTCCAACTGTTTGATGATCAGGCTGTTGACCGTCACACCCCGAATGTCCTCGATATCCCCCCGCGTGACCGGTTGCCGGTAGGCAATGATGGCCAGGGTTTCCATGGTGGCCCGGGTGTAGCGTGGCGGCTTTTCGGGGTGCAGACGGTCGAGGTATTCACGCATTTCGGGGCGGCTCTGAAAGCGCCAACCCGTCGCCACCTGCACCAGCTCTACCCCGCGCTGCGCCCAATCAAGCTGCAGCTCCTGTAACAACACCTTGAGGGTATCGGACCCCAGCGCATCATTGAACAACACCCGCAGCTCGCGCACAGGCACAGGCTGCTGCGCACAGATCAACGCAGTTTCGAGGACCCTTTTGGCATCCAC
>NZ_JADHVT010000089.1 GCF_016783915.1 Acidovorax sp.
GCCGTGCGGGGCCGCGAGCTGGAGGCGTTTGACCGCTCCATCGATGTGCACATGGGTCGCATCCGCGCCGCCATCGAGGCCGATGCCAAGAACCCGCGCCGCATCCTCACAGTGCGTGGCGTGGGCTATGTATTTGCCAAACAACAGGATTGATCGCTGACGCAGGCACCTGCTGCCTGCGCTGTCGCCCCACGCATGTCCCTGTCCAATCCGTTCTCCCGCCGCCTTTATCTGCGCATCTGGCTCGCTGTGGTCGGCGGCATGGCGGTGCTGACGCTCACCGTGGGCTGGGCCTGGCGCATTGCCGAGGAACAAAAGGCCCAGAACAACCAGCCGTTTGTGCCGCCCTCGCGCGAGATGGCGGTGCGCGACCCGGCGGGCAACCTGGTGCTGCGCGGCATGGCCACGCGCCAGCCTTCCGATCCGGGCGAGGTCGTGGAATTTCACATCGAAGCGGAAAACGGCCAGACCTTCACACTGCAGATGGCGCCCCGCCAGCCCCGGATGGGCCGCAACGGCGGCCGGCCCGGGGGGCCCGGCCAGGACGAGGCCGCCTTCTGGACCCGGCCGCCCTTCGGCTTTTTGTGGCTACTGGGCATTGTCGGCCTGGCGGTGGCCGTGGGGGTGTACCCCATCATCCGCCGCCTCACGCAGCGGCTGGAGGCGCTGCAGCGCAGCGTGAAGAAGTTCGGCGAGGGCGACCTGTCAGTGCGGGTGCCCGAGCAGGGCCAGGACGAGGTGGCCGACCTGGCGCGCCAGTTCAACGCGGCGGCTGAACGGGTGGAGACACTGGTCAAGTCGCACAAGTCGCTGCTGGCCAATGCCTCGCACGAGCTGCGCTCGCCCCTGACCCGCATCCGCATGGGGCTGGAGCTGATGGGTGGTCAGCAGCCCTCGCCCGCGTTCCGCGAAGAGATCCTGCGCAACATTGCCGAGCTGGACCAGCTGGTGGACGAGATCCTGCTGGCCAGCCGCCTGGATGCGCGCGAGGCCGACGTGGGCACGGTGGAACTGGTGGACCTGATTGGCCTGGCCGCCGAGGAATGCGCGCGCGTGGATGCCGACCTGGACGTGAGCGCGAGCCCCGACTCACTGGAGGTGCGCGGCGTGGCCAAGCTGCTGCGCCGAGCCATCCGCAACCTGCTGGAAAACGCGCGCCGCTACAGCAGCGGCGAGATCACCGTGGTGGTGTACCGCCGTCATGGCCATGCCGAAGTGCATGTGTGCGACCACGGCCCGGGGGTCCCCACCAACCAGCGCGAACGCATCTTCGAGCCTTTTTACCGCCTGCCGGGTGCCAGCGAACGCGCGGGTGGCGTGGGGCTGGGCCTGGCCTTGGTGCGCTCGATTGCCGGGCGCCACAACGGCAGCGTGCACTGCCAGGACCGGGCCGACGGCGCCAGCGGCGCCTGTTTTGTGCTGGCGCTGCCGCTGGCGCCGGCAACGCACTGATCAGAGCGCTTTCGGGCGTAGCGCCAACGGCCAGCGCCACGCCATGGCGGCGAACAACACCGCGCCCACCCCCAGCGCCGCAGCCGCCACGGCCAGCCCATACACAAACCCTTGGCTCTGCGTTGCCGTATGGTGCAGCATCCAAGCCACCATGGGTGGGCCCACGATCTGCCCGATGCCATAGGCGGCGGTGAGCAACCCCGGAAAACTGTCACCCGCTGCAGGCCACACGCGCCGCGCCTCCTGCAGGGCATAGAAGGTGATGGCGGTGAACGGCAAGCCCAGCAGCAGGCTGCCCAGCGCAAACCCCGCAGGCCCCGGCCACACCAGGCTGAGCGCGATGGCCCCAGCCTGCACGATGTAGGCCGCCATCAGCATCCAGCGACGGTCCCACGCGGCCGGGGTGCGGGTGGACAACGCCGCGCCCAGCGCCACGCCGGCACCAAACAGCGGCCAGAACAGGTCCGGCCAGGGCGACCCGGTGGGCAACGCAGCGCGCGCAATCACCGGCAAAAAGGTGGCAGTGACGATGTAGCCCAGCCCCGCGAGCCCATAGGCCAGCGTGAGCCCCGCCCTCGCCCAGGGCCCGTGACCGGGGGTGGCGCCGTCCACCGCGGGGCCGGCAGCCGTCGCCGACGCGGGCCATGCCACGCCCTGCAACACCGGCCATATAGCGGCGCACAGCCCCACGCTGAGCAGCCCAAACACGCCCCAGCCTGCCGCTGCGGGCCACTGCAGGGCCACCATGGCACTGGCCGACAGGCCGGTGAGCACGATACCCAGCCCCGGCCCACAAAAGATCAACCCGCCCAGCGCGGGCTGGCCCAGCGCTACCAGCCGCAGCATGCACCACACCGAGACGTTCAAGAACACCAGCGCACTGGCAACCCCGGCCGCAAACCGCAGCGCGGGCCAGGTGCCTGGCAGCGGCAGCGCCATGCCCAGCGTGAGCAGCACCGTGGCCGCGAGCCCCCAGCGCGCCAGCCGCGCCGCATGCCACCTCTGCCGCGCACGGGGCGCCACCCAGGGCAGCGCCATGCAGGCCAGCGCCCCGATCAGGTACCCGAGGTAGTTGGCCGTGGCCAGCCAGCTGCCGCCGGCCAGCGTGACCACGCCGTCGTGCAGCATCATGGGCAGCAGCGGGGTGAAGGCAAACCGGCCCACGCCCATCGCCACCGCTAGCGCGGCCATGCCCGCCAGTGCTACAGCCAGGGGACGGTCTTGGGGGGCAGAGCGCGGTTCCATGCAGGCGGCTTCCAGTCTATGATTCTGTTTTGAGATTTATTTTTTATTAATCATCTCATAACAAGAATATTGATGGACCTTGCCGCACTCGAAATTTTCCGGGCCGTTGCGCTGGAAGGCAGCGTGACCCGCGCTGCCGAACGGCTGGGCCGCGTGCAGTCCAACGTGACCACGCGCGTGCAACAACTGGAGGAACAGCTGGGCGCCACGCTGTTTCTGCGCGAGGGCAAACGCATGGTGCTGACGCCTGCCGGGGAGGCGCTGCGCGGCTATGCCGACCGCCTGCTGGCGCTGGCCGAAGAGGCTCGCCAGTCGGTGCACCCCGGCCAGCCCGGCGGCCGGTTGCGCCTGGGCGCCATGGAAAGCACGGCCGCCGCACGCCTGCCGCAGCCGCTGGCCCGGCTGCATGCGCAGTGGCCGGGGCTGGTGCTGGAGCTGTCCACCGCCCCCTCGCGCCAACTGGTGGAGCAGGTGCTGGCCCACACCATCGACTGCGCGCTGGTGGCCTGGCCGCCGCCGGGCATCGACGCCGACGCGCCGGTGGAGCGCACCGCCGTGTTTGCCGAGGCCTTGCTGCTGGCCCTGCCCGCCGACCACCCGCCCGTGCACACGCCCCTGGACTTGCAGCTGGACACCTTGGCCGCATTCAGCCCCGGCTGCACCTATCGCCGCATGGGCGAGGCCTTCATGCAACAAAAAGATGGCAGCCCGCCGCGCGTTCTGGAGCTGGCCTCGTACCACGCCATCCTGGCCTGTGTGGCCACCGGTCGCTGTGCGGGCGTGGTGCCCCAGGCCGTGATCGACCTGATGCGCGAGCCGCCTGCGCTGCGCTTGGTGCCCCTGGCCACCTGCGACACGGTGCTGGTGCACCGGCGCGGCTACCAGTCGCCGGCGCTGGATGCGCTGCGGACCGCACTGACCTCCGGCGAAGCACACCGCCCCGCCGCATCGACCTGACCCCTCCCCCACAGATCGCACAAGGAGCCCCCATGCCCGCCGCCTTCACCACCCACCTGGACCTTGCGCTGCCCATCATCCAGGGCCCGATGACCGGGTCGGACACACCCGCACTGGCCGCCGCCGTGTCACAGGCCCGTGGCCTGGGCATGCTGGGCTGCGGCATGCGCTCGCCCGCGGCCATGGCCGAGGCCGCCGCTGAGGTGCGCCGCCGCACCGACCGGCCCTTTGGCATGAACCTGTTTGTGCAGGCCACGCCCACGCCGGACGACGCCACGGTGCAAGCCGCACTGCAGCGCCTGGCGCCGTTCTACGCGGAGTTCGGCCTAGTGCCTGAGCGGCCCGCACAGTGGTGTGAGGACTTCGCGGCACAGTTCGACGCCCTGGTGGCCGCACGCCCGGCCGTGGCCAGTTTTACCTTCGGCATCCTCACGGCGGCGCAGGTGGCACGGCTGAAAGCGGTGGGAAGTACGGTGGTTGGCACCGCCACCACGCTGGCCGAGGCGCAGGCCTGGGCCTCCGTGGGCGCGGATGCTGTGTGCGCATCGGGCATGGAAGCCGGGGGGCACCGGGGCACCTTCCTCACGCCCACACAGCCCGGTGCCACCGGCGCGACGCCGTCATTGGCCGACTTTGCGGCCAGCATGGTGGGCACGCTGCCGCTGGTGGCGCAGTGCGTGCAGGCCCTGTCCATCCCAGTGATCGCTGCGGGCGGCATCATGGACGGGCGCGGCATTGCGGGTGCTCTGGCGCTGGGCGCCCAGGCGGTGCAGATGGGCACGGCATTCTTGACCTGCCCTGAATCGGCCATTGGGCCCGCCTACCGCGAAGCGCTGACACACGCGCAGGCCACCGACACGCGCACCACCCGCATCTTCTCGGGCCGGCCGGCGCGCGGCATCGTCAACCGCATGATGCAAGCCCTGCAGGTCGACGAGGCCACCGTGCCGCCCTACCCCGTACAGAACGCACTGACCGGAGCGCTGCGCCGTGCGGCTGCCCAGGCTGGCCGGGCCGACTGCCTGTCGCTGTGGGCGGGCCAGGGTGTGGCCCAGGTACGGCCCATGCCTGCGGCACAGCTGGTGGCGTTGCTGGCCCAGGAGTGGCAGCAGGCCACCGCGCCGCGTGGCGACTCCACGGCCGCCCATCAATCACTATCATTTTTATAGCGCAAGGTGCATATGGAACATGCGCCTGCAGCCAAAATCGCTTTAGAAAACCCACGCAGTAGCCCCCGAGATGAGCAGGGTGCTAAAAACTGGCGCGCTGTGAAACCAGTGCCACCGTGGAGCTGGCTTTGCCAAGCCACGGGTGGCGTCTCCCTCTCGCAGGAAAGTGGGAAGGTGCGAAGCACCTCAGGGGGTGCCTCACTGCCTCCAGGGCAGTTCGCGCGCAGGGCCCTGGATCATGGGCGGCTGGGCGTTGAGGGTTTCGCCCGCCAACACCCGCTCGTACATGCGCAGGTAGTTGCGGGCCATGCGCTCGGCGCCAAAGTGCTCCATCACATGCTGGTGGCAGGCGCGCGGGTCAAAGCGGTTGCCCCGCACCGCCTCAGCCAGCACCGAGGCCTGGTCTGACAGCACGCCGCACTGCACCGGCACCAGCTCGGGCAAGGCGCCGTAGGGTGTGGAAAACACGGGGCAGCCGAAGTACAGGCTCTCGATCACCGCCAGCCCGAAAGGCTCGTGCCAGCGCACCGGAAAGATCAGTCCGCGCGAGGCGTTGAGCAGGCCCGTCTTCTGCGTGCCGCCCACCATGCCGTGAAAGTGGATCTTGCGCGACAGCGTCCAGCGAAAGCCGCGCTTGAAGTTGATGCGGTTGCCGCCCAGCACGTCCAGCTCCACCCCGGCCATCTTGGCCACCTTGATGGCGCCGCGCACGTTCTTCACGCCCCAGGCCGCCTTGCCCAGGAAGTGGTAGTGCGCACGCGGGCGGTCAAAGTCCACCGGGCCATAACCGGCCCAGTCCAGCCCGTTGTAGACGAATTCGCTGGAGCCATAGCGCGCCGCGTGGTCGCGCGACAAAAACACCGTGTTGCGCGGCAGCGGCTTGGGCTTGCGGGCGTTGCCGTGCTCGGTCACCAGGTAGGGTTTGGACAGCTCGGAGCGCGGGTTGAACTGGAAATGCGTGATGTCCACGTCGGACGGGATCTGACCATCCCAGGGCTCGTCGGGCCGGATGGGCAGCACCTGGCCGAAGTCGCAGGTCGATCCCTCGGGCACCAGGTAGCTCACGCGGTGGCCCTGCTGCACCAGCGTCTTGCCCAGGTCCCAGATCACGCGCTCGGTGCCGCCGTAGCCATAGACGGGGATGGGGGAGTTGTTGACCAGCAGGATGTGCATGGCAGAGGTCCTTCAGGAAATGGCTGCGGCTTGCCCGGGTGCCTGCAGGCGCTGGCGCTCGCGGCCTTGCAGGATGGCCAGCACCAGCATGCCCATGAACAGGTAGAACATGGTGCCGCTGTTGTGCCCCAAAAACACCTGGGTCGTGCCAAAGCCCATGTACGACACGGGCAACAGCACCCCGATCATGCGCAGGCACAGGCCCTCGGTATCCAGCACGCCCGCACGCCCCGGGAACACGCGGCGCCGCGTGGGCCAGAACAGCACCAGCGGCACACCATAGAAAAACAGCAAGACCGCCACACCGGGGATGCCGCGCTTGACGAAAATGTCCAGCAATTCGTTGTGGGCGTGGCTGAACTGCAGAACAATCGGGTGGGCCTCGCCGGCAGCCACCCGCCGCTGCTTCTCGGCCTCGTAGCCATAGCGGCCCCAGCCGGTCCAGGGGCGGTCCAGGCCCATGCGCCAGGCCAGGCCCCAGTGCGCCAGGCGCTGGCCCACCGAGCTGGCCGCGTCGCCCCGCGACTCGTACTGCGTGATCTCCTGCCGCGCCTCGTCCACCCGCAGGCGCACTTCGTTGGCCTTGAAGGCCATCAGCCCGGCCGCGCCGGCCACGACCAAGACGCCGCCCACAATGGCCAGCTTGCGCTGGCCACAGCGGGCCTGCAGCCAGGCGCACAGCAGCAATGCCAGCGGCAGCACCACCCAGCCCCCGCGCGACTCGGACAGCAGCGACCCCTCCAGGCCCAGCAGAATGCCCACCACCCAGCCCCCACGCTGCCAGGGCTTCCAGCGGTCCCACAGCACCAGCAGCGCAACCGAACACATCAGCCCCAGCAACAGGCTGAGTCCGCCGTACTGGATGGCATTGGTAAAACCATTGGCGCGCGGCAGGTGCAGCACCATGGCCTGGTACAAACCGATCAGGCCCGCGCCGCAGGCGCCCACGGCGACACCGGCCCAGAGCCAGCGCACCTGGGGGGGGTAGGCCAGCACGTACAGCAGGCACGGCAGCGCCAGCAGGTACTTGGCAGGCCGGTCCAGGTTGGACCAGCTGCCCTGGGCCGGGTCAAAGTCGAGGGCCCAGACCGTGCCCATCGCCACGATGGAGGCCAAGAGCAGCCAGGCATCGCGTCCCGGCTGGCGCCGCAGCCACACCCCGGCGGTGGCCAGGCTGCACAACAGCAGCACCACCGCCCCCCAGGAATAGCCCGAGCGCACCCACAGCGCCATGCCCGGCACCATGAAGGCGGCCACGCCCGACAGGCGTACAAAAATTTCGTCAGCTTTGGTCAACGGCGCACGCTCTCGCTCAATTGCTGGTGGTCGTACTCCAGCGCGGCGTACCGGAAGAACGCCTCCAGCGCCACAAACAGACAATACAGAAAACCTGCCCCGCCACACAGAAAGCCCAGCCGAAACACATACAGGCGCAGGAACATGCTGGTGCCCGAGGCCAGGCCCCGCACCACGCCGCCCTTCTTGCCAGCGGCCGCGCGCTTGGCGGCACCGAGCATCGCGTACTGGGTGAGCTTTTCCAGGCTACCCCGCACCGTGGTGCGGGAGTAGTGCAGCAGCCGCGCCTCGATCAGGCGGCGCGGCACCGTGCCACCGCCCGGCGGTGGCAACAGCTCGGCCTGCTCGTGCACTACGCCCGTGAACTCGCGGACCATGGCGCGCACGAACAGGCGCTCGATCTGCGACTGGGAGCGGAAGTACTTGAGCTCGTGCCCATACGCCACCATGCGCCAGCGAATGGTCCACACAGCCTGCGCGCCAGAGCGCACGATGGCCTGCAGCTCATGGGCGAACGCAGGCGTCATCACCTCGTCGGCATCCAGAAAGAAGATGTAGTCGCCCCGCGCGTGGGCCAGCAGCCGGTTGCGCTGCACGGCAAAGCCCTGCCAGTCGGGGTAGTTGTGGACTTCCGCACCCAGGCGCTGAGCCACGGCCACGGTGTCATCGGTGCTGCCGCTGTCCACCACCAGCAACTGGTCGGCAAACGCAGCGCTTTGCAGGCAGGCTTCAATGCGGTGCGCCTCGTTGAGGGTCAGCACCGCAACGGTCAACGTGGGCGGCGCCGATGCGCCGCCGGTTGCAGCTGGCATCAATCAGTGACCAGCGTGTACATGCTCGCCGGCTTTGAGGCGATAAACAGTTCCACAGTACGGGCACTTGGCTTCACCCGTGCGGGCCACGTCCAGGTACACCTTGGGGTGGCTGTTCCACAGCTTCATGTCTGCCTTGGGGTTGGGACAAAAAACGCCACCCTGGGCGTTCAGGTCTTTGGCCAGGAGTTCAACGGTAGCTTGCGACATGTTCTTCAGACCTTGCTCAGCCAGTGGGCGTATTTCGGGTTGCGGCCACCGACGATGTCGAAGAAGGCGCTCTGGATTTTTTCGGTGATCGGGCCGCGCGATCCGCTGCCCAGCTCGATGCGGTCGAGTTCGCGGATGGGCGTCACTTCGGCGGCCGTGCCGGTGAAGAAGGCCTCATCGGCGATGTACACCTCGTCGCGCGTGATGCGCTTTTGCACGATCTCCAGGCCCAGGTCCTTGGCGATGTGGAACACGGTGTTGCGGGTGATGCCGTTCAGGGCGCCGGCAGACAGGTCGGGCGTGTAGATCACGCCGTTCTTGATCACAAAGATGTTTTCGCCCGCACCTTCGGACACAAAGCCCGAACTGTCCAGCAGCAGGGCTTCGTCGTAGCCATCATCCAGCGCTTCCATGTTGGCCAGGATGGAGTTGGTGTAGTTGCTCACCGCCTTGGCCTGCGTCATGGTGATGTTGACGTGGTGGCGCGTGTAGCTGCTGGTCTTGACGCGGATGCCGCGCTTCATACCCTCTTCGCCCAGGTACGCGCCCCAGGCCCAGGCGGCCACCATGAGGTGGATCTGGTTGCCCTTGGGGGAAACGCCCAGCTTTTGCGATCCGATCCAGGTCAATGGGCGCAGATAGCAGGACTCGAGCTTGTTTTCGCGTACGACGGCCTTCTGGGCCTCGTTCACTTCTTCCTTCGTGAACGGGATCTTCATGCGCAGGATCTTGGCGCTGTTGAACAGGCGGTCGGTGTGCTCTTCGAGGCGGAAGATCGCCGTGCCGTCGGCCGTGTTGTAGGCGCGCACGCCTTCAAAGGCGCCGCAGCCGTAATGCAGAGTGTGGGTCAGCACATGGATCTTGGCGTCGCGCCAATCGACCATCTGGCCGTCCATCCAGATCTTGCCGTCACGGTCGGCCATCGAGGGAACTACGGGGCTCATGGGTGTCCTTTGGTTGCTGTGGGTCGCAAAACCAGGATTTTACGGGGCTGCGGGCGGCGCGCCTTCTCCATCAGCGGCAGGGTTGTCCTGGGGGCGAACCAAGGTCCACGCCACCAGCTTGCCCTGCTGGAACTCGCAGGTCACGTGCGAGCGGGTGCCGTCGGTCCAGCGGTAGACCTCGGGCTGGACGTTTTCGGCCGATACACGCTCGCCCAGGGCCTGGGTCATGGCCACCACGTGCATGAGGTTCACACCCTTGGTCAGCCGGGCGTTGAGCATCACGGCGCTGCCCACGTACCCGATGGGTCGCTTGGCGGCCTTTTGCATCACGCTCATCAGCCGCGTGAAGTGCAGCAGCCCCCACATGAGCAGACCGCCCACCACGGCAGCCACCCCGGCCCAGCCGTAGGCATAAAAACCAAAGCCGATCAGGGACACGGCCCCCAGGGGCACCAGGATATTGCGCAAGTTCATAGGTCGAGATTGTCTTATGGCGCCATGGGCACGGCGCTGTGGGCATTGCGTAGATGCTATTTACAGCCCGCGCACCACGTTCATGGCCTCTTCCACCCGCTCCACGGCGTGGATGGTCAGCCCCTCGATGGGTTTTTTGGGCGCATTGGCCTTGGGCACCACCGCCACGCTAAACCCCAGCTTGGCGGCTTCCTTCAGGCGCTCCTGGCCGCGGGGAGCGGGCCGCACTTCGCCGGCCAGCCCTACTTCGCCAAAGGCCAGAAAACCGCGCGGCAGCGCCTTGCCGCGCAGGCTGGAGGTGATGGACAACATCACCGCCAGGTCGGCTGCGGGCTCGCTGATGCGCACGCCCCCCACCGCATTCACAAACACGTCCTGGTCCATGCAGGCCACCCCCGCATGGCGGTGCAGCACGGCCAGCAGCATGGCCAGGCGGTCCTTGTCCAGGCCCACAGACAGGCGCCGGGGGCTGGGGCCGCCACTGTCGACCAGCGCCTGTATCTCCACCAGCAGCGGGCGTGTGCCCTCCAGCGTCACCATCACGCAGCTGCCGGGCACGGGCTCGCTGTGCTGCGAGAGGAAGATGGCGCTGGGGTTGCTCACGCCTTTGAGACCCTTCTCGGTCATGGCGAACACGCCGATTTCGTTGACCGCGCCAAAGCGGTTCTTGATGGCCCGCACCAGGCGGAACTGGCTGTGCGTGTCGCCTTCGAAGTACAGCACCGTGTCCACCATGTGTTCCAGCACGCGCGGCCCCGCCAGCGCACCTTCCTTGGTCACATGGCCCACCAGAATGACGGCGATGCCCGTGCCCTTGGCCATGCGCGTGAGGTGCGCTGCGCATTCCCGCACCTGGGCGACGGAGCCCGGCGCGCTGGTGAGCTGGTCGGAGTAGGTGGTCTGGATGGAGTCGATGACCACCACGGCGGGCTGCGTGGCCTCGACGGTCGCCAGAATCTTTTCGAGCTGGATCTCGGCCAGCAGCTGCACCTGGCTGCCGTCGATGCCCAGGCGCCGCGAACGCAGCGCCACCTGCGCTCCGCTCTCCTCACCCGTCACATACAGCGTGGGCAGGCCCGCGCGCTGCAGCGCGTCCATGGCCTGCAGCAGCAGGGTCGATTTGCCAATGCCCGGATCGCCCCCGATGAGCACCACGCCCCCTTCCACAATGCCGCCGCCCAGCACACGGTCCAGCTCGTCGATGCCGCTGGGGGTGCGGGCCACGTCCTGGGCCTCGATGGCGGCCAGCGGCAGGACGGGCTGCGCATTCGCCAGGCCCGCGTAGCCTTGCGGCGTGCTCAGGCGGTTCTTGCCCGGCCCGGCCTCGGCCACCTGCTCGATCAGCGTGTTCCAGGCGCCGCAGGACGGGCATTTGCCCAGCCAGCGCGGGCTGGTGCCGCCGCACTCGGCGCAGGTGAACGTGGTTTTTTCTTTGGCCATGGCAGGTGTCGGTGAGGCGCCCCGATGCAGGGGCAGCCGACTATAGCGGCCATGCCAACATCGATCCGCCGCAGCCCGTACGATGGCGGGCTTGGCACCGCACGGAGTTGACATTGCAGACACCCACCAATCGTTTCAAACAAGCCATGGCCCAGGGTCAGGCGCAAATGGGCCTGTGGCTCGGGCTGTCCGACGCCTACAGCGCCGAAATCCTTGCGGGCACCGGCTACGACTGGCTGCTGGTCGATGGCGAACATGCACCCAACGACCTGCGCTCCATCCTGCACCAGCTGCAGGCCATTGCCAGCGCCACCAGCGCCCTGCCCCCCGGCACGCAGGCGCCCCATCCCATCGCCCGGGTGCCGGTGGGTGACACGGCACTGATCAAGCAGTACCTGGACATTGGCGCCCAGACCCTGCTGGTGCCCATGGTCGATACGCCCGAGCAAGCACAGCAGCTGGTGCGCGCCACGCGCTATGCGCCCGAGGGCGTGCGCGGCATGGGCAGCGCGCTGGCGCGCTCGTCGCGCTGGCAGGCTTACCCGCAGTATGTGCACGAGGCCAACCAGCAGATCTGCCTGCTGGTGCAGGCAGAAACGGTGGAAGCCATGGCCCACCTCGATGCCATCGCCGCCACGCCGGGGGTGGACGGCGTGTTCATCGGCCCGGCCGACCTGTCGGCCTCCATGGGCCACCCGGGCAACCCGGGGCACCCTGATGTGCAGGCCGCCATCCACGACGGCATCAAGCGCATCCTGCGCGCGGGCAAGGCGCCGGGCATTCTGGCCACCACCGAACCCCAGGCGCGCCAGTGGCTGGCAGCCGGTGCGCTGTTTGTGGCCGTGGGCGTGGACACCATGCTGCTGGCCAGCGCTGCGCAAGATTTGCTGGCGCGCTTTCGCACCGGCGCCGGAGGCACGCCATCGAGCCCTGCGGGCTACTGAAGCGCACAAGACGCCACATACCCATTCATCACCCCCTTACCGGAAGACAAAGGCACTACCACCATGAAAGTTTGTATCTACGGCGCAGGCGCCATCGGCGGCTGGCTGGGCGTGGCCCTGGCGCAAGCGGGCCACCCGGTCAGCATCGTGGCGCGTGGCGACACGTTGCGCTCCCTTCAGGCCGAGGGGCTGCGCATGCGGCGCGCTGACGGCTCGCTGGCGCAAGTGGCCGTCACGGCCCACAGCGACCCGGCAGCGCTGGGGGTGCAAGACCTGGTCGTGGTCGCCGTCAAGGCCCCGGGACTGCCCGACGTGGCGCGCGCCATGGCGCCCTTGATCGGGCCCGACACCATCGTGCTGACCGCCATGAACGGCGTGCCGTGGTGGTTCCTCGACGGCTTTGGCGGCGCGGCGCAGGGGTGTGCCCTTGAATCCGTGGACGCGGGGGGAGTGATTGCCCAGGCCATCCCTGTGCGCCATGTGGTGGGCAGCGTGGTGCACACCAGCTGCTCGCTGGAGGCACCGGGCTTCGTCAAACAGCACTTCGGCAACCGCCTCATCGTGGGCGAGCCGGACGGCAGCCGCAGCGCGCGCCTGCAAGCGCTGGCCGACACGCTGCAGCGCGGCGGCATTGATGTCGAGGTGTCCACGAACATCCAGAAAGACATCTGGTTCAAGCTGTGGGGCAATCTCACCGTCAATCCCATCAGCGCCCTCACCGGCGCCACCACCGACCGCATCCTGGACGACGACCTGGTGCGCGGCTTTGTGAGCGCCGTGATGCTGGAAGCCAAGGCCATTGGCGACCAGCTGGGCCTGCCCATCGACCAGCAACCCGAAGACCGCCACGCCGTCACGCGCAAGCTCGGCGCGTTCAAGACCTCGATGCTGCAGGACGTGGAGGCGGGCAAGCCGATGGAGATCGACGCCCTGGTGGGCGCGGTGCGCGAGCTGGGGCAGATCACCCACACGCCCACGCCGCACACCGACGCCCTGCTGGGCCTGGTGCGGCTGATGGCGCGCACGCGGGGCCTGTACTGAGCAAATTTCAACCAAATCGGCTGCAGGCGCCAGTGGAATAAGCGCAAACAGCTATTTAATTCATAGCAGACTTACCATGACCCAACTCACGCTGTACTACACCCCCGGCACCTGCGCGCAAGCCGTGCGCATCGCCCTGGAAGAAGCGGGCGCCCCCTACGACCTGGTGCGCGTGGATTTCGCCTCCGGCCAGCAACGCACGCCCGAGTATCTGGCGGTGAACCCCAAGGGCCGCGTGCCCGCGCTGGCCACGCCGCACGGCATGCTGACCGAAACCCCCGCCCTGCTGGCCTATGTGGCACAGAGCTTTCCGCAAGCGCGCCTGGCGCCCGCCGATGCGCATGGCTTTGCGCGCCTGCAAGAGTTCCACAGCTACCTCGCGTCCACCGTACACATCGCCCATGCCCACCGCCCCCGCGCCAGCCGCTGGGCCGATGAGCCCGAAGCCCAGGCGGCGATGCAGCGCAAGGTGCCGCAGAACATGACCGACTGCTTCAATCTCATCGAAACCCACTACCTGCCGCCTGCGGGCCAGGGCCCCTGGGTGATGGGCGAGCAGTACACCGTCGCCGACGGCTACCTGTTCACCATCGGCACCTGGCTGCACAGCGACGGCGTGGACATTGCCCAGTTCCCGAAGGTGTTTGCACACACGCAGCGCATGCTGCAGCGCTCCGCCGTACAGCGCGCAATGGCCTGATACGCCGCCTGCGGACGCAAAAAAGTCCCGGCGCTTCTGACTGCAAGCACCGGGGCTTTTTGCTGGCAACCGGGATCAGTTCACCTTCAGATACCGCCAGTCGATGCGGTTGTCCGCGCGGTGGATGATCTCCACCTTCTTGGTGCCCGCCCACGGAATCACCTGGTTGTACAGCGGGATGTGCGAGACCAACTCGTGCTCCTTGATCAGCGCCTGCTCGATCAGGCCGTTGCGCGTCGCGGTGTCCGTTTCCTTCTTCACGCGCTCGATCAGCGCATCCATCTGCGGGTCGGAGAACCGGCCCAGGTTGAAATTGCCGTCCCCACCCGCGCCCGTCGTGCGCACCAGCGACTGCAGGCTGTAGAACGCGTCGAACGTGGGCACGCCCCAGCCCAGCAGGTAGATGCTGGCTTCGTTGCGCTGGATCATCGGGAAGTACGTGGCAAACGGCAGCGAGCGCAGCTTGGCCTTCACGCCCACCTTGGCCCAGTGCGAGGTGATGGCCTGGCACAGCTGCTCGTCGTTGATGTAGCGGCCCGCGCTGCAGGCAAAGTCCACCTCAAACCCATTGGGGTAGCCCGCATCGGCCAGCAGCTTTTGCGCGACCTTGGGGTCGTAGGGGTAGCGCACATCGGCCTTCTTGGTCCAGCCGTTGACCTGGTTGGCGATGAGTGTGCCCGTGGGCTGGGCCAGGCCACGCAGCACCACGCGCTGGATGGACTGGATGTCGATGGCCTGGTACAGCGCCTTGCGCACGCGCAGGTCCTTCAGCGGGTTCTTACCCTTCACGTCCGAGCCGGGCAGCTCGTCGCGGAACTGGTCCAGGCCCAGGAAGATGGTGCGGTACTCCGGCCCCTCCAGCACCTGCAGGTTGGGCGTCTGCTTGATGCGCGCCAGGTCCTGCAGACTGGGGTCGATCACAAAATCCACCTCACCCGACAGCAACGCCGCAGTGCGCGTGGCGTCGGCCTTGATGGGGGTGTAGATGATTTCGGTCAGGTTGGTGGGGTACTTGCCCTTGCCCCACCAGTTCGGGTTGGGCTCCAGCACCACGCGCTGGTCGGGCGTCCACTGCTTGAGCTGGTAGGGACCGGTGCCCAGCGCATTGCGGTGGGCAAAGTTTTCGTCCTTGGTCTTGATGTCCTTGGGCTCGACCGACTTGTTCTTTTCGGCCCAGGCCTTGCTCATGATGCGCAGCTCGGTGAGCTGGTTCACCAGCACCGGGTTGGGCAGGTCGGAAATGATGTCGATGGTGTAGGCATCGACCTTTTCCACGCGGTCGATGCCCTGGGTGTAGACGGCGAAGTTGGAGCTTTTGGCCTTGGCCCGCTCCAGTGAAAACTTGGCATCGTCGGCCGTGAACTCGCTGCCATCGCTGAACTTCACGCCCTTGCGCAGCGTGAGGCGTAGTTGGGTGGGCTTGATGAGCTTCCACTCGGTGGCCAGCGAGGGCTCGGGCTTGAAGGTCTTGCTGTTGTATTCCACCAGCGTGTCGTACACCGCACCGTGCATGGTGTTGTTCACGCCCACGTTCTGGGTGTGGATGTCCCAGGTGGAAATATCCACCGAGCGGGACCAGCGGAAGGTCTTGGCCTGTGCGGCCAGAGGCAAAGCCGCAGCAATGGCGGCGGCCAGGAGAAGGTGTTTGAAGCGCATGGAAGGGAGGATAGGCAAAAACGCCAAAAAATGCTGAATGGCCTGACTATCCCCCAAGCTGCACAACAAGGGAACGAACTTATCGTTCTTAGCTTAGAGCCATCACCCCCGCCAGCACCAGCATGGTGGTGGCCGTCACCGCATCCAGCACCCGCCACGCAGCCGGGGTGGCAAACAACGGCGCCAGCCAGCGGGCACCCAGGCCGATCAACAAGAACCACAGCGCGCTGGCCAGCGAGCCGCCCGCCGCAAACAGCGCACGCCCCCAGGCCGGGTACGGCGTGGCCATGGTGCCCAGCAGCACCACGGTGTCCAGGTACACATGGGGGTTGAGCCAGGTCAGAGCCGCCACGGTGGCCAGCGGGGCGCGCAGGCTGGCGCCGGGGCCGCTGGTGGCGACCAGCAACGGGCCGGGGCGCAGCGCCCGTGTAGCCGTCTGCGCTGCGTACATCAACAGGAACAGCGCGCCCGCCCAGCGCATGAGCTGCGCCCACTCCGGCCGGGCCAGCAGCACGCCGCCCATGCCCCACACGCCCACCTGCAGCAGCACCGCGTCCGACAGCGCGCACACCAGCACCACGGGCAGCACATGCTCGCGCCGCAGGCCCTGGCGCAACACAAACGCGTTCTGCGCGCCGATGGCCATGATGAGCATGGCGGTGGAGGTGAAACCGTGAACGAAGGCAGTGGAGACCATGGGCACGGATTCTGGCCAAAGGCCTGCGTTAACTCCAGCTATACTTTTTAACGATCCATAAGAATAGCTAACCCCCCATGCAACTCGACTCCGCCCAGCTCAACGCCTTTGCCACGGTGATAGACGAGGGCAGCTTCGAGCGAGCGGCAGCCGTGCTGCATGTCACGCGCTCGGCGGTGTCGCAGCGCATCAAGCTGCTGGAAGAGCGCTTGGGCCAGGTGCTGGTGCGCCGAGCCACGCCCTGCACGCCCACCGAGGCCGGGCAGGCGTTGTACCGCCATGCGCGCGAGGTGGCGCTGAGCGAGGCCGATGCGCTGGCCACCATTGGCGGGGGCCAGCACAGCACCACGCGGCTGGCGATTGGTGTGAATGCCGACTCGCTGGCCACCTGGTTCCCCCACGCCATGGCTCAAGCGGCCGAGGGGCAGGCCATCACTTTCGACATCCATGTGGAAGACCAGGACCACTCGGCCAACCTGCTGCGCGAGGGCCGCGTGATGGCCGCCGTGACGGCCGACCCGCAGCCCGTGCAGGGCTGCCAGGTGCTGCCGCTGGGCACCTTGCGCTACCGCGCGCTGGCGAGCCCCACCTTCATGCAGCGCCACTTTGCGCAGGGCGTGAACGCCACCACCCTGGCGCAGGCACCCATGCTGGTGTTCAACCGCAAGGATGCGCTGCAGGCGCGTTTTTTGGGCCGCATCACGCGCCGCAAGCTCGCACCGCCCGTGCACTGGCTGCCTGAGGCGCACGCCTTCGTCAAAGCCACCCGCGCCAGCCTGGGCTGGGGCATGACACCCGACCCGCTGGTGGACGACGACCTGAAGACCGGCGTCCTGGTCGAACTGATTGCAAACAAGCCTGTGGATGTACCGCTGTACTGGCAGTGCTGGCGTCTGAATGTACAGGCGCTGCAGCACATGACGCAGGCGGTGCAGAAGGCGGCGGCGCTGACGCTGCTGCGCTGAGAGAACGGCGGCGAGCGCCGATTACCCGGCGTTCGCCAAGTCTTCGTGGTGGTCTGCCGCGCCACGCTTCCAGTAGGCGGAGATGCGCATGCGTTTCGGGTCCACACCCGGCTTGCCCAGCACGGCACGGCGCACGGCGGCCATGTCGCTGTGTTCGCCAGCCGCCCAGACAAAGCCAGCGCCGGGCGGCAGCGCCAGGGCTTCGACGGCGGCAGGCAGCGCGCTCACCCACTGCAGATCCACTTGCGCCGCACTCGCCAACACCCGCTGGTCGGCCGGGTTGTTCAGCTGGATGCGCACGGTGGCCACCGCGCTGGCGGGCAGCTCGGCCAGGCGGCGGGCGATGGCGGGCAGCGCGGTTTCGTCGCCCAGCAGCCAGTGCCAGTCGAAGCCCGTGGGCACCACCATGCTGCCGCGCGGCCCGGCAATGCCCACCCACTGGCCCACGGTGGCGCTAGCGGCCCAGTCGGTGGCAGGGCCTGCGTCGTGCAAGGCGACCTCTATGTCCAGCTCGCCCGCTGCGGCGTCAAAACGCGCTGGGGTGTAGTCGCGCAGCACGGGGCGCGGGCCATCGAACACGGGGCGGCCGTCCTGCAGCGTGGGCAAGGTGGGCCGGTCCTGCCCGGGCGAGGGAAGTATGAGCTTGAGGTGGTCGTCGAACCCGGCGCTCACAAACCCTGCCAGCTCGGGGCCGGCCAGGGTCAGCCGCACAAAGCCGGGGCTGACCTGGGTGCGGCGCACCACCTGGAGGTGGCGGCCCTGCAAAGGGTGGCGAATGCGCTCGATGGTGAGGAAGGGGGCCGTGGCGGCCAGGGGCAGAGGTGCGTTCATGGCGTAAAATGTTGATTTAATCAACCAAATCATCCGCCATTCAGTTGACTTTGTCAACCGATAGCCACGCCATGCCCCCACGCGCCCGCCCCGATGTGTTTGAAGCCCTGCACGACCTGATGCACGCCTACCGGGCGCGCATGGTGCGCGCGATGACCTCCGTGCACCCCGACCTGACCTTCAACGAGGTGCGCGCGCTGAACTTCATTGGCCGCCACCCCGGAGCCACGCAGAAAGAGCTGGTGCGCCACAGCGGCGCCGACAAGGCCCAGGTGGCACGCATGCTGGGCCTGCTGCAGGACAAGGGCTGGCTGGAGCGCCAGCCCCACGCTGAGGACCGGCGCAGCCTGTGCCTCACGCTGAGCGCCGAGGGCCAGGCGCTGTACCAGGCGCTGCAGGCCGCGCGGCAAACCCTGTCGGCCCAGGTGCTGGCGGGCTGCGACAACGCCACCCAGGCGCAGCTGCTGGCCCTGCTGGCGCGGGTGCGGACCAACCTGGATGCGCTGCCGCCCGTGGAGCCCGGCGAGGACTGCGGCCACGGCACGGGCCGGTCCTCCCGTTAGGGGCTCCACAAGCGGTTTCAGGCGCTTTCGAAGGGATTTTTGCCCCAAGCGCTAGTGCAAATTGCCTGGACAGCTATCAAAACAAGAGCAATTCACCGTCCCTGGATCACGCGCAACGCCTCGGGCAACGAATGCACATGGGGCAGGAAGTGGTCGATGGTGGCGCCCAGCAGCACGGCGCAGACCAGCGCGCCCAGCAGGGGCTTCCAGGTCAGGCGCACGGCGGCGCTGAGCCAGCCTTCGCGCTCCACCCCCACGGCGGCGCGGGCCGTGGCCACCGAGAAGGCAATCTCCACAGCCACGGTGAGCAGCACATCCCAGCCAAAGAACAGCATGGCGAGCGAGCCCGCCCCCAGGACCAGCGCCGCGCCAATGAGAAAGATGGCCACCACGGGCACGACCACCACGGCGCCCTCGTCGGCGCTGCCCAGCGCATCGGCCGCGCCCCCGGCAATGTCGCCCAGCACACTGGAGTCGCTGCCGGAGCCCCCGCTGGACAGGCCTTGCGTCC
>NZ_JADHVT010000017.1 GCF_016783915.1 Acidovorax sp.
TGCAGCGCCAGCTCGAATCGAACGCCTTTGTGCTGGGCGGGCGCGACTACAGTGCGCCGGGCCAGCTGGTGGGCGAGTTCATCGCGGGCAAGCCTTCGACCCTGCTGGGCAGCGTGGAGCCCTCGTACAAGCCCGGCGTGGCGCTGGGCGATTTGCACGCTGCCCTGCCCGGCTACGCCATCGAGGCGCTGCGCGAGGCACTGCCCGTGTTTGGTCGCAAGATCAAGGGCTTTGACATGCACGACGCGGTGCTGACGGGCGTGGAGACACGCACCTCGTCGCCGCTCAAGATTGGCCGCGGCGACAACCTGCAAAGCCTGAATACGCCCGGCCTGTACCCGGCGGGCGAAGGCGCCAGCTACGCGGGCGGCATTCTGTCGGCTGGCGTGGATGGGATCAAGGTCGGCGAGGCCGTGGCGCGCAGCCTGCTCGGCGCGGCAGCATGATGCGGGCGCCCAGCTTGGCGCAGTTTGCAGCGGCGGCCCTGGCCATGGCCGCCGTGGTGCTGGCGTCCAACATCCTGGTCCAGTTCCCCCTCAATGACTGGCTCACCTGGGGCGCCATCACCTACCCGGTGGCCTTTCTGGTGAGCGAACTGGTGAACCGCGCCCACGGCCCGCAGCAGGCGCGGCGGGTGGCGTGGGTGGGCTTTGCGGTGGCCGTTGCGGCCTCGCTGGTGCTGGCGCCGTTGCGCATTGCCATCGCATCGGGCACCGCGTTTTTGCTCTCACAGTGGCTGGACATCAGCGTGTTCGACCGGCTGCGCCACGGCACCTGGTGGCGCGCGCCGCTGGTGGCCACGCTGCTCGCAGCGGTGCTGGACACCGCCGTGTTCTGGAGCATTGCGTTTGCAGGCACCAGCGACCCGTGGATCACCTGGGCGCTGGGTGACCTGGGTGTGAAGCTGGGGCTGGGGGTGGCGCTGCTGCTGCCGTTTCGCCTGCTCATCGGCCGCCAGCTAGCCCCACCCCACCGCGCGGCCTGAGCCGCACGGCGCCCTCTTCTTTCCGCTTCTTTTTACTTGCGCTGCAAAAAGTCCACGGCCAGCGCGGCCAGGCTGCGCACGCCGGTGGGCAGCTGGTCTTCGTCAATGTCGAACAGCGCAGAGTGGTTGGGCGGGGCCTTGGCAAATTCCTTGCCCTTGGGCGGCGCGCCCAGGAAGTAGAAGAAGCCCGGCACAACCTTCTGGAACTCCGAGAAGTCTTCGGACCCAGCGACCTTGGGGATCACCATGGTCTTGCCGCCCATCGCCAGGTTCAGCGCGGGCAGCGAGGCCTGCGTGAGCTGCGCGGGGTTGGTGGTCACGGGGTAGGCCACCGGGCCAAAACGCACGCTGGCCTTGGCGCCGCTGGCAGCAGCAATCGACTCGGCCGTGGTGGTGATGCGCTTGAGCGCTTCCTGGCGCATGTCTTCGTCGAACGTGCGCAAGGTACCCATCATCTCCACCTTGTCGGGGATGATGTTGTAGCGCGTGCCGCCCTGGATCTGGCCGATGGTGACCACGGCCGGTTCCTGGCTGATGTTGAGCTGGCGGCTCACCACGGTCTGCAGGCCCATCACCACCTGGCTGGCAGCCACGATGGGGTCGATGGTGGCCCAGGGCGACGAGCCATGGCCGCCGCGCCCTTCCACATGGATGGTGATGTTGTCCGACCCGGCCATCAGCGGGCCGCTGCGGTAGCCCACCACGCCGCCGGGCAGGTTGGAGGTGATGTGCAGGCCGTAGATGGCCTGCACGTCCTTGAGTGCACCGGCTTCGATCATGGCCTTGGCGCCGAAGCTGGGCACCTTGCCGTTGGCGTCGGGCTCCACCGGCGCGCCCTCTTCGGCGGGCTGGAAGATGAATTTCACGGTGCCAGGCAACTGCGCCTTCATGCCCGCCAGCACCTCGGCCGCGCCCATCAGCATGGCGGTGTGGGCGTCGTGGCCGCAGGCGTGCATCACAGGCACTTCCTTGCCCAGGTAGTTGGCCTTGGCCTTGCTCGCAAAGGGCAGGCCGGTGTTCTCCAGCACGGGCAGTGCGTCCATGTCGGCGCGCAGGGCCACCACCTTGCCGGGCAGGCCGCCCTTGAGCGTGCCCACCACGCCGGTACCGCCCACGCCGGTCTGCACTTCCATGCCCAGTTTCTTCAGGTGCTCGGCCACGAGCTTGGCGGTGCGCACTTCCTGGCCCGAGAGTTCGGGGTGGGAATGGATGTCGCGGCGCCAATTGACCATCTTGGGCGCCACGGCCGTCACGGCGGCGTCGATGGCCTGCAGGCCGGCGGCATCCAGGGCCTGGGCCTGGGCGGACGATGCGAACGTGAGCCCGCTGAGAAGCAAGCAGGTGGCCAGCGAGATGGCAGAGAGGGGTTTGTGCATGAGGCAGATCCGTGCAGGAAGTGAAAACAAAAGGGAACGCAGCAAAAAAACGCTCGTTCATGCTAAGAGTCCACCCCGCGCTGCATACAAGCGAAAATGGCCATCCACAGAGCCAATATCGCCATGCCCCGTTCTTCTGTCCTGTCTGCGACGGCCCCGGTTTTTCGCATCGACATCCCGCTGCTGCCCGAATCGGCGGTGGGCAATGCACTGCAGTTCATCGACCTCTTGCGCGGCGCCAACCTGCTGGCCGGCCTGCGGGGCGGTGCAGGCTCGCCCCGCCTGGCCTGGCGGCTGCTGGATGCCCAGGGCCAGCCCTTGCCGCAGCAGCCAGGCCCGCTGGCGGCCTACACGCAGCCCACGGCGGCGCCGGCCGACGGCCCCGCACAGGCCTGGTTCATTCCCTCGTTCCACGCGGCCGACATCCCGGCCATCCGCGATGTGGCGGCGCGCCACCGCGCCCTCTCACGCCAGATCGGCATTGCGCTGGATGCCGGGCACAAGGTGCTTACCGTGGGCAATGGTGCCTGGCTGGCGGCGCAGAGCGGGCGCCTGCAGGGCCGCCGCGGCTGCCTGCCATGGTTCTACCTGGCCGGGTTTGAGCGGGACTTTCCCGAGGTGGGGCTGGACGCCGGCCACGACCTGAGCGATGACGGCCCCTGGCTCAGCTGCGCGCTGCCCCACAGCCTGGGTGAGATGGCGATTGCCCTGGTGCGCCATGCGCTGGGCGATGCGCTGGCCCAGACCTGCGCCAGCGTGCTGCGGCTCGACCACGACCGCGCCCGTGCCGCCCTGCAGGCCAACGCGCAGCAACACATCCCCGCCACACGCGACAGCACCCTGGCCCGCGCCATGGCCTGGATGGAGAACCATCTGGACGAGCCGTACTCGCTGGCCCGACTGGCGGAGGCAGCGGCAGTGAGCCCGCGCACCTTGCTGCGGCACTTTCAGCAGGAGCTGTCGCAGTCGCCGCTGGACCACCTGCACAGCCTGCGGTGTGCACGCGCCAAGGTGCTGCTGGAGGTGACGCTGGAGAGCGTGCCCAGCATTGCCATGGCCTGCGGCTACAGCGATCCCGCCGCGTTCCGGCGCATCTTTGTGCGCTACACAGGCATGGCACCGGGGGAGTACCGCAAGCGCCATGCCTTGCGCGCGCCGCGCAGGCGCTGGCGGGTGGATGTGGGGGCTTGAGACGCAGCAGCCTCTCTGTCCCGCTGCGAACGCGGCCCCACCACCGTCCCTCCTTGACCTGAATCAACACCCGCAGCGGACAGCGGGCAACACTGGAAGCCCTTGGGCCAGCCATGCATCCGCACGCGCGGCGCAAGGATTCGCGCCCAGCGCGTCCTCACCGGAGCCCCCCATGTCCACTGCCGCACCGACCACATCCCCCGCCCCCGCATCGGCGAGCCTCGCCAAACGGCTCGGCCTGCTCGGCGCCCTGGTGGCACTGCTGGCCGTGCTGGCCTTGCCCACCCCGGCCGGGTTGCCAGTGGCGGGGCAGACCATGCTGGCCATCCTTGCGTTCGCGGTGATCGTCTGGATGACCGAGGCGCTCGAATACTCGGTGAGTGCGGTGGTGATCGCCGCGCTGATGGTGTTCTTGCTGGCCTACGCACCCAGCGTGGCCAAACCCGATGGCGCGGACATGGGCACGGGCGCGGCGCTGAACCTCGCGCTCTCGGGCTTTGCCAACAGCGCCGTAGCGCTGGTCGCTGCCGCGTGTTTCATCGCGTCGGCCATGACCGCCACGGGGCTGGACCGGCGCATTGCCCTCACGGTGCTGTCCAAGGTCGGCGCCCAGACCCACCACATCGTGATCGGGGCCATGGTGGTGGGCTTTCTGCTGTCGTTCATCGTGCCCAGCACCACGGCGCGCGTGGCCTGCCTGATGCCGATCATGATGGGCTTTGTGCTGGCCTTCAAGGTAGACCGCAAGAGCCGCTTTGCCGCGCTGCTGGTCATCACCACGGCGCAGACGGCCAGCATCTGGAACGTGGGTATCAAGACCGCTGCGGCGCAGAACATGGTGGCCATCGGCTTCATCGAAAAGCAGCTCGGTGCGCAGATCACCTGGGGCGAATGGTTTGTGGCGGCCGCCCCGTTTGCAGCCCTGATGACGGTGGCGCTGTTCTTCATCATGACGCGCATGATGAAGCCAGAGATGAAGGAAATTGCGGGCGGGCAGGAGACCATTCGGCAGCAACTGGCCGAACTGGGCCCGATGACGCTGAACCAGTGGAAGCTGCTGGCCGTGGTGCTGGTGCTGCTGGGGTTCTGGTCCACCGAGAAGGTGCTGCACGACTTTGACACCACCTCCACCACCATTGCTGCCGTGGCGCTGATGCTGTTTCCGCGCATCGGCGTGATGGATTGGAAGCAGTCGCAAAAGGGGTTCCCGTGGGGTACGGTGGTGCTGTTCGCGGTGGGCATCAGCGTGGGCTCTGCGCTACTGCAGACCAAGGCGGCGGGCTGGCTGGCCCAGCTCATCGTGGGCCACCTGGGACTGCAGATGGCGCCGGCCTTCGCCATCCTGATGCTGCTGTCCGCGTTCCTGATCGTCATTCACCTGGGCTTTGCCAGCGCCACGGCGCTGGCGTCCACCATGATTCCCATCGTCATCAGCGTGCTGTCCACCGTGCAGACGCCTGGCATCAACATCGTGGGCATGACGATGATCCTGCAGTTTGTGGTGAGCTTCGGGTTCATCCTGCCGGTGAACGCGCCGCAGAACATGATCGCCTACGGCACCGACACCTTTGACGCGCACGACTTCGTGCGCACCGGCATCGTGATCACGCTGACCGGGGTGATCCTGCTGGTGGTCTTTGCGCTGACCTACTGGCCTTGGCTGGGGCTGATGGTGACCCGCACCTGACCTGCAGGCTTACCGCAGCGCCTTCTGGCCCCCAGCGGCTGCAGGCAGGCGGAAGGCCTCCACCAGCTCGGCCAGTTGCTGCGCCTGCACGCGCAGGCCCTGGGCGGCGGCGGACGACTCCTCGACCAGCGCGGCGTTCTGCTGAGTCATCTGGTCGAGCTGCGAGACCGCCTCGCCCACCTGACTCAGGCCCGTGGTCTGCTCGCGGGCGGCAGTGCTGATCTCGCCAATGATGGTGGCCACCTGCTGCACGGACTGGACGATCTCGCCCATGGTGCCGCCAGCGGCGTGGACCAGTTGCGTGCCCTCGTCCACCTGCCGCACGCTGTCGCTGATGAGCCCACCGATCTCCTTGGCTGCCGTGGCCGAGCGCTGGGCCAGGCTGCGCACTTCGCTGGCCACCACCGCAAAGCCCCGGCCCTGCTCGCCCGCACGGGCGGCTTCTACGGCCGCGTTCAGTGCCAGGATGTTGGTCTGGAACGCAATGCCATCGATGACGCTGGTGATGTCGGCAATGCGGCGTGACGACAGGGCAATGCCGTCCATGGTGCCCACCACGCGGTCCACCGCCTCGCGCCCGCGCTGGGCCACGCTGCTGGCACCGGCAGCCAGGGTGCTGGCCTGCGCAGCGGCATCGGCGCTGTGGCGCACGGTGGCCAGCAGCTCCTCCATGCTGGCGGCGATCTCTTCGAGGTTGGAGGCCGTCTGCTCGGTGCGGGCCGACAGGTCGCTGTTGCCCGCCGCAATCTCGCTGCTGGCCCCGGCCACCGACGTGCTGGCCTGGCGCATGCCCACCACCAGCTCGGCCAGCCGCGCCTGCATGCCACCCAGGCGCGACAGCAGCGCCTGCAGTTCGTCACGGTTGCCCGCCTGCGGCGCGGGCACGGGGGAGGTGAGGTCGCCTTCGGCAATGCGGTCGGTCACCTCGGACGCATGGGCCAGGGGCTGCAGGATGGAGCGCGACAGCAGCCAGGCGCAGGCCAGGCTCAGCAGCAGGCCCACCAGCGAGCCCGCTGCCAGCAGCGTGATGCCCTGGCTTTCGCTGCGGGCCGCAGCGGCGCGCGCCTCGGCCACACGCTGGCGCTGGTAGTCGGCCAGCTTGTCCACGGCTGCGGCATAGGCGTCAGCGGCAGGGCGCAGCTGCTTGGCAATGGCGTCGGGCGGCAAGGCTTCGCCCGCCTTGCGGCGCTTGACCAGATCGTCCCGCACCGTACGGAAGCCGTTGCCGGCCTTGTCAATGGCGTCGAACAAGGCCTGCGATTCCGGGTCTGCCGCCAGCTCGTCCAGGCGCTTGCGCACCTCGGACGAACGGGCCGAGGTGGTTTTGCGGTCCGCATCGATGCGCGCGGCGTAGGCGGGGTTGTTGTCGATCTCCAGCAGCGTTTCGGCACGGGCGGAGCTGAGCACCACGATGGCGTGCAGCTCGCGCGCCAGCAGCGCGCGCTCGGACGATGCCCCCCCCAGATCGTCCGCAATGTCCTGCAGCCCGGCCAGCCGCCAGATGCCCACCGCCGCCGAAAGTGACATGACGAGGCAGACCACACCAAAGGCCAAGGCCAGGCGGACGGCAACACGTGCGTGAGAGATGGACATGGGAGGCTCTCGTGAGGGTGAATGGGACAACGCGGGCCTACCGTTCAGGGTGGCACCCGTCGGGAATGTATCGACAAAAGGTTACAAGTCCTTGAGCCGGCCCACAACAGGCCCCACCCTGCCGGAGCGCCAAAGCAACAGCCGCAACGCACCCACAAAAAAGGCCGCCACAGTGCAAGACTGTGGCGGCCCTCGGGTCGGTCAGGCGCAGCGCCTGCAGCGGGTTATTGCTGCTGCTGAGCGTTTTGCAGCGCAGCAATGCGCTCTTCGATGGGCGGGTGGGTACTGAACAGCTTGCCAATGCCACCGGCAATGCCCATGGCTGCCACGCTCTTGGGCAGCTCGCCCGGGTGCATGCCGCCCAGGCGGGCCAGGGCGTTGATCATGGGTTGGCGGCGGCCCATCAGCTGGGCAGCGCCTGCGTCGGCGCGGAACTCGCGCTGGCGGCTGAACCAGGCCACGATCATCGCGGCCACAAAGCCCAGCACGATGTCGAGCACGATGGTGGTCACGTAGTAGCCGATGCCGGGGCCCGAGCTGTTTTCGTCGTTCTTGCGCAGGAAGCTGTCCACCGCGTAGCCGATGACACGCGACAGGAACACCACGAAGGTGTTCATCACGCCCTGGATCAGCGTCATGGTCACCATGTCGCCGTTGGCGATGTGGGCCACCTCGTGGCCGATCACGGCCTCGACCTCATCACGCGTCATGCCCTGCAGCAGGCCGGTGGACACGGCCACCAGCGCCGAGTTCTTGAACGCGCCCGTGGCGAACGCATTGGGGTCGCCTTCAAAGATGCCGACTTCGGGCATGCCGATCTGGGCCTGGTCGGCGAACTTGCGCACCGTCTCGACGATCCAGCGCTCATCGGGCGAGCCGGAGCCATCGATCACGCGCACGCCCGAGGTCCACTTGGCCATGGGCTTGCTGATGAGCAGCGAGATGATCGCGCCGCCAAAACCCATGATGAGCGCGAAGCCCAGCAGCGCGCCCAGGTTAAGCCCGTTGGCCGTGAGGTATCGGTTGACGCCCAGCAGGCTGGCCACCACCCCCAGCACGACAACGACGGCCAGGTTGGTCATCACAAACAAAAGGATCCGCTTCATGGAATGGTTTCTCCGTGGGGTAAACAACAACGAGTGTTTGCTGGCTCAGATGGGGGCCGGGGGCCGCGCTTCAAGCGCCGCCACCCTGGGTGGCAAAGGCACCCGCCCCATGGCCGCGATTGCATCGCGCTATGGTAGGTGCAAACCCCGGCCAAGGCCTTATCACACAAGGCTTGGCGGGAATTACGGCACAGGCGCTGCGCGCAAGGGCCGGAACACCTGCGCATCGTCATAAAAGCCCTGCGCCTCGTTGGCAGGCCACCAGCCGGGCACGCCCAACACCGGCAGCGGCGTGAAGGGCTTGGTGGACCATGCCGAGGCGTCCACCTGATCGGCCAGCCAGCCATCCACATCCGCTATTGAATTCATAGCTACTGGCGCATGAAATACATGCGCCACCATGGGTTTTCGCGGGGAAACCAGCTTTTCGAGCAGTGCGTGCCCGAACAGCACCAGCCGGGCCTCGGCCCACAGCGGGCGCAGGTCGATGAACAGGCGCTGCCAGTCCCGCGCCCGGAGCGCATCCCACAGGGCATCAGGCGCCTGCAGCAGCGCGCCGTTTTCATCGAACACCGTGACGGCATCGCGCAGCGGGCCACGCACGGCCTGCACGCCATCGGCGGCAAGGGCCTGGGCCTGCAGCTGGTTCAGGCGCCGCTTGGTGCGCGGAAACTGCAGCCAGACCAGGCCGTTGAAGAAGTCGTGCAGGTTGTCGCGCGTGGGCACGCGGCGGGTGTCCCAGATGTATTGCTCGTAGGCGGTGCCTTCGGGCAGCGCGGACTGGGGCACAAAGACTACCGGGGCAGCCTGTGGCGCTGCGGTCTGCAATGCCTGGTGCACCGATAGTTCATCCTGCAGCAGCTGCTGGGCCAGGGGTTGGCCCAGGGCGCGCCACGGCGCCAGCCAAGGGGCGCTCCAGTCGATGGCGTCGAAAGGCTGACTTACACCAGCCGCCACGGCAGGGCTTCACCGGCGCGCAGGGGCTTGAGTTCGGCCTCGCCAAACGCAAAGCTGTCGGGCGGTGTCCACGACTCGCGGCGCAGGGTGATGGTGCCGGTGTTGCGCGGCAGGCTGTAGAAGTCTGGGCCGTGGAAGCTGGCAAAGCCTTCGAGCTTTTCGAGCGCACCGGCGTTGTCGAATGCCTCGGCATACATCTCGATGGCCGCGTGGGCGGTGTAGCAGCCCGCGCAGCCGGTGGCGTGCTCCTTGAGGTGCGCCGGGTGCGGTGCGCTGTCGGTGCCCAGAAAGAACTTGCTGCTGCCGCTGGTGGCGGCCTGCACCAGGGCCACGCGGTGCGTTTCGCGTTTGAGCACCGGCAGGCCGGAGTAGTGCGGGCGCACGACGCCGATGAAGATGGCGTTGCGGTTGTACAGCAGGTGGTGCGCGGTGAGGGTGGCGGCCGTGTAGCGGTCGGCCTGCATCACGTAGTCGGCCGCGTCCTTGGTGGTGATGTGCTCGAAGACGATCTTCAGCTCGGGGAAGTCGCGGCGTAGCGGGATGAGTTGCTGCTCGATGAACACGGCCTCGCGGTCGAACAGGTCGATGTCGCTGCTGGTGACCTCGCCGTGCACCAGCAGGAGCATGCCGGCCTTCTGCATGGCTTCGAGCGTCTTGTAGGTCTTGCGGATGTCGGTCACGCCCGCGTCGCTGTTGGTGGTGGCGCCTGCAGGGTAGAGCTTGCAGGCCACCACGCCAGCGGCCTTGGCACGCACGATTTCTTCGGGCGGCAGGTTGTCCGTCAGGTACAGCGTCATCAGCGGCTCGAAGCTCATACCAGCGGGCACAGCGGCCAAGATGCGCTGCTTGTACGCCAGGGCCTGCTCGGCCGTGGTGACCGGTGGGCGCAGGTTGGGCATGATGATCGCGCGGCCGAACTGGGCGGCGGTGTGCGGCACGACGGTGTGCAGAGGCTCGCCGTCGCGCACATGCAGGTGCCAGTCGTCGGGGCGGGTGATGGTGAGGGTTTGGGGGGCTGCAGTCATGGGTGTGATTGTCCCATTGTGGGCAAGAGGCTCCCAAACGCTCTCATTTTCATAGCTGTCGAGGCATATGAACGTAGCGCCACCGAGCAAAATCGCTCAAAGCCGGCGCGCTACGGGCCGGTGGACCGGTTTATTCGGCGGTGATGCCCGCGCGTTTGACGACTGCGCCGAACTTCACCATGCGGTCGGCCATCATCTTTTCGAACGCAGCGGGCGGCATCTCTTCCGGCACGATCACGCCGCGGTCCTTGAGGTTGGCCACCATGGCGGGCGACGTGGCCACCTGGCGCACGGCCTTGTACAAGGTCTGCACCACAGCCTCGGGCGTGCCGGCCGGGGCGGCCAGACCGGTCCAGGAGGTAAGGTTCAGCTCGGGGTGACCCACCTCGGCCATGGTGGGCACATCGGGGAGCTGCGGCAGGCGCTGGTCGGCGGCCACGGCCAGGGCGCGCACCTTGCCCGCCTGGATGTGCGGCAACATGATGACCAGGTTGTCGAGAATGAACTGCACCTCGTTGCCCAGCACGCCCGTGATCAGCGGCGTGCCCCCACGGTAGGGAATGTGCGTGGTGAACACGCCCGTGGAGACCTTGAGCATTTCCACATTGAGCTGGCCCATGCTGCCCACGCCGCCGCTGCCGTAGTTGAGCTTGCCGGGGTTCTTCTTGGCGTAGTCGATGAACTCCTTGAAGGTCTTGAACGGCAGGCTGCTGTGCACCACCAGCGCGTTGGGCTGGCGGCCCAGGATGGCGATGTTTTCAAAGTCCTTGATGGGGTCGTAGCCGATCTTGGGCTGGGTGAGCGGGTTGGCCAGGTGGCTGCTTTGCGACGAGACCACCAGGGTGTAGCCGTCGGCCTTGGAGCGCGCCACATACTGCGCGCCCACCGAGCCCCCGGCGCCCGCGCGGTTTTCCACCACGATGGGCACGCCCAGTACGCGCGACAGCGGCTCGGAATACTGGCGCGCCATGATGTCCACCGACCCGCCGGGCGGGAACGGCACCACCAGCGTGATCGGGCGCGACGGGAATTTGTCCTGCGCCAGGGCGGGCAATGCAGCAAGGCCTGCGAGGCCCAGGCCGGTGGTCAGGAGGTGGCGACGGGAAGGTGTGGTGTGCATGACGGTCAAAGAACTCAAAAATGGGGGGGAGGAGGTACAAAAATCAGGGGTGCGCCAGCACGGCCAGCGCCACGGCCTGCGCGCGTGGCACAAAGGTGGACAGCTCGCAGTACTCGCGTTCGGTGTGTGCGTGGCCGCCCACCGGGCCCGTGGCGCACAGCGTGGGCACGCCCACCGATGCGGTCAGGCCACTGTCGGCAGCGCCGCCAGTGAACTCGCCTTGCACCTCAAAGCCCAGTGACCGCGCGCCCTGCTGATACAGCGCCAGCAGGTTGTCCGGGGTGGGCTTCATGGGCAGGGTGCGGCGCGTGGTGGTGATGCGGCCCTGGGTGCGGGGCACGGACTCTTCTTCGACGATGGCACGCACGCGCTCCAGCAGTTCGTCGGGGTTGGTGTCGGAGGTAAAGCGCAGGTCCACCTCAGCGCGGGCGTGGGGGGCCACCATGTTGGGCACGATGCCCCCTTGCACCACGCCCACGTTGCAGGTGACGCCCGTGGCGGGGTCGGTCAGCGCATGCAGCGCAAGGGTCTTGCGGGCCAGGGCTTCGATGGCGCTGGCGCCAGCGGCGTGGTTGATGCCTGCATGCGCGGCCACGCCCTGCACCTCGAACTCCACCACCATCGAGCCCTTGCGGCTGGTGACCACGTTGCCGCTGACACGGCCCGGCTCGGCGTTGAACACCACACGCGCCCCCCGCACGCGGGCCATGATGAGGTCACGCGTGGCGGGCGAACCGATCTCTTCATCGCACGAGAAGAACAGGTGCAGCGGCGCCTGCAGGCCGCCGCAGCGCGCAAAGGCCTCGGCCACAAACACGTTGAGCACCAAGCCGGACTTCATGTCTGCCACGCCGGGGCCGTAGGCACGCCCGGCTTCTTCGCGGTAGGGGCGTGTGGGCACGGTGCCATCCGGAAACACCGTGTCCATGTGCCCCATGAGGATGATGGGCGCGCCACCGGCTGCAGCGCCCTCGGCCGGGTTGACCTGCGCATGCAGCAGCACGCCATAGCCGGGTACGGGCTCAAACTGCACCGGCACACCGGCAGCCTGCAGGCGCTCGGCCAGGGCATGGGCGACGGCCTTCACGCCCGCCTCATTACGGCTGCCGCTCTCGATATTGACCACTTTTTGCAACAGGTCTTGCATGGACTGCTGCTGTCTGGCCAGCCAGTCCAGGACCTGCGCACGCACCGGCAGCAGACCTTCGTTCAGGGTATTGAGCATCGTTGTCCTTGGGCAAGCCCCAGGTAGGGGCAAAATTTGGGCCGCAGTGTTGCACGCGACCCGGGCTTCTGCAACGTATTTTGCACGAATGAGAATTTTATGAAATCATCATTGCACGAATCCAGCGCCTTGCTGACCGAGCGGCTGGCCCGTCAGGACGCCGACCTGACCGCCAGCGAACGGGCGCTGGCCGAGGCCCTGGGGCGCGACTACCCCCACGCCCTGCTGGAGTCCGCCACCGCCCTTGCTGCGCGCACCGGCACCAGTGCATCGACCGTGGTGCGGCTGTTTGCCAAGCTGGGCTACGGCAGCTATGCCGAGGCCCAGCGCGAGGCGCGGGCCGAGGTGACGGCCCTGCTGCAAACGGCGGGGCAGCGCGCGCCGGTCACCATCGGCACCCGGCGCAGCCTGCAGCAGTGTGTGGACGACGCGCTGCTGCACGACCAGCACAACCTCACCACCACGCGCGACGGGCTGGACATGGTGGCGTTCGAGGCCATGGTGGCGCGCATCGCACAGGGCAAGGGACGGATCTTTGTGCTGGCGCAGATCAACAGCGCCCCGGTGGCCGCCTGGCTGGCACTGCACCTGAACATGTGCCGACCCGGCGTGCACGAACTGGGAGCCGGCGCCGTGGACGCGACCGACCAGCTGCTGTGGATCCAGCCAGAGGACGCCTTGCTGGTCTTCAGCATCCGCCGCTACGCCAGCGGGCCGGTGAAAGTGGCGCAGCGTTTTCGCGACGCGGGCGCCCAGGTGCTGGCCATCACCGACAGCGCTGCGGCTCCACTGGCCGCGCTGTCCCACCACCGGCTGCAGGTGCGCACGTCCAACGCATCGCCGTTCGACTCGTACACCGCCGCGTTCTTCCTGTGCAATGCGCTGGTGTCGGCCGTGGCCCAGCAGCGGCACAAGGCGGTGTCCGAGGCACTGAAGCGGCGCGACGATCTCTGGACTGATTTCGAGTCGCAACTGATCGTGGAAGGCCACCCGCCAGCCGGTCGGCGGAGTAAGCGCTAGCCTGTGCGCAGCAGACGTTCAGCCTTGGGTGGCCCCATGAAAAAAGCGCTCCGGAGAGCGCTTTTTTGTAGCCCCAAACCCTTGCGGCACGGGGGGTGCAAGCACCGTTCAGTGCTGAAGGATCTTGTTGAGGAAGTCCTTCGTGCGGGGCTGGCGAGCGTCGGGGTTGTTGAAGAAGTCGTCCTTGGAGCAGTCTTCCAGGATCTTGCCGCCCACGTCCATGAAGATCACGCGGTTGCTCACCTTGCGGGCAAAACCCATTTCGTGGGTCACGCACATCATGGTCATGCCTTCGTTGGCCAGGCCCACCATCACGTCCAGCACTTCGCCGACCATTTCGGGGTCGAGTGCAGACGTGGGCTCGTCGAACAGCATCACGATGGGGTCCATCGACAAGGCGCGCGCAATGGCCACACGCTGCTGCTGGCCGCCCGAGAGCTGGCCGGGGAACTTGTCCTTGTGGGCGATCAGGCCCACACGCTCCAGCATCTTGAGGCCCCGCTTCTTGGCGTCGTCCGCGCTGCGGCCCAGCACCTTGATCTGCGCGATGGTCAGGTTGTCCGTCACCGACAGGTGGGGGAACAGCTCGAAGTGCTGGAACACCATGCCCACGCGGCTGCGCAGCTTGGGCAGGTTGGTGCTGGGGTCGTGCAGCTTCACGCCATCGACCGTGATCTCGCCCTTCTGGAAGGGTTCGAGCGCGTTGATGGTCTTGATGAGCGTGGACTTGCCGGAGCCCGAGGGGCCGCAGACCACCACCACTTCACCCTTGTTGATGGTGGCCGAGCACTCGTTGAGCACCTGCACCGGGCCATACCACTTGGATACGTTTTTGAGTTCGATCATTTCTTTTTCCTCAATCCAATCTCTTTAGCACCAGCATCGATCAGCGGATGATCGCGATCTTCTGGTGCAGGCGCTTGACCGCCCAGGACAGCGCGTAGCACATGATGAAGTACAGAACCGCAGCGGCCAGGTACGCCTCGATCGGACGACCAAAGTTCTTGCCTGCCACTTCAAAGCCCTTGAGCATGTCGTAGGCACCAATGGCGTAGACCAGCGACGTGTCCTGGAACAGGATGATGGTCTGCGTGAGCAGCACGGGCAGCATGTTGCGGAACGCCTGTGGCAGCACCACCAGCTTCATGTTCTGGCCATACGTCATGCCCAGTGCCTGGCCGGCATACACCTGGCCGCGTGGGATGGACTGGATGCCAGCGCGCATGATTTCGCTGAAGTACGCCGCCTCAAAGGCGATGAAGGTGATGACCGCCGACACTTCCGCGCCAATGGGGCGGCCGATGATGGCTGGCACCAGCAGGAAGAACCAAAGGATCACCATCACCAGCGGAATGGAGCGCATGCCGTTGACGTAGATGGTGGCGGGCACATCCAGCCACTTCTTGCCCGACAGGCGCATGAGCGCCAGCACGGTGCCAAACAGCACGCCCCCGACGGTGGCCACCAGCATGAGGATCAGGCTGAAGTACAGCCCCTTGAGCACGAAGTTGGAGATCAGGTCCCAGTTGTAGAAGGAGAAATCGAGATTCATATCAATGCCCCCCTCCGGCCGCGCCACTCACGACCATGCCAGGGATGCGTGCGCGCTTTTCAATGGAGGCCATGATGCGGTTGATCGCAAACGCCGAGATGATGTACAGCGTGGTCACCGCCAGATAGACCTCGATGCCGCGCGAGGTTTCTTCCTGCGCCTGCATGGCGAACATGGTGAGTTCGGCCACCGACACGGCAAACGCCACGGACGAGTTCTTGAAGATGTTCATCGTCTCGCTGGTCAGCGGCGGAATGATGATGCGGAAAGCCATGGGCAGCAGCACATAGCGGTAGGTCTGGAAGGTGGTGAAACCCATGGCCATGCCGGCATATCGCTGGCCGCGTGGCAGGGCCTGAATGCCCGAGCGCACCTGCTCGGCAATACGTGCCGAGGTGAAAAAGCCCAGCGCCAGCACCACCAGCGCAAAACCGGGCACGCCCCGCAGCACAGGGAACAGGCTGGGCAGCACGTGGTACCACAGGAAAATCTGGACCAGCAGCGGAATATTGCGAAACAGCTCGACCCAGGTATTGCCCAGGCGAACGATCATCGGGCGGTCCTGCAAGGTGCGCAGCGTACCGATGAATGAACCCAACACAAGCGCCAGCAGCAAGGCCAGCAGCGAAACGGACACCGTCCAGCCCCAGGCCGACAGCATCCAGTCCAGGTAGGTGATCTCGCCGCCTTTGCCAAAGCAGCTCTGCACAACTTCCCGGTCCATGGTGTCCTGGCAGAACACCTGCCAATCCCAACTCATAGGAGCACCCCTTTAATTTTTGGTTTTGCGCTGGGGGCCACCCTTGGCCGACCCAACAAAAAAGCCCCTTCAAACCGGCTGGCCGAAGGGGCACAAGCGTTGCAGAGCTTACTTCTTGGCGTAGTCTTCCATGGGCTTGTCGTTAGGCGATGCCCAAGCTGCCTTGGTAGCGTCGGACATCGGCAGGCCGATCTTGGTGTTAGTCGGTGGCACGGGTTGCATGAACCACTTGTCGTACAGCTTGGCCAGCGAGCCGTCGGCGATCTGGCGCTTGATGGAGTCGTCCACGGCCTTCTTGAACGCAGGGTCGTCCTTGCGCAACATGCAGGCGATGGGTTCCACCGACAGCACTTCGCCCACGATCTTGTAATCGGCAGGGTTCTTGGACTTGGAGACGTTGGCAGCCAGGATGGAGCCGTCCATCACGAACGCGTCAGCACGGCCGGTTTCCAGCATCAGGAAGCTGTCGGCGTGGTCCTTGCCAAACACTTCCTTGAAGTCGATCCCGCCAGCACGTTCGTGCTTGCGCAGGGTCTGCACGGAGGTCGTGCCGGTGGTGGTGGCCACGGTCTTGCCGTTCAGGTCCTTGATCGAGGTGATGCCCGAGTTGGCCTTCACCACGGTGCGCACTTCTTCCACATAGGTAGTCACGGCAAACGCCACGTCCTTCTGGCGGGCGGCGTTGTTGGTGGTGGAGCCGCACTCCAGGTCCACGGTGCCGTTGGTCACCAGCGGAATACGGTTTTGCGATGTCACGGGCTGGTACTTGATATCCAGCTTGGGCAAGCCCAGTTGCTTCTGGATGTCGTGCAAAACGATCTCGCCCATTTCGGTGTGGAAACCCACGTACTTGCCGTTGCCCAGCGTGTACGAAAGACCCGAAGACTCGCGCACGCCCAGCGTCACGCTGCCGGAGGCCTTGATCTTGGCCAGAGTGTCATTGGCTTGGGCAAATACGCTGCCTGCAGCCAAGGCGGTCACGGCAACCGCGAGCAAATGTTTCTTCATAGGGATCTCCTTGTGTTGAAAACGAAAAAGGGGGGATTTTAGAGACAGGGGCCTGCCGGGGGTAACCGGTCAGAACCGCACTCCAAAAAGGGGTAGCACGCAACCAGGGATATTAGTCAGAACGGGACCTGGTCGGTAGGGTATTTCCAGAAGTCGCGCAACAAGTAACTGACCGGCAGGTTCAGCACGGTATTGTTTGGCGGAATGGCCTTGTTGAACCACTTGTCGTAAATCGGGTAAATCTCGCGGCTGGTAATCAGGCGGCGCATTTCCTCGTCCACCAGCTTTTTGAACTCGGGGTCGTTCTTGGGCAGCATGATGGCCAGTGGCTCGGTGGTCATGAAGCGGCCCACCACCTTGAGCGCCTTGGGGTCGGGCCGCCCGGCAGCCAGGCCGTACAGCAGCACGTCGTCCATCACAAATGCATCGGCCTCGCCTTTTTCGACCATCTCGACCGCCTTGGCATGGTCGGGTGCCTCCACGATGGTGATGCCCATCAGGCGCTCGCGGTTGGCTTGGTCGGCGGCCTTCAGGGGCGTAGTGCCCTTGGTGGACACCAGCTTCTTGCCATTGAGGTCTTCCACGCGGTCGATGGCGCTGGAGGATTTGACCAGCAGCCGGGCACCGGTGATGAAATGGGGAATGGTGAAGGCCACCTTCTGGCGCCGCTCGGCGTTGTTGGTGGTGGAGCCACACTCCATATCAGCCTTGCCCTGCTCGATCATGGCGATGCGATTGGCCGGCGTGACAGGCACCAGCTCGATCTCCATGTCCTTCTTGCCAGTCTTCTTGCGCACCAGCTCGGCCATGCGCAGGCACAGGTCCAGCGCGTAGCCCACGGGCTTGCCTGACTGGCTGTCGATGTACGAGAAAGGCACCGAGGATTCGCGGTAAGCGATGACCAGCTTGCCGCCGCCAGCCACGCGCTCCAGCACGCTGGCCTGCGCAGATGCACCGACCGCACAGCACAGTGCTGCGAGGCCCCAGGCCAATCCCCAATGCTGAACTTTCATACGATGCCTCTGTGACGGAATGAACCGGGTTTGCAATCTTCGTGCCACCGTGGGGCCCTGCCAAGGCACACGCTGCGTTCCACCGATCCGGCGATGGGGCAGACTGTACGTGTCGTTACGGTGAAATTCCAATGCCGTTTGCGCGCACAACTATGCAAAGTGTTTATGTCCGTATTTACCCTTAGCATGAGGCCGCTTGGGCCTGCAGGTAGGCCCACAGCGCTTGTGCCGTGCCCTTGGGGGTGTCCTTGCCGTTGGGTTTTTCGCGATAGGCACGCACGTCCATGGTCATTTGCAGGCCTTCGGCATCCGGGGGCGCGGCGCTGACCAGGCGGCGCGAGCGCAGCTCCTTCTTCACGGCACTGTGCGGCAAAAAGGCCACCCCGTGCCCCTCCAACGCCATGGCCTTGAGGCCCTCGGCCATGTCGGTTTCGTACACGCGCTCCAGGTGAATGGGCGTTTGCGACTGCTTGAGGATGAGTTCGGTCACCCGTCCCAGGTAGGCGCCGGGCGCGTAGCCCAGGTAGGGCAACGGCTGCCCCGCGCGGCCGGGCAGGCGGTGCACGGGCTGGCCTTCGGCGTCGGCCTTGCTGTAGGGCGACAGCACTTCCTGACCCAGGCTGACCATTTCATAGCGGTCGGCATCGAGCTGGAACGGTTGCGAAGGGTGATGGTAGGCAATCAGCAGGTCACACCCGCCTTCGACAAGGCGCATCACGGCGTCGTGCACGTTCAGCGCGATCAGGCGGCTTTTGAACGGGCCAAACTTGTCGTGCAGGCTGGAGACCCAGGCCGGAAAGAACGTGAACGCCAGCGTGTGGGGCACGGCAAACTCGATCATGTCCTTGCCTGCGCTGGTGTGCGCGCGCAGCATGGCGCGCGTGTTCTGCAGCGACTGGAGCATTTCCAGGGCCTGGTCGTACAGGGTCTTGCCGGCCGGGGTCAGCCGGGTGGGGTAGGAGCTGCGGTCCACCAGGTCGGTACCGGCCCAGGCCTCCAGCGCCTGGATGCGCCGCGAGAACGCTGGCTGGGTCACATGCCGCAGCTGCGCTGACCGGCTGAAGCTGCGGGTTTCCGCGAGACTGACGAAATCTTCAAGCCACTTGGTTTCCATCGGCGCATTATCCGCGCGGCACCCGAAGCGTGCCGCACAGGGGCATGAGGGTTTACACAGTGCTGGCACGGCGCACCAATGGTGTGCATGCATAGCAACCCATCGCATAATAGAAAGCGGCGCCTACAGCGCTCCGCGTCGAGGCCCCTGGTGCACAACACTGCCGGGCAGGGCGACCCGCATGCCCCCGTGTTTGTTCTCCTCCTTCCCCCTGCCCCATGTCCTCCTCCTCCCCCCAAGGGCCTGCGACCGACGCACTGCCCGGCGCCGCGAGTCCCGAGGCCGAGCCCCGCTCGCTGCGCCTTGAAGACTGGCTCACCGTCATCGTCATGGCGGCCCTCGCACTCATCACCTTTGCCAACGTGCTGGTGCGTTACTTCACCAACTCCTCGTTCGCCTGGACCGAAGAAATCTCGGTGTTCCTGATGATCGCGCTGGCGCTCATCGCAGGCTCGGCCGCCGTGGCGCGCGACCAGCACATCCGCATCGAGTACTTTGCCGAGGGCGGCTCTGCCCTGCGCAGCAAGCGCCTGTCGATGCTGGGCGCGGCCACCGTGGCTCTGCTGTTTGGCGTGATCGCCGTCCTGAGTGTTCGCGTGGTATGGGACGACTACAGTTTCGGCGAGACCTCGCCCGGCATTGGCGTGCCGCAGTGGTGGTATTCGATCTGGCTGCCCGTGTTCTCCGCGCTCATCACGGCACGCGCCATCGGGCTGTTCATCCGCCGCAGCCGCGGCACGGGCAGCGATGCCGCCCCTGCGCACGAGGATGCGCAACCATGATCGCAACGCTGCTGTTTGTGGCCTTTCTGGGCCTGATGTTTGTGGGCGTGCCGATTGGCGCTGCGCTGGGGCTGGCCGGTGCCGCCGCCATCGCGCTGGCCAATGCCGACAGCCAGTGGTTCGGCCTGCTGGCCGTGCCACAGAACTTCTACGCCGGGCTGGGCAAATACCCGCTGCTGGCCATCCCCATGTTCGTATTGGTCGGCTCGATTTTTGACCGCTCGGGCGTGGCGCTGCGGCTCGTGAACTTTGCCGTGGCCATCGTCGGGCGTGGCCCGGGCATGCTGCCGCTGGTGGCGATTGCCGTGGCCATGTTCCTGGGCGGCATCTCGGGCTCGGGCCCGGCCAATGCGGCTGCTGTGGGCGGGGTGATGATCGCGGCCATGTCGCGCGCGGGCTACCCGCCCTCGTTCTCGGCCAGCGTGGTGGGGGCAGCCGCCGCCACGGACATCCTGATCCCGCCATCGGTCGCGTTCATCATCTACTCGGTGCTGGTGCCCGGCGCCTCGGTGCCCGCGCTGTTTGCGGCCGGCATGATCCCGGGCATCCTGGCCGGTGTGGCGCTGATCGTGCCCGCCGTGTGGATGGCGCGCAAACACAAGATGGGCGCGCTCGAAGCCACCATGCCCCGCCCCCCATTCTGGAAGAGCCTGCGTGAGGCCACCTGGGGCCTGGCCGCGCCCGTGCTGATCCTGGGCGGCATGCGCGCCGGATGGTTCACGCCGACGGAAGCCGCCGTGGTCGCGGTTTTCTACGGCCTCTTTGTGGGCATGGTGATCCACCGCACAATTGGTGTGCGCGACCTGTTCCCCATCCTGCGCGAATCGGGCGAGCTGTCCGCCGTGATCCTCATCGTGGTGTCGCTCGCGGGCATCTTTGCGTATTCGCTGTCCACGCTGGGCGTGATCGACCCGGTGGCCAACGCCATCGTGAACTCGGGCCTGGGCGAGTACGGCGTGTTGGCGCTGCTCATCGTGCTGCTGATCACGGTGGGCATGTTCCTTGACGGCATCTCGATCTTCCTGATCTTTGTGCCGCTGCTGCTGCCCATCATGCAGCACTACAAGTGGGACCCGGTGTGGTTTGGCGTCATCCTCACGCTCAAGGTGGCCCTGGGTCAGTTCACGCCTCCACTGGCCGTGAACCTGATGGTGTCTTGCCGCATTGCCGGTGTGCGCATGGAATCGACCGTGCGCTGGGTGGGCTGGATGCTGTTCGCCATGTTCCTCGTGATGGTGGCCGTGATCGCCTTCCCGCAACTGGCCCTGTGGCTGCCCGCCAAGCTGGGCTACTGACCCCTTGCCGATGATTTTCTAACCAGGAGACTGAAACAATGAAACTGCGCACCTTCCTCACTTCTGCCGTGGCCGCTGCCGCCGCCCTGGCTTTTACCGCCCCAGCCGCCATCGCGCAGACTGCGTACAAGAGCGAGTACCGCATGTCGCTGGTGCTGGGCACGGCCTTCCCCTGGGGCAAGGGCGGCGAGCTGTGGGCCAACAAGGTGCGCGAGCGCACCCAGGGCCGCATCAACATCAAGCTCTACCCCGGGGTGTCGCTGATCCAGGGCGACCAGACGCGCGAGTTCAGCGCCCTGCGCCAGGGCGTGATCGACATGGCCGTGGGCTCCACCATCAACTGGTCGCCCCAGGTCAAGCAGCTCAACCTGTTCTCGCTGCCCTTCCTGTTCCCCGACTACGCTGCCGTCGATGCAGTGACGCAAGGCGACGTGGGCAAGCAGATCTTCACCACGCTGGAGAAGGCAGGTGTCGTGCCGCTGGCCTGGGGTGAAAACGGCTACCGCGAAATCTCCAACTCCAAGCTGGCCATCAAGAGCCCCGCCGACCTCAAGGGGCTGAAGATCCGCGTGGTGGGCTCACCCCTGTTCCTCGACACCTTCACCGCCCTGGGCGCCAACCCCACACAAATGAGCTGGGCCGACGCGCAGCCCGCCTTTGCCAGCGGCGCCGTGGACGGCCAGGAGAACCCCATCGCCGTGTACCAGGCCGCCAAGCTGCATACCGTGGCGCAGAAGCACATCACCATGTGGGGCTACGTGAACGACCCGCTGGTGTTCGTGGTGAACAAGGACATCTGGGCTTCGTGGACCCCTGCGGACCGAGAGATCGTGAAGCAGGCCGCCATCGACGCCGGCAAGGAAGAAATCGCCATCGCCCGCAAGGGCATGGTCGAGGCTGACAAGCCCCTGCTCAAGGAAATCGCCGCCAACGGCGTGACCGTCACGCAGCTGTCGGCCGCCGAGCGCGACGCGTTCGTGAAGGCCACGCGCCCCGTGTACGAAAAGTGGAAGGGCCAGATCGGTGCCGACCTCGTGGGCTCTGCCGAGAAGGCCATTGCTGCACGCAAGAAATGACCCTTTTGGGTGGACTCGGCACCGGTGCGTGGCAGTCGCCCGGTGTTTGCCAAAGCCCCGCCATGGCGGGGCTTTTTGCTGGGTAGACCTGAAGACGGGCCCTGGTGCTGCATCCGCCATTTAACTATCAATTTGATAGCATCACAAGCATATTGCACTAGCGCCACCGACCACTTTCACTTCAAATCATCGGGAACTGGGTGCTTGACCGCGTTTTTGCGCAGCTTGTGCTCCACTGCCTCCGCCAGGTCCACGCCCGCGTGGTCCGCGAGCTGCAGCAGGTACAGCAGCACGTCGGCCACCTCATCGGCAATGGGCTCCTTCAGCGCCGGGTCCTCACGCACGGCGAGCGACTGTTCCGGCGTCATCCACTGAAAGATCTCCGCCAGTTCGGCCGCCTCGACCATCAGCGCCATCGCCAGGTTCTTGGGGGTGTGGAACGGCTGCCACTGCCGCTCCGCCGCAAACGCGCGCAACCGGGTCTGCAGCGCCGTCAGATCGACAGACATTCCATTGCTCCTGATTCAATAGCTAGCAGCGCATATTCCACTATCGCTACCGACCTGCACAGCCTCAAATCCGGTCACACCGGGGTGACCGGCGCCTCACCCGCCAGATGGCGCCGGGCGTTCTCCATGAACCGGTCCACCGAGGCCTGCACCGCTTCGGGCGACCAGCCCGCCACATGGGGCGTGAGCACCACGTTGTCCAGGTCCAGCAGCTCGGCAGGGGGCGTAGGCTCGCTCTCGTACACATCCAGGCCCGCCGCAGCAATGCGGCCTTCGCGCAGCGCAGCCGCCAGGGCGGCGGTGTCGATCACGCTGCCGCGCGCAATGTTGACCACCACGCCGCGCGCGCCCAGCGCATTCAGCACGTCTGCGTTGACCAGGTGCCTGGTGCCCGCGCCGCCCGGCGTGGCGACCACGAGGAAGTCCGCCCATTCGGCCAGCGCCGTGACATCGGCAAAGTAGCGGTAAGGCACATCGGTGCGTGCACTGCGGTTGTGGTAACCCACCTCGATCTCGAAGCCCAGCGCGCGCTGGGCAATCTTCTTGCCGATGGTGCCCAGGCCGATGATGCCCAGCCGCTTGTGCGACACATTGGGCGGCAACGGCAAGGCCGTGCGCCAGATGCCGGCACGGGTGGCCTTGTCCAGCGGCAGGATGCGGCGCTGCGCCGCGATCAGCAGACCCCAGGTGTGGTCGGCCACGCAGTCGTCGTTGGTGCCCGCGCCCGTGGCCACCACAATGCCGCGCGCCTTGGCATGGGCCACCGCCACGTTCTCGTAGCCTGCGCCTAGCGCGCAGATGAGTGTGAGCGCGGGCAGCGCATCGATCTGCGCCGGGCTCAGGCCCACCGCACCGATGGTGAGCACCACACGCACGTGGCTGCCGTGCTGCGCGATGGCAGTGGCGGCCTGCGATGCATCGGGGGCGTAGATCACTTCAAAGGTCTGGGCCATCTGGGCGATGTGCTCTTCAGACAAAAACATGAGGGCAAGAAGGACGGGCTTCATGGATTACAAATCGCGAAACAAATGAAAGAGAGAGGGGTGCCGCTCAGGCGGCAGCATCGCTTTGCTGGAGCGACCACATGCTGGCGTAGCGACCGCCGAGGGCCAGCAGCTGTGCATGGGTACCGCGTTCGATGATGCGGCCAGCGTCCATGACCAGGATCTCGTGGGCGTCCACCACGGTGGAGAGGCGGTGCGCAATCACCAGCGTGGTCTTGTTCTGCGCCACGCCCTGCAGCTCGGCCTGGATGGCGCGTTCGTTGGCGGAGTCCAGCGCACTGGTGGCTTCATCAAAGATCAGGATGGGTGGGTTCTTGAGCAGGGTGCGCGCAATGGCCACGCGCTGCTTTTCACCGCCCGAGAGCTTGAGCCCGCGCTCGCCCACCATGGTGGCGTAGCCCTTGGGCGTGCTGGCGATGAAGTCATGGATGCGGGCGGCGCGGGCGGCAGCCTCAATCTCATCCTGGCTGGCGCCAGTGCGGCCATAGGCGATGTTGTAGGCCACGGTGTCGTTGAACAGCACCGTGTCCTGCGGCACGATGCCAATCGCCTGGCGCACGCTCGCCTGCGTCACGCTACGGATCTCCTGCCCCGCAATGGTGATGCGCCCCTGCTGGATGTCGTAGAAGCGGAACAGCAGCCGGGCCAGTGTGGACTTGCCCGAACCCGAAGGCCCCACCACCGCCACCGTCTTGCCCGCCGGGATCTCGAAGCTGATGCCCTGCAGGATGGGTCGGCCGCTGCTGAGGTCGCTGCCTTGGCGCACGTCGTAGGAAAAGTGCACGTCCTCAAAGCGCACGGTGGGCTGGTTCAGCCCCGCCAGCGGCTGGGCGCCGGGTCCGTCGGCCACTTCACGCTCTTTGTCCATGAGCGTGAACATCTTGTCCAGGTCGGTGAGGCTCTGCTTGATCTCGCGGTAGATCACGCCCAGAAAGTTGAGCGGGATGTACAGCTGGATCATGAAAGCATTGACCATGACGAGGTCGCCCAGCGTCATGCGGCCATCGACCACGCCCTGTGTGGCGCGCCACAGCATGGCCACCAGGCCCACGGCAATGATGAGCTGCTGGCCGGTGTTGAGCATCGACAGCGTGGTCTGGCTTTTTAGGCGGGCCAGGCGCAACCGCTCCAGGCTTTCGTCGTAGCGGCGTGCCTCAAAGCCCTCGTTGTTGAAGTACTTGACCGTCTCGTAGTTGAGCAGCGAGTCCACGGCCTTGGAGTGCGCGGCCGAGTCGAACTCATTGGCCTCGCGGCGGAACTGGGTGCGCCACTCGGTCACCAGCACCGTGAAGAGGATGTACAGCGCTAGCGCCGCCAGCGTGATCCACGCAAACCAGGCGTCAAACTTGATGGCCAGCACCGACAGCACCAGCACCACCTCCACCAGCGTGGCGACCACGTTGAACAGGGTGAAAGAGATCAGCGACTCGATGCCGCGCACGCCACGCTCGATGTCGCGGGTCATGCCACCGGTCTGCCGCTCCAGATGGAAACGCAGGCTGAGCGCGTGCAGGTGCTCAAACGTCTGCAGCGCAATCGACCGCGCCGCGCCCTGCGTGGCCTTGGCAAACACCAGCTCGCGCAGCTCGGTGAACAGCGAGGTGGACAGGCGCAGCGCCCCGTACGCCACCAGCAAGCCCACCGGCACCACCAGCAGCGCGACCGGGTCGCCAGGTTTGAACGCCATCGCATCCACCAGTGTCTTGAGCAGCAGCGGCACACTGACGTTGGCCAGCTTGGCGCCCACCATGAACACAATGGCCGCCACCACGCGCCACTTGTATTGCCACAGGTAAGGGAGGAGCCGCCTCAGCGTGACCCAGTCGGACTTGGGGGGCGCGGGCGTGCCAGGGGTGGGGGGGGCGGTTTCGCCAAGGTGGCGCATGGGGGACAATTCCGGTTGTTGTTGTTTTTACCGACCCGGCTGATGCCAAGGTGGTTTTTTTGCGGGCCAGCCGCCTTGCAAAACCCCAGGTTCCGACAAGGATTGGCTCAGCCCCAACCGAGATTGTGCCCATGTCTGCCGTTTTCAGCCCACCACCCGCCGCATTGCCCACCGACAAGGAACTGGTGCTCAAGGTCATCCCCATGCCCGCCGACACCAATGGCAATGGCGACATCTTTGGCGGCTGGGTGATGGCGCAGGTGGATTTGGCGGGCTCTGTGCTGCCGGCCCGCTACATCCAGGGCCGCATGGCCACAGTGGCGGTCAATGAATTCATCTTCAAGCAGCCCGTGCGCGTGGGCGATATCCTGTCGTTCTTCTCGGCCATCACACGGGTGGGCAACACCTCGGTCACCGTGGAGGTGGAGGTGTATGCCGAACGATTTACCGACCAGGGCCGGTATGTGAAGGTGACGGAGGCGCGCCTGACCTATGTGGCCATCGACGACCAAGGCAGGCCGCGCCCAGTGCCCAAGCACAACGCGCCGGCGTGAGCCACCGAACGGAATGACCGCGCCTATCGGGGCGCGGTTGTTAGTGCCGATCAGGCTGCCAGCGCGGCTGGCTCAGCCCTCAAGGGGGCTGCTGCCCGCTGTGTACTGCTGGACGACGATGCGGAAAAACCGGCCTCGATCTCACCCGCCAGCTGACCGCCCTCTTCCACCACCAGTTTGCCGTAGCGGATCTTGCCGTTGACCTTGCCGGTGCTGTAGATCACCAGCTTCTGGCGCACGGTGAGTGTGCCGTTGAACTCGCCATGGATCTCGGCAATGTCGATCTCGGCAGAGCCCTTGAAGGCGCCATGCTCAGCAATCTGGATCACGCGTGAATCCATCGTTGCCTCGACCGTGCCTTCGACCACGAGCGTGTCGCAGTCGGTGATCTCTACGCCCTTGAGCTTGATATTCGGGCCCACGGTGAGCTTGCTGCCCGAGCTGTCACTGGCGCTGCCCGATTTGGGAGCAGCCGGAGCAGGCACCGGCTGCGCAGGTACGGCGCTGCTGGCCGCAGTGCCGCCCAATACGGAGCCTGAGGTGGTGCTGTTACGGGGTTGGAACGACTCGGGTTCACGCTTGCCAAAGAAAGGGTTTTGCACGGCCATCAGATCTCCTTGAAAAGAGAGTCATCGTAGGTATCGCGCCCCGTGAAAGATGCCTTGGTTACGCAAGAACGGTAACCAAACGGTTCTCTCGTAGCATGCGCTTGCAAGGCTTGCGGGATCACACATCCGGCGCATGGCAACGCCCCGTGGCGAGGCGGCTCAGGATCGCGTCCCAATCAAGAGACGATGTAAGCCGCAGCTCCGGCCGACATGATCTGCCCATCCGGCCCCAGAAACTCCATGCGCGTGGTTGCGACACGCGAACCCAGGCGCAGCACCTGTGCGCGCAATTCGAAGTGGCTGCCAATGCCGGGGCGCAGGTAGTCGATGCGCAGATCGATGGTGCCCAGCTTGGCAAAGCGGTGCAGGCGCTGCTCGGGTGCTTCGTCCAGGTGTTTGGCGCCAATCGCGGCCATCACCGCCAGCCCGCCCATGGCGTCGAGCCCTGCGCTGATCACGCCGCCGTGGATGCGGTTGTAGGCATAGTGGCCCACCAGGTCCGGTTTCATGTCGATGCGACCCACCACACCATCGGGTGCCAGTGACGTGATCTTCAGGCCCAGCACCTGGTTGAACACGATCTTTTCTTCAAAAATGGACTTGAGCCCGGCGATGAACTCGGGCTCAAAAGCCTGTGGCTGGGGGGAAATGGTTTTGCTCATGGTGTGCTGTGTGCGGACCTGCAGCGCGCTGCGCCCACCGGTCCGATGACTCCTGTTGTTGTAGCTGCTGGCGCTTGATGCACGAGCACCTGAAGGCATTTTGGCTTAAAAGCTACCGTGGCGCCCTTGCCCAGCGGCAAAACGCGAGGCGCCACGCAGCGCGTCAGCCAGGCATTCGCGGCCACCCGCCCACTCCTGCAGCAAGGCCTGCTGCAAAGGCAAGCCCTCTGCCGCCAGCGCGCTGGCGCGGTCTGCACGCAGGGTGGCCTGCGGGAAGGCGGCCAACTGATGGGCCAGCGCCAGGGCGGCCTCCAGCGCCTGCCCGGCAGGCACCACGCGGTTGCACAGCCCCATGCGCAGGGCTTCGTCAGACTCCACCTTGCGCCCGGTCAGGATCAGGTCCAGCGCGTGCGACAGCCCGACAAGGCGCGGCAGGCGCACGGTGCCGCCATCGATCAGCGGCACGCCAAAACGGCGGCAGAACACGCCCATGTAGGCGTCCTCCGCCATCACGCGCAGGTCGCACCACAGCGCCAGCTCCATGCCGCCGGCCACAGCGGCGCCTTCGATCGCCGCGACCACCGGCTTGGACAGATGCAGGCGGCTCGGCCCCATGGGCCCTGGAGGGTGGACCGCATCGGCCGTGAAGTCCAGCGTCTCTGCGAGCGCCTCGGGCGCGACGCCGTCGGCCAGCAGACGCGCGCCCGACTGCAGATCCCAGCCCGCACAAAAATGCCCGCCAGCGCCCTGGAACACCGCCACATTGGCGCTGTCGTCTTGCTCAAAGGCCACAAAGGCTGCGTGCAGCGCGTGGGCGGTCGCGGCATCCACCGCGTTGCGCACACCAGGCCGGCGCAATGTCACCAGCGTGACACCACCTTGCGTTTCCACCTCTACGGACATGCGGCTCTCCTGTGGTCTGGTGCTCAGAACCTGCTCGCGCACCCGACGTTACTCCTATTGCGCAGGGTGCAGCGCTGCGTCAATATCCGCCGCTACCCGCTCCCCCACCCCATCAGGGTTAGCCCCGAGTGCGATATGCACAGCGCGCGTGCACCATTATTTATGCAAAGCAATCGCTTTGTAAAAATATTCTGCAGGACCTGCGCGAGCAACGATGCACCTGGCACATGCCCACAAGGCATACGCCCCGCTCTTACCCGCTTTGCGTATCACTTATTCTGGAGAGCCAGTGTGCAATTTGTGCAACTGTTGATCAGCGGTGTCTCCCAGGGGTGCATCTACGGCCTGATTGCGCTGGGCTTCGTGCTCATCTACAAGGCCACGGAGACCGTGAGTTTTGCCCAGGGCGAACTCATGATGCTCGGCGCGTTTTGCGGGCTGGCACTCATGACGGTGCTGGGCTTTCCCTTCTGGGTGGCAGTGCTCGCCAGCATCCTGGCCATGGGCTGCTTTGGCGTCGTGCTGGAGCGTGCAGTGATCCGCCCTATCCTGGGCCAGCCAGCGTTCTCCATCGTCATGCTCACCATCGGCATCGGCTACGTGCTGCGTGGGCTGGTGACCATGATCCCCAACATCGGCACCGAAACGCACACGCTGCCCGTTCCCTACAAGGACCTGTCGTTCCGCCTAGGCGCGCTGGTGCTCAACGCCGAACAGCTGGTGGTGATCGGCGCCACGGGCGTGTTGTGTGTGCTGCTGTTTGCCATGTTCCGCTACAGCAAGCTGGGCATTGCCATGCAGGCCTCGTCGCAGAACCAGCTGGCCGCCTACTACATGGGTATTCCGGTGCAGCGCCTCAACGGCCTGGCCTGGGGCCTGGCCGCTGCCGTGGCGGCGGTGGCAGGCCTGCTGCTGGCGCCCATCACCTTTGTGCACGCAAACATGGGGCTGATCGGGCTCAAGGCCTTCCCGGCCGCCGTGGTGGGCGGCTTTGGCAGCCTGCCTGGTGCCATCGTGGGCGGGCTGGTGATTGGCATTGTCGAATCGCTCTCAGGTTTTTATCTGCCCGACGGCTTCAAGGACACGGCTGCGTACATCGTGGTACTGGTCATGTTGATGGTCAAACCGAATGGGCTGTTCGGCGAAAAGCTGCGCAAGAAGGTGTGACCCCATGAGATTCATCTTCAAGACCAGCTACGAACAAGACCTGCGCCTCGCCAAACATGGCGGGCATGTGTTCTGGTACAGCCTGTTGTGCCTGGCGCTGCTGGCCGCGCCGTGGGTGGCGCCCGAGTATTGGCTGGCCCAGCTCACCTTTGTGCTGATCTACGCCATCGTGGGCTTAGGCCTCATGCTGCTGGCCGGGTTCACGGGGTTGTTCTCACTCGGACATGCGGCCTTCCTCGGCGTGGGGGCGTACACGCAGGCGGTGCTCACCGGCATGGGCTGGCCGTTTGCGCTGTCGCTGGCCTGCGCGGCGGGGTTGTCGGCCGCCGTGGGTGTGGTGGTAGGGCTGCCCGCGCTGCGGGTAAAGGGCATCTACCTGGGCATGGCCACACTGTCGTTCGGCTTTATCGTGGAAGAAGTGTTTGCGCGGTGGGAGTCGGTCACAGGCGGCAACTCCGGCAAGCATCTGGTGCCGCCCGAAATCTGGGGATTCAAGTTCGAGTCCACCGAGTCGTTCTACTTTTTGTGCCTGGTGATCGCCGTGGTCAGCACGCTGGCCATTCTGAACCTGCTGCGATCGCCCACCGGCCGGGCCTTTGTCGCTATTCGTGACTCAGAGATCTCGGCGCAGAGCATGGGTATTCACCTCGCCCGCTACAAGACGTTGTCGTTCTCGATCTCGGCGGCCCTGGCTGGCGTGGGCGGGGCTTTGTATGCGCACAAGCTGCAGTTCATCTCACCGGACCAGTTCAACATCCTGCAGTCCATCGACCTGCTGCTGATGATCGTGATCGGCGGCCTGGGATCGGTGCATGGTGCGTTCCTGGGGGCCATCTTCCTCATCACCATGCCCCAGATGATTTCGCTCTCCAAGGACTGGCTGCCCGCCGCCATCGGCCAGGCGCCCGGCCTGCAGGCAGTGGTCTATGGCGCGGTGCTGATCGCCTTTGTGCTGTTCGAACCCATGGGCCTGTATGGACGCTGGCTCAAGGTGCGCACCTGGCTGCAGATGTTCCCGTTCTACCGCAAGGGGCTGTTCAAGCGGCAGAAATCGTTCCAGAAATCGGATCGCTTGAAATGAAGCCCCCCCTGAGTCGCTTCGCGCCTTCCCCCTCTCTCGATTCGCTGCGCGATTCGGGAGGGGAACGCCCCCAGCGCGGCGGGGCGGCCCTTGCGCGGGGGCACTGGCCTCGGTCACGCCAGTCGCAAAGGCTGCGGACGGCATTCAGCACACTGGACCTGTGAAATGACCCAAATTGCTGTACCCATGACTGACGAAATCCTGCTCAGCGCCCAGAACCTCAGTGTGCGCTTTGGCGGCGTGCTCGCTGTCAACAACGTGAGCTTTGACGTGCGCCGTGGCGAGGTGTTCACCCTCATCGGCCCCAACGGCGCGGGCAAGACGACGGTGTTCAATCTCATCAGCCGCATCTACACGCCCACCACCGGCACCATCGCCTATGCGGGCCCGGGTGGCGCCCTGCTGCCACTGACCGACCAGCCTCCGCACAAGGTGGCAGGCCTGGGCATTGCACGCACCTTCCAGAACATCGAACTCTTCGAGCATGCGAGCGTGCTGCACAACCTGTTGATCGGCCGCCATACCCGACAGCACAGCAGCCTGTGGGCCGAGATGTTCTTCACGCGCAAGGTGCGCGAAGGGGAAATTCAGGCCCGGGAGAAGGCCGAGCAGGTCATCGACTTTCTCGATCTGCAGCACTACCGCGACACCATGGTCGCCGGCCTGCCCTACGGCGTGCGCAAGGTGGTGGAGCTGGCCCGTGCGCTGTGCACCGAGCCACAGTTGCTGCTGCTCGACGAGCCCTCGTCGGGCCTGAACGTGGAGGAGACTGACGACATGGCCTTCTGGATCCAGGACATCCAGCACGAGCTGGGCATCACCGTGCTGATGGTGGAGCACGACATGTCGCTGGTCTCCAAGGTGTCCGACCGCGTGCTGGCCATGAACCAGGGCGAGGTGGTGGCCATGGGCTCACCGCGCGAGGTGCAATCGCACCCCGGCGTGATCGAGGCGTACCTGGGCACCATCGACGACGTGAGCAACCTGCGGCGTCCGGCGGGTTCAAAAATGGGGGTTCGGGCATGAACGCCGTACTTGCCGCCGTCAACACATCCGCAGCAGCAGCTGCTGCTGACCAACCCTTGCTGCGCCTGCAGAACGTGGAGAGTGCCTACGGCCCCATCAAGGCCATCCGCGGCGTGAGCCTGCAGGTGCGGCGCGGCGAGATCGCCGCCGTGCTGGGCAGCAACGGCGCGGGCAAGACCACCATCCTCAAGACCATCAGCGGCATCATCGACCCGCGCAAGGGCTCCATCGAATTCCAGGGCGCCGACATCACCGCCAACGACCCGGCGGCCATCGTGCGCCGGGGCCTGATGCACGTGCCCGAGGGGCGCGAGGTGTTTGCATTGCTCTCGGTGCGCGACAACCTGCTCATGGGCGCCTACACGCGCAGCGATGCCGACGCCGTGGCCCGCGACATCGAAACGGTGTATGGCTACTTCCCCATCCTGAAGGAGCGCGCCGCGCAGGACGCCGGCCTGCTCTCGGGCGGGCAACAGCAGATGCTGGCCATCTCGCGTGCGTTGATGGCCAACCCAGAACTCATCCTGCTCGACGAGCCCAGCCTGGGCCTGTCCCCCAAGCTCACCAAGGAGATCTTCGAGATCGTGGTGCGCATCAACCGTGAGCGCGGCACCACCATCCTGCTGGTGGAGCAGAACGCCAACATGGCGCTCAACGCATCGGACTACGGCTACGTGCTGGAGAACGGCCGCATCGTGATGGAAGACAGCTGCGAGCGCCTGCGCGAGAAGGACGACATCAAGGAGTTCTACCTTGGGATGAAAGATGTCGGCGTGCGCGGAGAGCGGCGCTGGAAGAAAAAGAAGACCTGGAGATAAGCGCAAATGTCTAACCTCTGGGACCTCGATCACATCCAGCCCGCAGGCACCGACGTGCTCGCGGGCGACACCATCGCCGCCATGTTCTGGAACGCCGTGGCCGAGCGCGGCCCGCGCGTGTGGATGCGCCAGAAGGAGCTGGGCATCTGGAAGAGCTGGACCTGGGACCAGACGGCCGAAGCCGTGCGGGAGATTGCGGGCGGCCTGATGTCGCTGGGTTTTGCGCCCGGCGAATGTGCATCCATCCTGTCCAACACCAACATCGAATGGGTGCTGGCCGATCTGGCCGTGCTGAGCTGCGGCGGCGTGGCCAACGGCATCTACCCCACTGACGCGGCGGCGCAGCTGCACTACCTGAGCGAAGACTCTCGCACCACCGTGCTGTTTGTGGAAGACGATGAACAGCTCGACAAGGCCCTGGAAGTGCGCAGCAGCCTGCCCCTGCTGCGCAAGGTGGTGGTGTTCGACATGGAAGGCCTGCGCAGCCTGAACGACCCCGATGTGCTGAGCCTTGCGGGCCTGCGCGAGCTGGGCAGGGCATGGAATGCACAACACTCCGACGCACTGATGCAGCGCGTCAAGGCCTGCCGACCCGAAGACCTGGCCATCCTGGTCTACACCTCGGGCACCACCGGCAAGCCCAAGGGCGCCATGCACACGCACGCCGCGCTCACCTACACCGTGCGCGGCTACAACACGCTGATCTCGCGCAGCGAGGCGGATGAGACCATGTGTTTTCTGCCCCTGTGCCACATTGCCGAACGCATGGGCGGCGAATACTTCTCGCTCTACACCGGCGCGCGCCTGAACTTTGTCGAGAACCCCGACACCGTGCCCGAGAACGTGCGCGAGATCGCACCCACGGTGTTCACCGCCGTACCCCGGGTGTGGGAGAAGTTCTATTCGGGCGTGATGATCGCGCTCAAGGAATCCACGCGCATGCAGCAGGCGGCCTACGCCTGGTCGATTGGCGTGGGCACCCGCATCGCAGATCGGGTGTTGGCCGGACAGCCGGTGGGCGGTTTGCTGAAGGCGCAGTTCATGCTGGCGCGCTTTCTGGCGCTCAACAATGTGCGCAAGCTCATCGGCATCCACCGTGCGCGCTTTCTGGTCACAGGCGCAGCGCCCATTTCGCCCGATCTGGTGAAGTGGTACCTGGCGCTGGGCGTGCCCATGCTGGAGGTGTGGGGCATGACCGAGACCTGCGGCGCCTCCACCGGTGTGCCGGCCAGCCGCATCAAACCCGGCTCCATCGGCCCCGCGGCCAGCTACAACGAGGTGCGCATCGACCCCGCCACGGGAGAAATCCTGGTGCGTGGCCCCAATGTGTTCAAGGGCTACCTCAACCAGCCCGAGAAAACGGCCGAAACCATCGACCCCGAAGGCTGGCTGCACACGGGCGATGTGGGCGCCATCGACGCCGACGGCTACTTGCGCATCACCGACCGCATGAAGGACATCATCATCACGGCGGGCGGCAAGAACATCACGCCGAGCGAGCTGGAGAACGAACTCAAGTTCAGCCCCTACATCACCGATGCGGTGGTGATTGGCGACAAGCTGCCCTACCTCACGGTGATCATCATGATCGATCAGGAGAACGTGGAGAAGTACGCACAGGACAACGACGTGCCGTTCTCCAACTACGCCAGCCTGACCCGCACGCGCGAGGTGCAGGAGCTGATCCAGGCCGAGATCGACCGTGTCAATGCAAAGTTCGCCCGCGTGGAGCAGATCAAGAAGTTCTTCCTGCTCGACACACAGCTCACGGCCGAGGATGAAGAGCTGACACCCACCATGAAGCTCAAGCGCAAGCTGGTGCAGCAGAAGTACGCACCGCAGATTGAGGCGATGTACCGGTAGGTGCGCACGTCACGCAACCACAAGCCACGCCCGTCAGGATAGGGAAAGTGCTGGTGCCCCACCCCGGGCATCGTTCTATAACGAGCAACCGAGTTCGATCCAACCAAAGGAGACGTGCCATGAAACTTCATCACATTGCCGCGCTGGCCATCGTGGCCATGGCCGGAGGTGCTGCACAGGCGCAGCCCAGCCAGGGCGTGAGCAAGGACACCATCACGCTGGGTTCCATCCAGGATCTTTCCGGCCCGCTGGCGGGCTTTGGCAAGCAGGTGCGGCTGGGCATGATGCTGCGCGTGGACGAGGCCAACGAGCAAGGCGGCGTCAATGGCCGCAAGCTCGACCTGAAGGTGGAAGACTCGGGCTACGACCCCAAGAAAGCCGTGCTGGCCGCGCAAAAGCTCGTGAACCAGGACAAGATCTTCATGATGGTGGCGCACATCGGCACGGCGCAAAACCTGGCCGCCATGCCGGTGCAGTTCAGCAAGAACGTGATCAACTTCTTCCCGGTGACGGCCGCGCGGGAAATGTACGAGCCCTTCCACAAGCTCAAGTATTCGTTTGCCGCCACTTACTACGACCAGATCCGCCTGGCCGCCCCCAAGCTCATCAAGGAAAAGGGCGCCAAGAAGATCTGCACCATCTACCAGGACGATGAATTTGGCCTGGAGGTGATGCGCGGGGGCGAGGCGGCACTCAAGTCCATGGGCATGGACTTCACCGAGAAGACCTCGTACAAGCGCGGCGCCACCGACTTCTCTTCACAGGTCGCCAAGATGAAGTCGTCCGAATGCGACTTCGTGATCCTGGGCACCATCATCCGCGAGACCATCGGCACGATCGGCGAGGCGCGCAAGACAGGCTTCAACCCCACCTTCCTGGGCTCCAGCGCCGCCTACACCGACCTCATCCACAAGCTGGGCGGCAAGCCCATGGATGGGCTGTACGCCACCATGACGGTGCAACACCCCTACCTGGATGAAGCCAGCCAGCCCATCCGTTTCTGGGCCAACAAGTACAAGACCAAGTTCAACGAAGACCCCACCGTGTTCTCGGTCTACGGCTACAACGCCATCGACGCCTTCATCAAGGCGGCCCAGAAGGCAGGTCCCAACCTGAGCACCGACAGCTTCATCAAGGCCATGGACACCATGGTGATTCCGCCCGACATGTTCGGCAGCGCCGAGGGCACCTTTGGCCCACAAAAGCGCCTGGGCAGCGATCTTTCTCGCCTATCGCAGATCACCGATGGCAAGTGGAAGGTGGTCTCCGACTACGTCAAGCCATGAGCGCCTGACCCGCCTCCTTCAAGCCGCCTTCGGGCGGCTTTTGCGTTTCAGGGGGTGCATCCGGGCTCAGTCGGTGGCAGAATTTAACCAAGCAGTAACTTTGCATAAATAACCTGGTTGCCCCACCATGATCGAACGCACCCTCTTCCAGCCCGACCACCAGGCCTTTGCCGACAGCTTTCGCCGCTTCATCGACAAGGAAGTGACGCCCCACCACGCCGCCTGGGAAGACCAGGGCTATGTGGCGCGCGAGGTGTGGAGCCAGGCGGGCGCCAACGGCTTTCTGTGCATGAGCCTGCCCGAGGAATACGGTGGCGCCGGGGCCGACAAGCTGTATTCGGTGGCGCAGATGGAAGAGCTGGCGCGTGCAGGCACCACTGGTATCGGCTTTGGTCTGCACAGCGAGATCGTGGCGCCGTACATCCTTCACTACGGCACTGAAGCCCAGAAACAGAAGTACCTGCCGCAGATGGCCAGCGGCGCCGTGGTGGGTGCCATCGCCATGAGCGAGCCGGCTGCGGGCAGCGACCTGCAAGGCATCAAGACCACGGCCATCAAGAGTGCGGACGGGTCACACTATGTGCTGAACGGCAGCAAGACCTTCATCACCAACGGCTGGCATGCCGACCTGGTGATCGTGGTCGCCAAAACCGATCCGGCTGCGGGCGCCAAGGGCACCAGCCTGCTGCTGGTGGAGCGCGGCATGCCCGGTTTTGAAAAAGGCCAGCGCCTCAAGAAGATGGGAATGAAGGCGCAGGACACGTCTGAGCTGTTCTTCAACGACGTGCAGGTGCCGGTGGACAACTTGCTGGGCGGCCCCGCCATGGAAGGGCGTGGCTTCATCTGCCTGATGGAGCAGCTGCCCTGGGAGCGCCTGCAGATCGCCATCACCGCCGTGGCCGCAGCCCAGGCAGCCATCGACTGGACGGTGGACTACGTCAAGCAGCGCAAGGTCTTCGGCCAGCCCGTGGCCGCCTTCCAGAATACGCGCCACACCCTGGCCGAGCTGCAAACGCAGGTGCAGGTGGCGCGTGTGTTCGTGGACAAATGCTGCGAGCTGATCGCCCGCGACAAGCTAGACACCGAGACCGCCAGCATGGCCAAGTACTGGACCACCGACCTGCAGTGCAAGGTGATGGACGAATGCGTACAGCTGTTTGGCGGCTACGGCTACATGTGGGAATACCCCATCACCCGCGCCTATGCCGACGCACGCGTGCAGCGCATTTATGGCGGCACCAACGAGATCATGAAAGAAGTGATTGCGCGGGCCATGGGCCTGGGCAAATAACGGAATGCACCGCGCCGTGAATAACGCAGTGCCCGACGCCCTGCACAACGCTCTTCACAACGCACAAGTGGGCGCCGAATGCCGCTACAGGTACCAGGCGGCGCGGGCTTCTTCGGGGCTGAGCGGCGCACCGGGGCGGCGGTCGGTGACATTCAGCCAGGAGCGCACACCCTGGCTGCCACTCAGCGCGCGCATCAGCAGCAAGCCTGCGCCAATGCCGCGAATGGCCGCCGAGCTGCGGCTGGGCGCCATGAAGGCCGCCACCGCCAGCGCGCTGGATGCCGCCAGCACGACATGGTGCTCCAGAGCAAACCCTTCGCGCGTGTCGTCGTACTCGATGGCGCTGCGAGCGATGCGCTGCAATGCAGGGGATGTATTTCGTTCCATAGCCAGAAATGTAGATAGCAACCGCCGAAAGATAGTGCAAAAACCACTGCACCCGCGTCAGAAAGCACCTTGTAGTGGCGTGAGCCAGCCCAGCTGCTTTATCGCCGCACTGCTTGAAGTTTAGAGAAACCACCGGAGACCATTCATGACCGAAGCCTATGTATTCGATGCGCTGCGCACCCCGCGCGACAAGGGCAAGAAGGACGGCACCCTGCACGAGGTTAAGCCCATTGACCTGCTGGTGGGTCTGCTGACCGAGTTGCAAGCGCGCCACCGCTTTGACACGGCGGCAGTGGACGACGTGGTCATGGGCATCGTCTCGCCCGTGGGCGAACAGGGCTCGGTGTTACCGAAGGTAGCCGCGCTCAAGGCCGGGTGGGACTTTCGCTGTGCGGGCGTGCAGGTCAACCGCTTCTGCGCGTCGGGCCTCGAAGCCGTGAATATGGCCGCGCAGAAGGTGCGCAGCGGCTGGGAAGACCTGGTGGTAGCGGGTGGCGTGGAGAGCATGAGCCGCGTGCCCATTGGCTCCGACGGTGGCGCCTGGGCGCAAGACCCCGCCACCAACTCCGCCACGCTGTTCGTGCCCCAGGGCATCGGCGCCGACCTGATCGCCACGCTGGATGGCTACACCCGTGCCGACGTGGACGCCTTCGCGCTCGAATCCCAACGCCGCGCCACCGCAGCACGCGCGGCGGGCTACTTCAAGAACTCCGTCGTGCCTGTGCGCGACTTCATCGGCCAGACCATCCTGGCCGAAGATGAGTTCATCAAGCCCAAGACGACACTTGAAGGCCTGGGCGCGCTCAAGGCATCGTTCGAGCAACTGGGTGGCATGGGCTTTGATGCCGTGGCGCTGCAGCGCTACCCGCAGGTGGAGCGCATCCACCACGTGCACCACGCGGGAAACTCCTCGGGGATCGTCGACGGTGCCGCTGCGGTGCTCATTGGCAACGAGGCCGCCGCCAAGGCCCACGGCCTTACGCCCCGTGCGCGCATCGTGGCCACGGCGCTTAGCGGGGCCGACCCCACCATCATGCTCACCGGCCCCGTGCCCGCCGCCAAAAAGGCGCTGGCCCGTGCAGGCATGACCATCGACCAGATCGACCTGTTTGAAGTGAACGAGGCCTTCGCCGCCGTGCCCATGCGCTTCATGCGCGAGCTGGGCGTGCCGCACGACAAGGTCAACGTGAACGGCGGCGCCATCGCCATGGGCCACCCGCTGGGCGCCACGGGCGCCATGATCCTCGGCACCCTGATTGACGAACTGCACCGCCGCCAGCTGCGCTACGGCCTGGCCACGCTGTGCGTGGGCGGCGGCATGGGCATCGCAACGATTGTTGAACGTATCTGAACGGGCAGGAGACAAGAACATCATGCAAACCATCCGCTACGAACTCATCCCCGCCCAGAGCACCGAAGGTCAGGTCGCCGTCATCACGTTTGACGAAACCAGTTCCCCCGTCAACACCATGTGCCGCCAATGGCAGCAAGAGCTGGGCGAGGTCACGGCCCAGGTGCTGGGCGACCGCGAACGCCTGGGCACTGCGCTCAAAGGCATCGTGCTGGCATCGGCCAAGACCAGCTTCTTTGCCGGGGCCGACCTCAAGGCAACCATGCGCCTCACGCCCGCCGATGCGCCGAGCGCGTTTGGCGAAATCGAGCGCATGAAGAAGCACTTTCGCACGCTCGAAACACTGGGCATCCCCGTGGTGGCCTGCCTCAACGGCGCAGCGCTGGGCGGTGGCTGGGAAGTGGCACTGGTCGCCCACTACCGCATCGCTGTGGCCGACCCCAAGATCCAGTTCGGCCTGCCCGAGGTGACGCTGGGCCTGATGCCGGGCGCCACCGGCGTGACCAAGATGACGCGCCTGTTGGGCCTGATGGGCGCGCAGCCCTACATCCTGGAAGGCAAGCTCTTCAACCCCGCCGAAGCGCTGGACCTGCAACTGGTGCACGAACTGGTGGCTACGCGTGAGCAACTGCTGCCCGCCGCCCTGGCCCACATCGCCACCCACCCGCACGCGGTGCAGCCGTGGGACGACAAGAACTACAAAATGCCCGGCGGCACACCCGCCAACCCCAAGATCGCTGGCGCCCTCACCGTGGCGCCCGCCATGCTCAAGAAGACCACGCGCGGCCGCTACCCCGCGCCCGAGGCGGCCCTCGCCGCCATGGTCGAAGGCGCGATGGTGGACTACGACACCGCCCTGCGCATCGAAAGCCGCTACCTCGCCCGCCTGATGACCGGCCCCGTGGCGCGCAACATGATCAACACGTTCTTCTTCGACATGAACGCGATCAAGAGCGGCAAGTCGCGCCCCGCTGTACGTGGAGTTGTGGCCCCACGCTACAAGCCACAAAAGGTCGGCATCCTGGGCGCCGGCATGATGGGCGCGGGCATCGCCTGGGCCCAGGCCAGCCGGGGCATCGCCACCGTGCTCAAGGACGTGAGCGCGGAGAAAGCCGAGGCCGGCAAGACCTACAGCGCCAAGCTCGCGCAAGCCCGCGTGGACAAGGGCCGCATGACGGCCGAGGCGCAGCAAGCGCTGCTGGCGCGCATCACGCCCACCGCCAGCGCGGCCGACCTGGCGGGCTGTGACCTCATCATCGAAGCCGTGTTCGAAAGCCGCGACCTGAAGGCCAAAGTCACGCAAGAGGCCGAGCCGCAATTGGCGCCCGGCGGCTTCTTTGCCAGCAACACCTCCACCCTGCCCATCAGTGGCCTGGCCACGGCCAGCAGCCGGCCCGAGAAGTTTGTCGGCATCCACTTCTTCAGCCCCGTGGACAAGATGAAGCTGGTCGAGATCATCCGGGGCAAGCAGACCGATGACGAAACCGTGGCCCGCGCCTTCGACTACGTGCAGGCCCTGGGCAAGGTGCCCATCGTGGTCAACGACTCCCGCGGCTTCTACACCAGCCGCACCTTCGGCACCTTTGTGATGGAAGGCGCCGCCATGCTGGGCGAAGGCATCCCCGCCGCCGCCATTGAAAACGCCGCCATGCAGGCCGGCCTGCCCGTAGGCCCGCTGGCCGTGCTGGATGAAACCGCGCTGACCCTGAGCGTGCACGTGCTGGACCAGACCCGCGCCGACTACGCGGCCGAAGGCAAAACCTACACCGCCACGCCCGGCGAGCTGCTGGTGGAGCGCATGGTCAAGGAGCTAAAACGCCCTGGTCGCGCCGGTGGCGGCGGCTTTTACGACTACCCCGCAGGCGCCAAGAAGCACCTGTGGCCGGAGCTGAAACCTCTGTTCGAAAAGCCCGGCGTGGAGTGGAGCGTGCAGGAGATTCAGGACCGTCTGCTCTACCGCCAGGCCATCGAGACTGCGCGCTGCCTGGCCGAGGGCGTGCTGACCAGCGTGCATGACGCGAACATTGGGTCGATTTTTGGGATTGGCTTTCCGGCGTGGACGGGGGGGGCGATGCAGTTCGTTTATGGAACGGGTGTTGAGGCGTTCCTGAAGCGTGCGGATGAACTGGCGGCGAAGTATGGAACGGGGTTTGCGTTAGATACCAACACGAGAAATGCCATTGCGCTTTCTGTCCCGGTGTACTGATCAAATCATTTGAGCATCACCATTCAAGCGCATGACAGTTGCGCATTTCTGCGCCAAATCAGAATAGTCGATACAGGTGGGCCACGCGCGTGCTCGGCGCTTGCATTCGCCCCACCTTACCGGCTCTATCGCTTGACAAGAATCAAGACAAAACCTTTTTGCCGTACATCTGAGTGAATGCACATTTTTTGCTATTGCGCATACTGCTTCTTGAGTAACATGTTGTCACAACTATTGGATGACACATGAAATTCACAACCGTCTTGCTTACCTCCACCGCAATCATTCTTGGAGGCTGCTCGACTGCCGCAAAAGACATCGCGCCAACCTACGTTTCACCGATCCAATATCAGTCCTACGACTGCCAGCAAATCGAAGCTGAGAATGCACGACTCGTCAACCGCGTGAGTCAACTTGGTGGACGCCTGGATGAAGCTGCTTCTAATGACAAGGCCATCGGCGTTGTGGGAGCTGTACTTTTCTGGCCAGCGCTTTTTGCACTAGGAGGCACCAAGAATCAAGAAGCCGAATACGCCCGTATCAAAGGCGAACACGATGCGTTGCAACAAGCGTCTATCCAAAAGAAATGCGGGATGCAGCAGGCAAAGGAGGCAAGCCCGGTTCCAGCAAAGGTCGAATCAGCGCAACCACCTGTAGAGCCCGCGGCAGTAGCTGTTGATAGCAAGAAGTAATGGCAATGCAGATGAAAACTCTGATTGCACTACTTGCTCTGTGCGCCACAGTTGCAGTGCATGCGCATTCAGGTGGCACTGACAAACAAGGTTGCCACATGGATAGCAAGACAGGCATTAGGCACTGTCATTGATGAGATCCGCCCGCCCAGTGCGGGTTCTTTGGCCGGACGGACTCTCCTATTGGCGCGACTCACGCACCAACGAATTCTCAAGAATCCTTCAACCCCAACATCCCCCGCGCCTCCTGCGGCGAAGCCACCTCCCGCCCCGCGTTGCGCGCGTACTCCGCCAGCTTCTCAATCAACGGCCCGTTCGAATCCGCCTTCGTCCCATCCGGCAGATAGAACGTGTCCTCCAGCCCCGTGCGCAAATGCCCGCCCAGCTCGGCCACGCGCTGGTGCACGGGCCAGATCTCGCTGCGGCCGATGACGGTGGCCTGCCAGGGGGCGTCTTTGATCTTGAGCTTGAGCAGGATGGGCAACAGGTCGGGGTCGGCAGGCATGCCGGATTCAACGCCCATCACAAAGTTGTATTCGGGCAGGCGCTCGGTGTACATGCCGGTCTGCACGTACATCTCCACGCAGCGCACGATGCCGACGTCAAAGCATTCAAACTCGGGCAGCGTGCCAGTCTCCAGCATCACGTCGATGAAGTCCTTGACCTTGGCGGGCTGGTTGTCGAACAGCATGGGCGGCCAGGCCCAGGTGCCGTTGCTGCGCACCTTCAGGTAATTGAGCGAGCCGGCGTTGCATGCGGCCATCTCGGGGCGGGTGGCGCGCAGGCAGTCGAGCGGGCCCTGGTAATTGGGGCCCACCACGCCGGTGGTCTGGTTGATGATCAAACCCGGGCAGGCCTCGCGCATGGCTTGCACACAGTCGCGCGCCACCTGCGGATCCCAGCTGGGCAGGTGGCCCTTGCCGGGCTCCTGGTTGCGAAAGTGCACGTGGACCACGGCGGCGCCTGCGTCGTAGGCGCGGCGGGCTTCTTTTGCCAGTTGCTCGGGCGTGACGGGCACATGGTGCTGGCCGGGGTCGGTCAGCACGCCGGTGATGGCGCAGGTGATGATGGCTTTGTTGCTAATGGCGTGACTGGTCATGGTGCGTCTCCGAATGGCGTTACTGCTCTTGTTTCGCAATCCCCGACCGTTCGGCCTGAGCCTGTCGAAGGCGGGGCGCCCAGGCTTCGACGGGCTCAGCCCGAACGGATGGGGTCGCGGTGAGTTTTTGGCCCATGGCACACCTCACATATCGAGCTGCCTGGCAGCCAGGTCTTTCATGATTTCTTCCGCACCGCCGCCGATCATCATGACCTTGACCTCGCGGTAGATGCGCTCGCTGACGGTGCCGCGCATGAAGCCCATGCCGCCCAGGGTCTGCACGGCCTGGTCGGCGCAGAACTGCATCGTTTGGGTGGCGTGGTTTTTCAACATGCAAACCTGCGCCACCCACTCGGGCCCGGTGCGGCCCGAATCGGCCTGTGCGGCCACGGATTCGCACCACGCGGCGGTGGACTGGATGTGCATCTGCATGTCCACCAGCTTGTGGCGGATGACCTGGTGTTCCACCAGCGCGGCGCCAAAGGTTTTGCGCTGGCGGGCCCAGGCCAGGGCTTCGTCGTAGCAGGCCTCGGCAAAGCCCAGGGCCGATGCGGCCAGGCCAAAGCGCTCACCGTTGAAGTTGGCCATGATGATGCGATAGCCCGCGCCCTCTTCGCCCAGCAGGTAGCGGGCGGGCACGCGCACGTTGTCAAAGCGCAGGTGGGCGGTGTCGGAGCAGAGCCAGCCCATCTTGTCGAGGCGCGTGCGCGACAGGCCTGGGCTGTGGCCAGGGATGAGCAGCATGGAGATGCCTGCGCTGCCTTTGCCGCCGCCGGGCCGCCCCAAGGCGGCAAGCGCACCCTCGGGGGGCAGCGACCCATGCGAAGCAAGGGAGCGTGGGGGCTCATGGTCTCTGCCAGCTTCGCCGGTGCGCACGGCCACCGTGATCCAGTCCGCGCGCATGCCTGAGGTGATGAACATTTTTTCGCCGTTGACGATGTAGTCATCGCCCTCGCGCCGCGCGGTGGTCTTGAGCTGGGCTACGTCGGACCCGCCACCGGGCTCGGTAATCGCCAGCGCGGCAATCTGCTCGCCCGCCAGCACGGGCGGGATGACCTCGGCACGCACAGCGTCGCTGCCATGTGCCAGCACGGGCGGCAGGCCGATGTTGTGCGACAGCAGGCTGGCCAGCACCCCACCGCTGGCGCCGTGGCGGCTGAGCGCGCGCCACAGCGGCAGGCGCAGCTGGTAGCTGGCGGGCGTGCCGCCGTACTGCTCGGGGTAGCCCAGGCCCAGCAGGCCAAGGTCGGCCGCGCGACGGTACAGGCTGCGGGGGAATTCACCGGCCGCGTCCCACGCGTCCACATGCGGGGCAATCTCGGTGCGGGCAAAGCGGGTGACGGTGTCGGTGAGCGCGGTACGGTCTTCGTTGCTCACAGGGGTCGCGTCGGATGTGGCGGTCATGCGGGCGCTCCTTGCGCGGCGGGTGCAAAGCGGGCCAGCACCTGGCCGGGCGACACCTGCTGGCCGGGCGCTACCAGCAGCTCGGCCACGGTGGCGGCTGCGGGGCTGGCCAGGCTGTGTTCGAGCTTCATGGATTCGATGACCACCACCGTGTCGCCCGCCGCCAGCGCCCGGCCTGCGGCCACGGGCAATGCGACCACCTTGCCGTTGAAGGGGGCGCGCAGCTCGGTGGCGCCGCCCGCTGCACCCGCGCGCGCAGCGGGCTCCCATGAGGCGTCTTCCACCCAGCCGTCCACGCTGCCGGTTTGCCAGTGCCAGCCCAACGGCCCAACCGCAACGTAATGCACACCACGCTGGGGCAGTTGCAAAGTCACAGGTTCTGCCCCGGCCTGCTCAATCTGCAGCCGCCCACCGCCCAGCTCGCGCACAGCGACGGCGTGCACCGCGCCCTGGTGGCGCAGGCGCAGGGGCCGGGTCATGGAACAAGGCAGATCCGATGCTGGATTTGAAGCAAAAATGGCCTCTAGCGCAGGAGGAATAAGCGCTGATAGCTCTTCATTTAATAGCAACTCCTGCAGACCAGCAGCGTACTCCGCCAGGAACGGCACCAGCGCCTGTCCACCGGCAAACACGGGGTGCTGCAGACACGCCGCCAGATACGCGCGGTTGGTGGGCAGGCCCAGCACGCGGGTGCTGTGCAGCGCACGCACCAGGGCAGCAATGGCCTCGGCCCGGGTGGGCGCGTGCACGATGAGCTTGCCCAGCATGGCGTCGTAGTGGGGGGTGACTTCGGCGCCCTCTTCCAGCGCATGATCAAAACGCAGCGCGCCCAGCGCGGCCCGTTCAAACACGGTGGCCGGTGGTGCGCTGAGCTGCACCACACGGCCGGTGTGAGGGCGAAAGTGCGCGTCTTCGGCACACAGGCGCACTTCGATGGCGTGGCCTTGCACATGCACCTGGTCTTGCGTGAGCGGCAGCGGCTCACCCCGCGCCACGCGGATCTGCCATTCCACCAGGTCCAGCCCGGTGAGCGCTTCGGTCACCGGGTGCTCCACCTGCAGACGGGTGTTCATCTCCATCAAGAAGAATTGCGCCCCCACGCTCCCCGCTTCGCGTGGTTCGCTGCCCCCCGAGGGGGCCTTCGCGCCTTGGGACGGCCCGGCGGCGCTCAAGTCTTCACCGTCGAGCAAGAACTCCACCGTGCCCGCGCCTACGTAGCCAGCTGCCTGCGCCAGCGCCACGGCGCAGGCGCCCATGCGTTCGCGCAATGCGGCGTCCACGGCGGGGCTGGGGGACTCTTCGATGATCTTCTGGTGGCGGCGCTGCACCGAACAATCGCGCTCGCCCAGGTGAATGCATCCGCCGTGAGCGTCGGCAAAGATCTGCACCTCCACATGGCGCGGCTGCAGCAGCGCGCGTTCGATGAGCAGGTCGCCACAGCCAAAACCCGCCAGGGCTTCGGACCGGGCGCTGGCGAGCGCGGCGGGCAACTGCGCCAGGTCGGTGACCAGGCGCATGCCGCGCCCTCCCCCACCGGCCACGGCCTTGACCAGGAGGGGCGTGCCGATGCGCGCAGCCTCGGTGGCAAAGCGTTCGTCGCTCTGGTCGTCGCCCGCATAGCCGGGCAGGCAGGGCACGCCATGCGCCTGGGCCAGCGCCTTGGCCCCGGCCTTGCTGCCAAGTGCATGGATGGCAGCGGGTGACGGGCCGATCCAGGTCAGGCCCGCATCGACCACGGCCTGGGCAAAGTCGGCGTTCTCGCTGAGGAAGCCATAGCCGGGGTGCACCGCATCGGCCCCAGTGGCGCGGGCGGCGGCGAGCAGCTTGTCGGTGCGCAGATAAGTGTCGGCACTGGCCGCACCGCCCAAGGCCACGGCCTGGGTGGCTTCGCGCACATGCAGGGCGTTGGCATCGGGGTCGGAGTAGACGGCTACCGTTTCGATGCCCATGCGCTGGGCGGTGTGGATGATGCGGCGGGCAATCTCGCCGCGATTGGCGATGAGGATCTTTTTCATAGACTGTGCCCTCGCGGCTCCATCGCCCGCCTGCACGCTGCGCGTGCACGGGCAATCTGCTTCGCCCTGCCTACGGCATGAACGCCGCGATTGGCGATGAGGATCTTTTTCATAGGCTGAGCCCTCGCGGCTCCATCGCCCGCCTGCACGCTGCGCGTGCACGGGCAATCTGCTTCGCCCTGCCTACGGCATGAACGCCGCGATTGGCCATAAGGATTTTTTTCATCAGCACTGCCCTCGAGCCAGCTTCGGCATGCCCGCAAGCATCACCATCCCGTTGATGGATTCGGCGACTCTGAATCTCAAATACCCGTTCGGGCTGAGCCTGTCGAAGCCTGGCGCGGCGCTTCGGCAGGCTCAGCGTGAACGGCTTCAGGGAGGTGGAGAGCGATTCCGTCACGATGGGGCTTGCTTTCATGTCTTCACATTCCAGGGCGGCGCCTTGCGCGCAGCAAACGCCGCCAGCCCTTGCGGCGCCTCGGCGCCACGCAGCGCTTGCGCAAAGGCAATGGCCGCTTCGTCCAGCAGCACGGGCAACGGCGTTTCGGGCTGGGCCAGCAACAAACGTTTGGTAGAAGCCACGGCCTGCGGCGCTGCGGCAGCGTGGCGTGCAATGGCTACCTGCAAAGCGGCATTCATGTCGCCCGCCGCCAGGTCATCGACCAGACCCAAGCGCTGGGCGGTAGCGGCATCCCAGCGCTCGCCGGTCAGCAAACACCGCCGCGCTGCCGCTTGGCCAATGCGCCGCACCACAAACGGCGCGATCTGCGCGGGCACGATGCCCAGCGTGACCTCGGGCGTGGCGAATTGCGCATTGGCGTGGGCCAGCACATGGTCGGCGCAGCACACCAGGCCGAAGCCGCCGCCCATCGCGGCGCCCTCCACAGCCACGATGAACCACTGCGGAAGCGCGCACAGGGCCTGTAGCAGCGCCCCAAAGCGGCGGTTCAGTGGCACCAGCGGGTCGGCATCACCCGCAGCCAATGGCTGGCCGATGGTCTTGGCAAAACCGCCCAGGCTGCCGCCCGCACAGAAGTGCCCACCGGCACCTCGTAGCACCACGCCACGCAGGTCGGGATCGGCCGCTGCCCGTTCGCACGCGGCTATCAAACCGTCAACCATCGCCTCGGACAGCGCATTGCGGCTGGCCGGGTCGTTGAGCGTCCAGGTTTCGACACTGCCGCTGGGCAGCGGCGCGCGGGTTATCTGTAAAGGCATGTCAGGTCTCCACCGTGCTGCGCGCTACGCACGACATACGAAACTGGCGCGGCCCAGTGCCAGGGCAGCCGAGCAAGGGCCGCCCCGCAGCGAGGGCTGCGTCCCCCTGCCCGCATTGCGCAGCAATGCGAGAGCGGGGGGAAGCGACGAAGTCGCTCAGGGGGGTGTTCATCTCTTCGCGATGCCCATGAGCTTGGCGAGGATGCCCAGCATCACTTCGTCGGCCCCGCCGCCAATCGACGCCAGCCGCCCGTCGCGGTACATGCGCGAGACCTTGTTCTCCAGCGTGAAGCCCATGCCGCCCCAGAACTGCAGACAGGTGTCGGGCACCTCGCGGTTCAGGCGACCGGCCTTGAGCTTGGCCATGCTGGCCAGCTCCAGCACGTCCTGGCCGCTCACATACAGGTCGCAGGCGCGGTAGGTCAGTGCACGCAGCGCCTCGACCTCGGTCTTGAGTTCGGCCAGCTTGAACTGCACCCACTGCTGGTCGGCCAGCGTGCTGCCAAACAGCTTGCGCTCCTGCGCGTAGTCGATGGTCCACTGGATGCAGTGGTTCAGCGATTCGAGCGTGCTGGCGGCGCACCACAGGCGCTCTTCCTGGAACTGCTGCATCTGGTAAATAAAGCCCTGCCCTTCGGCACCGATGCGGTAGCGCTGCGGCACGCGCACCTCGTCAAAGTAGATCAAGCCCGTGTCGCTGCTGTGCATGCCGATCTTGCGGATCTTTTGCGCCACCTCGATGCCCTTGGTGAGCTTGCCGCCGGGCCCGTCGCGCATGGGCACCATCACCAGGCTCTTGTTCTTGTGCACAGGGCCTTCGCCCGTGTTCACCAGCATGCACATCCAGTCGGCCTGCAGGCTGTTGGTGATCCACATCTTCTGGCCGGTGATCACGTAGTCGTCGCCATCCTTGCGGGCCACGCTCTTGATGCCCGACACATCGCTGCCCGCCGCCGGCTCGCTCACGCCGATGCAGCCCACCATGTCACCCGCGATGGACGGGGCCAGAAACTGGCGCTTGAGTTCTTCGCTGCCGTAGCGCGCCAGCGCCGGGGTGCACATGTCGGTCTGCACACCAATGGCCATGGGCACGCCGCCGCAGTGGATGTGGCCCAGCGCCTCGGCCATGGCCAGACTGTACGAGTAGTCCAACCCCTGGCCGCCGTATTCCTCGGGCTTGCACAGGCCCAGCAGGCCCAGGTTGCCCATCTTCTTGAAGACCTCGTGCGCGGGGAAGATCTCGGCCGCCTCCCACTCGTCTACATGGGGGTTGATCTCCTCGTCGATGAAGCGCTTGAGGGTCTTCTGGATTTCGCGGTGCTCGTGCGTGAACTGCATGGTGCTTGTCTCCTGCTGTTGCGTTTGTACGTTTGTGTGCCTGCAAACCTCGATCACGAAAGCTGAAACTGCCCCAGCGGCTGGGGCCTCCCGTTGAGCACCAGCTCCACCTGGTGCGCGCCGGGGTAGTGGGTGCGTGTGGTCATCTGCTGCAGCGACAGCGTCTTGCCCACCGCCACGGTGGCGCCGGGTGCGATGTCCAGCGTCTGCAGCTTGAACACCTTGGGCGCCGCGCCACCGTGGGCCTTGACGTAGTGCACCTTGAGGTCGGCCAGCACGCGCTGGGCCTGGGGTGTGGGGTTGTGCAGCTCGGCCTCGATGCGCACCTTGTCGCCGATGCGTGCGCGGGCGGGCAGCACGCGCGCGGCCCGCACGTCCAGCGCCACAGCATGGCCCACGCCCAGGGCATCGAGCGCGCCAGCGTCGCCGCGTTTGATGAGAAAACGCAGGCCGTGGCGCACCAAGGCCTCGCGCGGGGCGGGTGCGCCCTGCAGCCAGGTGCGCGCGGTGCCCACGGCCAGGTCGGGGTGGTCCTTGGCGATGTCGCCCAGGTGGTTGGCGACGGAGCGACGCACGTAAGACGATGGGTCGTCCTTGAGCGCGTCGAGCAACGGCAGGGCCAGATGCGGGTTGTTCTGGAATGCAGGCAAACGCGGTGCCCAGGGCAGGCGGGGCCGCGTGCCTTCGCTCACCAGGCGGCGCACATGGGCGTTGTCATCCTGCGCCCAGTCACGCAGCTGCGCGAGCGTAGCGTGCTGGTGGTGCAGCAGGTAGGGGCGTATGCAGAACTCGGCCGTAAAGCGCTGGGTGAGCGCATGCTGCGCGGCCATGGCCGCCTCGAAATGCGGCAGGCCGTGTGTGCCGATGTAGATGCTGTGCGGCAGGTACAAAAAGGCGCTGTAAGGGCGGTCACCCGCATCGGGCTCACCCGCTGCATCCAAACCCATGGGTGGGTCCATCGAGTCGACCAGCACACCCAGCGCACGCGGTACGTCTTGCGGCAGGTGGGCCTGCAGGGCCTGCGCAATGCGCTGGCCGCGTGCCATCAGCTCCAGCGATTCGTAGCCGGGCTCTACTTGCTGCAAAAACGCGGTGGTATCGAACTTGCGCCACGCGCGCCGCACCATGGCCGCGATGCGCGGGGGCACGGTGTCGTTCAGCAGGTGTTTCAGAGGCTCGGCCATCGTGGTGATTGCGTGTTTTGGCGAGACTCTTACATCCGCGCCACGCCAAAGCTCAGGGGCCGCAGCGTGCGGGCCTGGGCCTCGGCGCAGGTGTCCAGGCAAAACGCCAACACGGCGCGCGTGTCGCGCGGGTCAATCACGCCGTCGTCCAGCAGCAGGCCGCTGGTGTAGAACGCATCGGCCTGGGCCTCGAACATGGCGACAATCTTGTCGAACTGGGCCTGCGATTCGACCGGGTCGGGCGTGATACCTTTGCGCGCGAGCGCCGCCTCGGTCACGATCTGCATGGTGCGCGCGGCCTGCTCGCCGCCCATCACCGCCGTCTTGGCGCCGGGCCAGCTGAACAGGAAGCGCGGTGCATAGCCCCGCCCGCACATGCCGTAGTTGCCCGCACCAAAGCTGGCGCCGCACTGGATGGTGATCTGGGGCACGGTGGCGTTGGTCACGGCCTGGATCATCTTGCTGCCGTGCTTGATCATGCCGCCCTGCTCGCTGTCCTTGCCGACCATGTAGCCCGTGGTGTTCTGCAGGTAGATGATGGGGTGGCCCAGCTGGCACATCCACTGGATGAAGTGCGTGGCCTTGTTCGCGCCTGCCACGTCGATGGGGCCATTGTTGCTGATGAAGCCCACCGCGTGGCCCTGGATGCGGCCCTGCGCGCACAGGGTGGCCATGCCGTAGCGTGCCTTGAATTCGAGCAGCTCCGAGCCATCCACCAGCCGCGCCATCACCTCGCGCATGTCCACGGGTTGGCGCAGGTCGGCAGACATCAGGGACAGCAGGTCCTCGGCGGGCAAGGTGGGCCCGGGTGCGCTGGGTCGCGGCGCTACGCCCCACCCCAGCTGCGCCACCACATCGCGCGCCAGGCCAATGGCCTCGCGGTCGTCCTGCGCCAGGTATTCGCCCAGGCCCGAGACGGCGGTGTGCATCTCGGCACCGCCCAGTTCTTCTTCGGTCGCAATCTCACCCGTCGCGGCCATGAGCAGCGGGGGCCCAGCCAGAAAGGCGCGCGAGCGGCCCTGCACCATGATCACCACATCCGACAAGCCGGGCATGTAGGCGCCGCCCGCCGTGCCCGAGCCGTGCTGCACAGTGATCACCGGAATGCCCGCCGCCGACAGCCGCGCGAGGTTGCGGAACAGTGTGCCGCCGTGCACGAAGCCTTCGACGCGGTAGCGCATGAGGTTGGCACCCGCGCTCTCCACCAGGTGGATGAACGGCAAGCGGTTTTGCAGCGCGATCTCCTGCACGCGCAATATCTTTTCCAGGCCCATGGGCTGGATGGCTCCGGCCTCGATGCCCGAATCGCTGGCCACCACCATGCAGCGCACGCCGCTGACAAAGCCGATGCCCGCGACCATACCGCCACCGGGCACGGACCTCTCGGGGTCTTTCACGTCCTGCAGGTAGCCCGCCAACGTGCACAGCGGCAGCCAGGGCGCACCCGCATCCAGCAGCAGCGCCACGCGCTGGCGCGGCAGCAGCTGACCGCGTTTTTCAAACTGGGGCAGCGACCGGGCCGAGGCGGCGGCGGCACGCTCTTCCAGCGCGCGCAGAGCATGAAGGCGGGCCTGCAGCGCCGTACGGCGCTGCGTGGCCTCGGCGCTGCCTGGGTTGAATCGGGAGGTGAAGACGGCGGTCATGCGGCCTCGGTCTTGGGGGTGTGGGAAGGTGCAAACACCTGCGGCACCTGCGCGCGGTGAAAGCCGTCAAATGGCCGCACGGCCGGGTGTGCAGCGGCGGTGGCACCAGGCGGGCGCTGCGGCCAGCCCATGCGCACCTGGGGCCGGGCGCCGTCCACCCGCAGCGTGGTGCCGCTGATGAAGCTGGCTGCCGGGCTGAGCAAAAAGGTGATGGCCGCCGACACCTCGGCCTCGTTGCCAAAGCGGCCGAGCGGCACCGTGCGCGGCATGGCGCGCAGCATGTCGCCCGCCTCGGGCGGGTAGTTGTCCATGCCGCTGGAGGCGATGTAACCTGGCGCCACGGCGTTCACGCGCACACCGCTGTGTGCCCATTCCAGCGCTGCCGTTTCCGTCAAGCTGACCATGCCCGCACGGGCAGCGCCACTGTGCCCCATGCCCGGCATGGAGCCCCACATGTCGGCCACGATGTTGACGATGGAGCCGCCGTGCTGCGCCATCCACTGCCGGTAGCACTCGCGCGCCATCAGAAAGCCGCCGGTGAGGTTGGTGTTCAGCACCGCCTCCCAGCCCTTGGCGCTGATGGATTCAAGCGGCGACATGAACTGCCCGCCCGCGTTGTTGACCAGCGCATCGATGTGGCCCTGCGCAGCAAGGATCTGCTGCACCAGCGCCACCACGCCTTCTTCGGATCGGATGTCGCACACCTCGCAGGACACACGGCCACCATCGGCGGTGATCTCTTCGGCCACGGCCAGCAGCTTTTCTGGCTTGCGCCCCACCAGCACCACATGCGCGCCCAGGTGCGCCAATTCATGCGCCGTGCACCGGCCTATGCCCGAGCCACCGCCGGTGACCACCACCACCTGGCCCTGGAACAGGCCCGGAGCAAACACAGACTGGTAGGCGTTGCCCGCAGTGGGGGCCATGTTGAGTCTGCCTTGATGGAGTTGTTATGAACGGATGAACAAGGCCAGCGCCTCGTCGGTGAGCGCGTCGAGCGACTTGCCCTTCTTGGGCGAGAACCACTGCACCGCCCAGTTGAGCGCCCCAAAGATGAACAACCGCGCCACACCGGGCTCGGCCTGCAGTGCGCCTTGCTGCGCCAGCGCGTGAAGCACGGGCATCCAGGTGGCCTCGTAGCTGTCCTTGATGCGGGCAATGCCCTTGCGCTGGGCCGGCGTGAGCGAGCGCCACTCGTACAGCATCACGGGGATGAAGCTGCTGCGCGGGCCGAGCAGGATCTCGAAATGGTGGCGAATGAGGGTGTGCAGTTGCTCGCGTGCTGTGGCCTGGGTTGGCAGTGCATCCAGCGCCTGCTGCTGGCTTTGTGTGGCCATGGTCATGCCCTCGCTCATCACGGCGTAGAGCAGCGCGCTTTTGCTTTCGAAATGGTAGAAGGGCGAGCCGCTGTGCATGCCCGCCGCCGCCGCAATGTCGCGCGTGCTGGTGGCGGCAAAGCCCTGGGTGCGGAAGAGCTTGGCCGCGCCGTCCATGAGCTTGCGACGGCGGTTGCCGTCGTCCAGTTCTTCGGCGGTCTTGCGGGGGCGGCCGCGGGGGCGGCGGGTAGGGGTTGGCTCCACAGTGGCTGCATTGGCGCCGGAGGAGGCTACGGCCTTGCTGCCAGTGCGGGCCGGCGGTTTCTTGGGAGCGGGGGCGATGGCGCTGGTGCGCGGCACGGGTGAATCCATGCAGGCACGATAGCAAAACTGTTTATTTTTAGCAAGCAAGTGCTTTGTAAAAATAGATAGCTTGCCTCATCATGATTGCCATCGGGTGTTATTTGATTTGAAGCGCTGTTATCTATCGCTTGATTTGCTATCTATTTGGAAGCGGATGGCATGCCCGTGTGGAGTGCGGGAGCCGGGAGTCGCCCGGCAGGCGAGTCCCTTTCTTTCGCGTCGCCGAAAGAAAGGAACCAAAGAAAGGGCGACCCCACTGTCTGCGTCCCCTGCGCTTCGCTACGGGGCAACCTGCGGTGCTCGGGTTTGGCGGGGTCTCGCTCGAACTCGCTTCGCTCAGACAA
>NZ_JADHVT010000090.1 GCF_016783915.1 Acidovorax sp.
GCATGTACGGTGGTGTCGGCGTCGCCGTGGAACACGATCACGGGTGGGGGTGGCAGGGCTGGGGCGTCAGCGGCATGGTGGGTCGCCGCACCGGGTTTGGCCCCGTTCTTCATCGCCGACAGTGCGCCCATCACGTTGTGCGCGGCACCCGCCTGCAGGCCGGAGTGCACGCCCACGGCCGCAAATAGGTCGGGGTATTCGCGGCCCAGCAGTGCGGCCATGGCGCCGCCGGCCGACAGGCCCGCCACGTAGACGCGTTGCGCATCCACCGGGTGGCGCGCCATCACATCCCGCAGCATGGCCACGATCAGCGCGGGCTCGCCGCCGCCCCGGTGCTGGTCGCCGGGTCGAAACCAGTTCCAGCAGCCGTTGGGGTTGGCGCCGTGGGGTTGCTCGGGGTACAGCACCAGGGCGTTGGCGGGCGCGGCTGCGTCGTTCATGCCCGTGCCGGTCGCAAAGTCCACCGGGTTCTGCGTGCAGCCGTGCAGCATCAGCACCAGGGGCATGGGGGTGCCTGCCGTGGCGCCCGGGGGCACGTACAGGTGGTAGTGGTGCGGGTTGTGCCGAGCGCCCGGGTGGGTGACGGCCACGCGGGTGAAGCTGCCGGCGGGCTCCGCCAGCGGGTGGTGGCTGGCGGTGGGGCGTGCTGTGGCCGGGGGCTGTGCCTCTGCGGTCGGTGTGTGGGTGCTGCGGTCGATGACCACGGCGTCTTCCACCTCTTGCGCGGTGTGGGCACTGCGCCAGCGGGGGGCGTTCCCTGCCGTGGGTTCGGGCTCGGGTGCGTGCAGCGGGTGGGCGCTTGTGCTGGCGGGTGCGGGAGGGGGGCCATGGCGCGCCACGGCCTCGCCCAGGGTTTGCTGGATGGCCCGCGTGGCATCGGCCAGTTGGCCGCTGCGCACCAGCTGGGTGGCTTCGCCCATCAGGCGCTTGAGGTTCAGGTTCCAGTCCATGGGGACTCCTTGGTGGTGGGTGCGGGCACGGTCGGGCACTGGCGACGCGCTGCGGTTTGTGTACGGATTCAATGCATGCGCCCGGCCAGCGCGTCCTTGACGGCTGCACTGGCGTGGAACGCGCCCAAGACCGTCACCGAGGCGATCGTGGCCTGCGCCAGTGCGGGCGGCACGTCGTCGTCGATGCTGGCCAGGCCCAGCACACGGATCTCTAGCGCCTGGCCTGCTGCCAACACGGCCTCCAGCTCGGCCCGGCCAAAACGCTGCAGTCCCAGCACAAGCATCTTGCGGGCCACCACCTGGCGCACCGCGTCGTTCTGGGCGGTCAGCTGGTTGCGGATGGCGGTGCGGATGAAGTCGGTGCGGTTGGCGTAAAAGCCTTCGGACACCAGCAGGTCAATGTGTCCCAGGTCTACAAAACCGAGGTTGATGGTGACCTTCTCGGACTCGGGCACCTTGCTGCGTGCGGGGGCGGTGGGAACCAGGTTGCTCATCAATCACACTCCATAAAACATCCAATCAGATGGTGTATGGATGGAATATGGATGGTGGTTGGCTGCTTTGCAAGAGCTGCCCACAAAAAATGGGGCCTACGGACCCCAGGAGGTACTGCATGCGTTCACTACCAAAATAGTAGCAAACAAACCATGTTTCTGCAGCGCTAGCGCCCAGTTTTGCCTGGAGTTTGCCCCGGGGACCCACAGGATGGCGGTGCAGATGCTGCACCGCTGTGGGGAAAGGCGCTCAACTCACACCCTGCAGGCCGATCCCGAGGGGTTGTCCACAGGCGCTCAGTACAGCGTGAGTTCCTTGTGCTCGCCCAGGCTGCGCGGTGGCTCTCCGGTGATGGCGGCCTTGGCCATCTGGAACAGCTGCACCATCTTGCTCTCGTCCACGTTCCAGTATTCGGCGTGGCGAACGCGCACCACCAGCAGTGCCAGGTCCGGGTCGGACACGCCGCCCGGGAACCACGCCTTGGCCATGGGCGACCACAGGGCTTCCTTGAGCGCGCGGTCGTCCACAAACCGCGCCTGGCCTGACACGGACACATAGCTGTCCTCGTCCGGGTCGGCATACGACACATTCACCTCGCCGTCGGTCAGCAGGCGCTCGTACAGCTCGCCAGACTGGGGGATGAAGAAGTACAGCTCGGCCTGTTCATCGAGCTGCCGGTTTTGAGCGGGTGCGCGTGCAGCATGCCCGTGGACGTGCGGTGCGTGAGCATGCCAAAGCGGATGTCCTTGATGAGCTTCCACAAGGTGTCGTGGGCGGGGGAGTTGGGGTGCATGGGGCCTCCAGCAGGTGGTGGGGAATCAATCGATCAGTGCGGGCACTGCAATTGGTTGACTCTAGGCACCACGGGGCGGCCAGGGCGTCGGCGGGGAGCGCCGATGCCTGTGGGCGGTTGTCTGACACGAGGGGCGCCGCCCTCCTCCATCAGGCCTTTTTCAAGAACTCCGACTTCAGCAGCATGCTGCCCAGGTCCGTCTTGCAGTCCACGTTGTGGCCGTCTGCACCATCCACCAGGCGGATGCTCTTGATCTTGGTGCCCTTCTTGAGCGTGGACGACGAGCCCTTGACCTTGAGGTCCTTCACCAGGATCACCGCGTCGCCGTCGGCCAGCGGGTTGCCGTTGGCGTCACGCACTGCGCCATCGCCTGCATCGTTTGCCTCTGACTCGGTGGCGTCAGCCACCTGCGGCCATTCAAAAGCGCAGTCGGGGCACACATAGTTGCTGCCATCGGGGTAAGTGTTCTCCTGGCCGCATTGGGGGCAGGCGGGAATGGTGTGGGGCATGGTGGGGTCCTCTCTGTCGTTGTTGTAGTGGTTGTGAAATCGGTGCGCAAAGTGTCGCCGCTTCACAGCGGCGCGCGTTGCTCCAGCGCAAACGGTGGCAGCCCTTTGAGCAGCCGCTGGCCGTAGCTGGTGCGCGTCAGGCGCTTGTCGTAGCAGTACACATGCGCCATGTCTTCTTCGGTGCGGATCGCGCGGCCCACCCATTGCGCCAGGCGGATGGCGGTGGCGGGCACCACCAGCTCGCTGAAGGGGTCGCGCCCCACGGCGCGCAGCCACTCGGCGCGGGCTTCGCCCACGGGGTCGTCGGGCGGGGCGAAGGGCAGCTTGGTGATGAAGACCGACTCGCACAGGCGCCCCGGCAAATCCAGCCCCTCGCCAAACGACTGCATGCCGAAGATGACCGAGGGCTCGCCGTTTTCCACCCGCTCGCGGTGGCGGCGCAGCAGCTGCGTACGCGGCAGTGCGTTCTGCACTAGGACCACACTGCGCATGGCGGTGGGCAATGCGTCCACAGCCTGGCGCATCTGCTCGCGCGAGGTGAACAGCACCAGCGCGCCGTATTCCACACGCGCAATGTCGTGCAGCAGCGCATCGACCATCTCGGTGGTGAACTGCGCGGCGTTCTTGGGGTCGGCGCGTGTCTCGGCGGCAATCAGCGTGCCCTGCGCGGCGTAGTTGAAGGGGCTGGGCACCTCCAGCGTGGTGGCAGCTTCGTCGCCGTGCAGGCCCGCCTCGCGCAAGAAGAAGTCAAAGTGCCCGCAGCTGGTGAGTGTGGCCGAGGTGAGCACCGCACCGCGCACCGCGCTCCACAGGTGGTTGCGCAGCGTGGTGCCGGGCAGGATGGGGCTGGCGTGGGCCTTGACCACAATGAAGTCGCCATCCACCTCCAGCGTGAACCATTTGGCTGCCGGCACCGCGCCTTCGGGCGCGTCCTGCAGCAGCAACTGGGCCGTGGCGTGCAGCTCTTCCAGGCGCGGGGCCAGCATGCCGATTTGTGCGTACAGCGTGGACAGGCGCTTGGCCTCGTCGGGCTTGTCGCGCATCTCGGCGCGCAGTGCCTTGCTGATGGCGCGCAGGGCGTCGAGGAAGCCCTCGGCGCTGGCTGCCAGCAGGCCCAGCGGAGCAATGAGTTGTTCAGGCAATTCGCCACGCGGCACGCGAACACGCGCCGGGCCCCAGGCGCTGGGCTGGCTTTTGAGCTGCGCGCCGTACACATCCATCACGATGCGCGCCAGGTCCTGCAGCGTCTGCCGCAATTGGGCCGAGTGTTTGGGGATGTCGGCAATCTCTTCGACCTCCAGCAGTGCCCCAATGCGCAGGCCCCGGCTCGACAGGCGCTCGATCCAGGTGATGCGCGATAAATCCATGCTGCACGCAAACTGGTCGAGCGCCGTGGCGGGCAGGTGGTGGGCTTCGTCCAGCACCAGGAGGCAGTTGTCCAGCTCGGGCAGCACGCGCGCGCCCAGCGACGACAGCAGCAGATCGTGGTTGGCCACGATCACCTGCGCACCCACCAGCTCCTTGCGCTTGTCGTAGTAGGTGCACTGGCTGAACGCCGGGCAGTGCTTACCTGTGCACGAAGCACCTTCGGCCGCCACAGGGCTCCACACCTCGGGCTCGGGTGGCGTGTCCAGACTGTCGCGGTCGCCATCCCACGCGCCTTTCGACAAGGTTTGCGCCATCGTGGAATAGAACTGGATGCGTGCCTCGGTCTCGTGCCGTGGGCGCTTGGCGCGGGCGGCGGCTTCTTCCTCGGCAAACAGGTCGTCTTCGCCTTCTTCCTCAGCCTCACCCGTGCCGGCCAGGCGGTCGAGCTTGAGCTTGCACACATAGCGCCCGCGCCCCTTGGCCAGCGCAAACTTGAAGGGCTGCGGCATCAGCGCGGCCAGCGCGGGCAGGTCCTTGTTGACCAGCTGCTCCTGCAGCGCCACCGTGGCCGTGGAGATCAACACCCGTGTGCCGCGCGACAGCGCCAGCGCAATGGCCGGTGCGCAGTACGCCAGCGACTTGCCCACGCCCGTCCCCGCCTGGATGACGGCAATGGCGCGCGTGGGCGCTGCTTCGCCGCTCTCTTCATCCACCTTGCCCAGCGTGGCCGTGCTGAACGTGCGCGCCACCTGCTCGGCCATCAGCCGCTGGCCGGGCCGGCTGCGAAAACCCTCGGTGGCTGACACCACCGCATCGAAAGATTCAAGGGCCTGCGCGGCCCACACCTGTTGAGACATACAGTAGTGTCGCATGGCTTGGGGGGCCAACGGCTCCAAGGTTTGACGCCCACCGTCTCCATCGCCTGTCGGGTACATGGCCTGCGGGCCTACAGGGATGCGGCGGTGGGCTTTTTACGATGCACCGGACCGGACAAACTGCTGTCCGAACCCAGGAGACCCTATGCCCCGCCCCTCAAACCGCGACGAGTCCACCCCGGCTCCCACCGCACCAGAACCCTCGGTAGACACCACCAAGCGCCAGGCCCCCGGCCCCAAGACGCAGGGGCCGTTGAAGGCAGGGCAGTCTGCCGCGAAGGAAGAAAAGCCCAAGCTCCCCCACGAGCATGATGAGTCGGTGGACATGACCCATGGCGAACCGGACGCTCAAATCGAGCAGGCCTACCGTGATGTGCAGCGTGGGTTGCAGGACACTGACCGGGGACCACCGGCCGACCAGGCTTACCAAAAGCAAAAGCATTGAACCTATCGCATTTGCTATTACATGTATAGCGCACGGTGCATATGCAACGTGCGCTAGCGGCCACTTTGGCTTGAAGGTTGCGGCTATGTCGGTCGTTGCATTCACCCCCGCTCGCGCAGCGCCCGCTCAATGCGGTCGCGTCGCACCGTGGTCTTGGGCACCTTGAAGGGGAACCACGTGCGCACGTCCTCTTCGAGCCCGATGCCGTGCATGTAGTTGTAGATGGCCTTCTTGAGCGCGCCGCCCAGCGCGTCGTGGTCCACGCCCGTGGGGTCGATGAAGGCCACGTCGTTCTTGGCAAAGTCGCCTGGCGGCAACGGCGCCAGCGTCACGCCGTATTCCTCGGGGTTCTTGCCGACGGGTGAGTGCACGGTGCAGGCAAAGCGGTGGAAGAACCCGCTCTGGATGCAGCCATTGGCGAACAGCTGGCGCACGTATTCGAGCGCGTCCACGGTGTCTTGCACCGTCTGCGTGGGAAAGCCGTACATCAGGTACGCATGCACCAGGATGCCCGCGTCGGTGAACGCCCGCGTCACGCGTGCCACCTGGTCTACAGATACGCCTTTTTTCATCAGCGTGAGCAGCCGGTCCGACGCAACTTCCAGCCCGCCCGAGATCGCAATGCAGCCACTGTCGGCCAGCAGCTCGGCCAGGTCGGGGGTGAAGGTTTTTTCAAACCGCACATTGCCCCACCAGCTGATGCCCGCGTTGCGCGCAATGAGTTCGGTGGCCAGGGCCTTGAGCGCCTTGGGCGGCGCGGCTTCGTCCACAAAGTGAAAACCCGTCTGCCCCGTCTCGCGCACGATCTGCTCGATGCGGTCGGCCAGCACTCCAGCACTCGCGCCCTCGTAGCGGCTGATGTAGTCCAGGCTCACGTCGCAGAAGCTGCACTTCTTCCAGTAGCAGCCGTGCGCCACGGTGAGCTTGTTCCAGCGCCCATCGCTCCAAAGGCGGTGCATGGGGTTGAGCATGTCCAGGAGCGACAGATACCGGTCCAGCGGCAGGCCGTCCCAAGTGGGTGTGCCCACCTCGGCGAAAGCGATGTCGGCTTCCATCATGTTGATGTACTGCACCGCGCCGTCGTCACCGCGCACGAAGGTGCGAACCAAGCGTTGCCGGCCACGCTCGCCGCGCAGATGTTCCAGCAGCGCCAGCAGCGGACGCTCACCGGCGTCCAGCGTCACGTAGTCAAAGAAGTCAAACACACGCGGGTCGGCTAGCTCGCGCAGCTCGGTGTTCACAAAGCCGCCGCCCAGCATGGTGGCGATGTGCGGGTATCGTGCCTTGATGGCCTGCGCAATGCGAAACGCCGCATACACCGAGCCGGGGAACGGCACGGACAGCAGCACCACATCGGGCTGGTGGCGAGCGATGGCTTCGTGCGTGAGCTGCTCCAGCATCTCGTCCACCAGTGTGGGCGTCGCAGCGAGTGCTTGGGCCAACGGGTCAAACGTGGGCTGGCTGCCCGCCAGCGATTCGGCATAACGCACGAACTCAAAGCGCTCGTCCACCGCATCGCGCAGCACGTCGGCCAGGTCGTTCAGGTACAGCGTGGCCAGATGCTTGGCCTTGTCGTGCAGGCCCAAAGCACCAAAGGCCCATCCCAGCGGGTCGCCGCCCTCGTCGTCCACATACACATCCAGCGTGGCAAAACGCGGACCCTCGGGCAGGTAGTTGCGGCCCACGATGCGGTGCGCCAGCGTGCTGTCGCGCCCCTGCAAAAAGGCAATGGCGGGGCCAATGGTGGCGAGGTATCGATCTTTCTGCGCCGCAAAGCTCTGCACGGCAGGGCTTTGCTTTTTGGCGGGCAATGCATCCACCTTGGCGGCCACGGCGCGCAACCCCTCGGGCGAGAGCAAGCGCAGCACCAGCGCCAGTGCCAGGTCTTCCTGGAACGCGGTGACGCCGCGCGAACGCAGAAAGCCGGTGAGGTAGGCGGTGGAGGGGTATGGCGTGTTCAGCTGCGTCATCGGGGGGATGACGGAGAGCACGCGCAGCGGTGGGGCGGGAGGGGCGACGGCAGACATGGTGGGGAAAAGCAATGGGGCGATGCGGTGCCGCCGCAGGGGTCGTGGAACCCCCGATTATCCCGGCCCGGCTTTATCCCTGGTGGGCTGGGGGCGCAGGGTGCACCTCAGCCGCACCGGGTGTGCCCGCCAGATAGTTGTTCTTCACCCGCACATAGTGCTCGGCGGAGTACTTGAGGTATGCGATCTCGGCCTCGGTCAGAGCGCGCTGGCGCACCGCAGGGCGTCCGATGTACAGGTACCCGCTCTCCAGCACCTTGCCGGGTGAGACCAGGCTGCCCGCGCCCAGCATCACGCGGTCTTCGATGATGGCGTCATCCATCACGATGGAGCCCATGCCGATGAGGCATTCGTTGCCGATGCGGCAGCCGTGCAGGATCACCGAGTGGCCCACGGTGACGTAGTCGCCGATGACCAGCGGGGATCCCTCGGGCTTGGCCGCGTTGCGGTGCGAGACATGGCCCATGGTCAAGTCTTGCACGTTGCTGCAGCGGCCCACGGTGATGCGGTTCACATCGCCACGCAGCACGGCGTTGCACCACACCGAGCTGTCGTCGCCGAGGGTGACGTCACCGATGACTTGTGCGCTGGCGTGGACGAAAACGTTGGCGCCCAGCGTAGGGGCGGTATCGAGGTAGGGGGCGAGGGGCATGGTGCAAACGCAGCGAAGGCAAAACCCTGGAGCGTAGTGCAAATGGGGTGGGCCCTCAGCCCGCATGGGGCGACATGGACTGTGGTGGGGCGCCCTCGGTAGTCACAGCCTGCGTGCCAGCACCCCCACCACCCGCGCCGCCGTTCGAATCTCTGTCTCGTCATACCCTGCATACCCCAGCAGCCACCCCCTGCGCGCTGACTGCATGGCATAGCGCGACAGTGGCGCCAGCATGACACCCGCAGCCAGTGCCTGGCGGCTCAGGGCTTCGTCGTCGGTGCCGGGTGCCACCTCGTGCAACAGGTGCATGCCCCGGTCACTGGGTTGCAGTTGCCACGCCCCACCGCTCGCATCGGCCAGCGCACCGATCAGCACCCGCTGGCGCGCCTGGTACAGCTCGCGCATCTGTCGCAGATGCCGCAGCAGATGGCCTTCGGCAATGAAGCGCGCCAGCACCGCCTGCGTATCTCCCGGCGCGTGCCGGTCGGTGATGGCGCGGGCCATGGCAAAGGCTTCCACCAGTGCGGGCGGCACCACCACAAAACCCAGGCGCAGGCCGGGGTGCAGCGTCTTGCTGAAGGTGCCCACGTACAGCACCCGCTCCGAGCCCGGCAGGCTGCACAGGGCGGGCACGCGCTGGGCCTTGCCATCGTTTTTGCCGTACTGAAACTCACCGTCGTAGTCATCCTCCACCACCCAGGCGTCGTGCGTGCGTGCCCATTGCAGCAGCGCCTGCCTGCGCGCCAGGCCCATGCACACGCCGGTAGGGAACTGGTGCGTGGGCGTGACCACGGCCATGCGCGCGCCGGGCCACTGGGCAGCGCCATCGTCGATGCGAAGGCCCTGTGCGTCCAGCGCCACGGGCCGCGCCAGCACACCGTGGCCCAGCAGGCTGGCGCGGATGCCCGGGTAGCCGGGGTCTTCCACCAGCACCTCGTCGCCCACGTCCAGCAGCAGCCGCGCAATCAGGTCGATGCCCTGCTGCGAGCCCGAGCACACCACCACCTGCGCCGCATCGCAGCGGATGCCGCGCGACGCCCACAGCCACAGCGCCACGGCCTGGCGCAGGTCGGGGTCGCCTGCAGGGTCCAGGTATTGCGCGCGTGCGCTGCGCTGGCCGGGGCGGGCCTGGCGCGCGAGGCGGTCCCACAGTGCAAACGGAAAGGTGTCCACCTCGGGCGCGCCAATACGGAACGCGCGTGCCGCCACATGCGGCGGGCGCCAGCGGGCAGCCGTCTCGGCAATGAGCTGCCCGCGCTGCGACAGCCCGCGCGGCGGTGCCACCAGCCCTTGTGTGGGCGGTGCGCCTGCGGCCTGCGAGACATAGGTGCCGTCACCCACACGCGCTTCCACATACCCTTCGGCCTGCAGGCGCTGCACGGCCCACAGCACGGTATTGCGCGACACGCCCAGGCTGGCCGCATGCTCGCGCGATGGCGGCAGGCGGGTGCCCGCCGGCAGCCGGCCCTGTTCGATGGCGTTGCGCAGCTGCTCGTACACCTGCTGGCGCAACTGGCCCAGGCGCCCGTCCCGGGAGGCGGTGGTTTGGGAATTGGCTCCGGCAACTGGCATGAATTGGCCCCTTGAATGTGGCGATGCAGTCATAAACTAAAGAACCATTGTAGAAATCCCGGGCTTGTGCTTCTGACAAGGCCCGGCCACCGCAAGAAAGACCCACCCATGGCCGAGTACACCGCCACCATCACCTGGTCCCGTGGCAACGACGACTTTCTGGACAAGCGCTACCACCGTGCCCACACCTGGCAGTTCGATGGTGGCGCCACCGTGGCCGCGTCGTCGTCGCCCCATGTGGTGCCGCTGCCGTACTCCGATGCGGCGGCGGTGGACCCGGAGGAAGCCTATGTCGCAGCCCTGTCGAGCTGCCACATGCTGTGGTTCATGGACTTCGCCAGCCGCGCGGGCTATCGGCTCAACAGCTACACCGACGCGGCCGTGGGCACCATGGCCAAGAACGCGCAGGGGCAGCTTGTCGTCACCCACGTGCAGTTGCGCCCTGTCACGCGCTTTGATGCGGCCCACGCGCCCAGTGCCGCACAGCTCGACGATCTGCACCACCGCGCCCATGCGTCCTGCTTCCTGGCCAACTCGGTCAAGACGCAGGTCGACTGCGCGCCGGTGCTCGAAGTGGAAGGGGGTTGACATGGCCAACGCCAACCGGCAGTTTCAGGTGACGGACCCGGCCGTGCTGCATGCGCTGGTGCGCACGCAGCCCCTCGCCACACTGGTTATCGCCCATGAGGGAGCGCTGCACGCCAATCACATCCCGCTGTACCTGGACCCAACGCGCGGCCCGCAGGGCACACTGATCGGCCACGTGGCCCGCGCCAACGCGCTGTGGTCGCTGCTGCCCCAGCAGGCGGTGGCGGTGTTCCATGGCCCGCAGGCCTATGTGTCGCCCTCGTGGTATCCGTCCAAGGCCATCGATGGCAAGCAGGTGCCCACCTGGAACTACGCCACCGTACATGCCCACGGCGCACTGAGCGCGTTCGACGACCCGGTGCGCCTGCGCGCCATCCTGCACACCTTGAGTGAGCAGCACGAGGCCCACCGCCCGGACCCCTGGCGCATCGACGATGCACCGCCCGACTACATCGACAAAATGCTGCGCGCCATCGTGGGCATCGAGCTGGCGGTGGAGCGCTGGGAGGGCGTCTGGAAGGTGAGCCAGAACCGCACCGACACCGACCGTGCCGGCGTGGTGCAGGGCCTGATGGCGGAGGGCACCAGCGCTGCCGAGGACATGGCGGCGCTGGTGCTGGGCAAGTTGATGGGGTGATGCAGCGGGCGGTGAATATCAAATTTGATAGCAACCAGGGCATGGTGCACTAGCGCTACCGCCCGGTTTGACCCCCAAACCCCGCGCGGACCCGTTTTCAGCCCACTTTCACCCTTCCAGCATCTCCACCCGCAGTGCCACCACCGGGCCGGCCACCCCAGGGTGTGCCGCCAGCGCAAACACGGCCAGGTCCACCGTGGATTGCGCCACGGCGTCGGTCAGCACCAGCACCTGGGGGCCGGTGCCTGGGGGCAAGGCCTTGTCGTGCGCCAGTGCCACCTGCAGCACCGGCACGTGCTGCGCAGCCAGCCAGGCGCCCACGGCCTCGATCTGCTGCGCGCTGTGCACCGCCACCCGCAGGTAGTGGCGTGTGTGCACGGCCGCACGGGGCAGCACCGCCAGTTGCTCGTCCACCGCGTGGGGGTGGAAGCCCAGGTGCGGCACGCGCTGGCCCGCGTGGGTGCCATCGAGCCGCGCCACATCCACCAGGTCCGCAATCACGGCCGATGCCGTTGGCTCCGACCCCGCGCCTGCGCCGTAGTACATCGTCACGCCCGAGGCATCGCCCTTGACCATCACGGCGTTCATCGACCCGTTCACATGCGCCAGCAAATGTGTGGCGGGCACCAGCGCGGGCTGCACGCGCAGCTCTACCCCCTCCACGTTGCCTTCCGCGTCACCGTCCTTGCGCCGCTTGGCCACGCCCAGCAGCTTGATGCGAAAGCCCAGTTGCTCGGCGCAGGCCACGTCCAGGCCCTGCAGTGCGGTGATGCCCTCCACCTGCGCATCGGCAAAACGCACCGGCATGCCAAACGCATTGGCCGCCAGCAGCGAGATCTTGTGGGCGGCGTCGATGCCTTCGATGTCAAACGTCGGGTCGGCCTCGGCGTAGCCCAGCGCCTGGGCCTGCGCCAGCGCCTCGGCAAAGCCCACGCCTTCATCGCGCATCTTGCTCAGGATGAAGTTGGTGGTGCCGTTGATGACGCCCGCCACCCACTCAACGCGGTTGGCCGTCAGGCCCTCGCGCAGCGCCTTCACGATGGGGATGCTCACCGCCACCGCACCCTCATAGGCCACAGCCACGCCGTGTTGGCGTGCCGCGGCAAAGATCTCGTTGCCATGCACGGCCAGCAAGGCCTTGTTGGCCGTGACCACATGTTTACCCGCGCGGATGGCTGCCATCACCCATTCGCGCGCGGGGCCGGTGCCGCCAGCGGCCTCCACCAGCACATCCACGTCGGGGTGGGTGGCGACCTGCATGGGGTCGTTGGTCAGCGCCACGTCCTTGCCCACCACGCTCATGGCGCGGGCCAGGCTGCGGGCGCAGACCACCACCAGCTTGATGCCCCGGCCCGCACGGCCCGCAATCAGCGCCTGGTTGCGCGCCAGCACGCGAAAGGTGCCTGCGCCCACGGTGCCAATGCCGATCATGCCCACGCGCAGGGGGCGCATGGCCGTGGCGGACGATGGCAACAACGGGGCTTCGAGGGACGGGACGGGATCGCGGACCATGGACTTCTCCGGCTAACAAACAAACAAAAAAACCCAGCTGCCAGAGCTGGGTTTCGTGCATTCGTCTTGGGGGAGAAGAGAGCGATCACCAGGTGGCTGCCGAAACGGCCACCTGCGCGTGCTCAGGTGGCCGCGGTGGTAATGGTGGTAATCATTCGTGCACCCAGTGCCCGCTGCTCACCATGGGCCCGCGTGAGTGCGGGCGGCATCATGCCCATGCCTTGGAAGGCAGCGGCGCGTGCGGTGGTGATGGGGAGGGAGGTGAACGACATGGAAGGCGCAGTGTACCGGATGCGGGCCGGGGCCCGTCAACCCACTGCTGCGCGCCTGTGGCGCAATGGCCTCACGGGGCCTTGGTGGCTGCCACGCGCACCATGCGGATCGCATCGAACGGGCAGCGCACCGCACACAGCGCGCACCCGGTGCAGCCGGGCGCATCGTGCAGGGTGGAGCACTTGGGCCCCCAGGGCCCAGTGCCCAACACCTGCAGCGACAGCACATGCGGCGGGCACACCGCAATGCACCAGCCGCAGCCGGTGCAGCGCTGGGGGTCGATGGTGGGCAGGGCCTTGGGGGTGGTGGTGGTCATGTGGTGCGGTGGTGCTGGCAGTGTGCCCCTGGAGCGGGCTCCTCACAAGGAGCGCGCTACAGTGCCCCCCATGAACGCAGAACACCACTCCACCATCACCCGCCATCTGTTGATCACCGGCCATGTGCAGGGCGTGGGCTACCGCTGGTCCATGGTGCAGGCCGCCAATCGGCTGGGCGTGACGGGCTGGGTGCGCAACCGCCAGGATGGCCGCGTGGAGGCCTGCGCATGGGGCACAGAGCATGCCGTGCTGGCCCTCATCGACTGGGCGCAGCAGGGGCCTGTGCATGCGCGGGTGGAGCGTGTGGTGGTGGGCAATGTGCCTGATGGGGGCGAGGCCCCGCAGGGGTTTGTGCAGCGAGAGACGCTGTAGCTGCTCCGCTGCTATGTGCGCAGGCCCAGTTGCCTCAGCAACTCCATCGCCCCCGCAGGCGCCCGCTCCTTCGCCCCGTTGATGAAGTACACGAACACATCGCGCGGCTGTTCGCCGCCCGTCCAGGTGCGCACGCCATCGGCCCACTGTGCAATCGCCTCGGGCGTGTAGCCGGTGGGCACATCGGCCTGGCTGAGCATCAGCCGCAGGTAGGCAAAATCGGCCTCTGCATCTGCGATGGCGGGAAATTGGTCGGAGTCGGTGTACACAGGCACGCAGCCATACCGGCGCGCCAGCGCCACAAACGCTGGCGTCGCGAAACTCGGGTGGCGCACATCCAGCGCGTGGCGCAGCTGCAGGCCATCCACCTGCTGCGGCAGCAGGGCCAGAAAGGCCTCGAAGTCGCCCGGCTCAAACACCTTGGTGGGCATGAACTGCCACACGATGGGCCCGAGCTTGTCCTTCAGTTCCGAGATGCCACTGTCGACAAACCGCGCGATCGAATCGCCCGCCTCGGCCAGCACGCGCCGGTGCGTGGCAAAGCGGTTGGCCTTGAGTGAGAACACAAAGCCTTCGGGCGTTTCATCGCGCCACTTGGCAAAGGTGGGTGGTTTGAAGGTGCTGTAGTAGGTGCCGTTGACTTCGATCGCCGTGAGCTGTCGGCTGGCGTATTGCAGCTCCTTGCTGTGCGCCAGCCCAGCGGGGTAGAAGCTGCCGCGCCAGGGCTCGAAGGTCCAGCCGCCGATACCGACGCGGATGTGGGGGTTGCTGGCGCTGATCTCGCTCTGCGGGATGCTGACAGGTGTGTCCACGGCGTTGCCCTTTGAGAGTCCACGGAGCGGCCACTGTAGCAGCGGCGCTGGTACGCATGCCTATGCCGGGAGCGCTTCTGGCAGCTCTACCCGCGCCTCCAGTCCCTGGGCGCCATCTGCACGCGGCCCCAGCATCAGCCGCCCGCCCAGGGCCTTGGCCAGCTCGCTGGCAATGGCCAGGCCCAGGCCGGTGCCACCGGTACCCCGGTTGCGCGAATCCTCCAGCCGCACATAGGGCTGCAGCACGGCGGCGAGGTCCGCCGGGGGGATGCCAGGCCCATGATCGATGACGCGCACCAGGCACTGGCCTGGCCTTTCTGCCTCCAGCGTCAGCTCGGCGGCACCCGCAAACTTGAGCGCGTTGTCCACCAGGTTGCACAGCAGGCGGCGCAGGGCCTGGGGGCGGGTGTCGCAGGTCACATCCACTGCCTGCAGCACTTGTACCGGCAGGCCGGCATCGGCGTAGTCGCGCGCAATGCTCTCCACCAGCGCGCGCAGGTCCACGCGCTGCGGGGGCTCGCGCACGGCCTGCGATGAGCGCGCGTAGGCAATGCCCTCTTCCACCAGCGACTGCATCTCGGCCAGGTCGGCGTGCAGCTTGTCGCGCAGCGTGGTGTCGTCCAGCAGATCCGCGCGCAGGCGCAGCCGGGTGATGGGTGTTTGCAGGTCGTGCGAGACGGCGGCCAGGATCTGCATGCGTTCCTGAAGATGTGCCTGGATGCGCTGCTGCATATGGTTGAAGGCAACGGCGGCGCGCACCACTTCGCGCGGGCCGTCTTCAGCCAGCGGCACGGTGGGGCGGTCGGCGCCCAGCGCATCGGCTGCATCGGCCAGCGTGCTCAGGGGCCGCGTGGCTGCACGCACGGCCCACGCGCACAGTCCCACCAGCAGCGCCAGCTGCAGTGCCAGCGCGCCCAGCACCCAGGGCGATATCTGCAGCCGGGGCTCGTCCATGTCCACGGCCAAGGGCGTACCGTCGGCCAGGCGCAGTTGCAGCCGCAGCTCGATGCCCGGCACATGGGGGTCGATCACCTGCACCGGGCGGTCAGTGGGCAGTGTGGCCGCCACAGCGCTGGCAACGAGGCGGGCCAGCTGGGACGGGTCGGCAGGTGCGTCCAGGGGTTCGGCCAGTGCAAAGCGGTAGTTGCGGCGCGCCAGCCGGTCCACCCACTGTGCGCGCTCGGTGGCAGGCAGGCGCTCCAGCATGGCGACCGAGCTGGCCACGTCGCTGGCGAAATACGACACCATGGCCCGCCGCATGGTCATGCTGCGCTCGGTGAACGCCAGCACAAACGTCAGCGCATGCGCCAACGCCAGGCCCAGTGCCATCACCAGCAGAATGCGCCCGAACAAAGAGCGTGGCCACCAGCGCAGCGTCATGGCGCAGCTCCTGCGGCGGCTGCCGCAGTTTGCACATCGGCGCAGAACACATAGCCCTCGTTGCGCACGGTCTTGATGTAGCGCGAGCCGCGCGCGCCATCGCCCAGCCGCTGGCGCACACGGCTCACCAGCAGGTCGATGGAGCGGTCGAACACGTCGGCATCGCGCCCCTGTGTGAGCTGCAGCAGCTGGTCGCGTGTGAGGATGCGCTGCGGGTGGTCCAGCAGCACACGCAGCAGACGGTATTCGGCGCCCGACAGCGCCACCACTGCGCCCGTCGCATCGAGCAGGTGGCGTGCGGTGGTGTCCAGCCGCCAGTCGCCAAACGCAAGGTGGCGCGCGGGCTCGGCCCTGGCCAGATTGGGCGGCAGCATGCGCGTGCGCCGCAGCACCGCGTGGATGCGTGCCAGCAGCTCGCGCGCGGCAAAGGGTTTGGTCAGGTAGTCGTCTGCACCCAGCTCCAGGCCCAGGATGCGGTCCGCCTCGTCGCTGCGTGCGGTGAGCATGATGATGGGCAGTGGCGGCGCGCCGGGGCTGCGCAGCTCACGGCACAGGGTGATGCCGTCGGTGCCCGGCAGCATAAGGTCCAGCACCAGCAGGTCGATGCGCTGCGTGGCCAGCACCTCGCGCATCTGCCGCCCGTCGGCGGCCACGCTCACCTGCAGGCCCTGGCGCTGCAGGTACTCGGCAGCCAGTTCGCGGATGCCGGCGTCGTCATCGACGATCAGGATGTGGTCGGGCGGGGGCGTCGTCATGGCGGCCATTGTCCGGGCTTTGGTGGTGCAGCGGTAAGGGCTGGGTGGGCAGATATGTATCTCAACTTGTCTGCCCGGCGCGCCGACAAGCGTGCATACCAAAAGCCCCTGGCCAGACAAATCGCCGATACCTGCGCTCGCTTCAATGCGGTCTTCCTGAACTTCACGAGGACCTTGCCATGAAACCATCCATCGCCGTGACTGCCCTGCTGACCCTGGGCCTGGCGCAGGCAGCCAGCGCGCAAGAGGCTGCGGCAGCGCCGCCAGCCGCTGTGGCGCCTGCACCGGGTGCAACCCACCCCAAAGCCCCCTTGGGCCGCTGGATCACCGAGAGCGGCAATCTGGAAGTGAACATCGCCCCCTGCAACCCCGCCGGTGGCAACGCCCTGTGCGGCAAGGTGGTGCGGGTGCTGGCCAACCGTTCCATGAGCGCGCCGGGCGCTGACATGGCGGCGGCCGACGCGCGGCCTGCGCTGGGCATGACCCTGCTGTCGGGCCTGCGCCCGGCGGAGGGCGGCAGCAGCGAGTACCAGGGCGAAATCTACAACCGCGAGAACGCCAAGACGTACCGCGTCAACCTGACGCCGGCCGAGCCGGAACAACTGCTGGTGCACGCGTACGTGGGCATTCCGCTGTTCGGCAAAACCCAGGTGTGGCGCCGTCCGGCGGCCGAGCAGGGGAGCGGGCAATGACCATGACCACCACCTCGCCCTGGCTGGCCGTGGCCGCCGGCATGCTCACCGTGGGGGCGCCCTGCGTGTTGCCCATGCTGCCAGTGGTGCTGGGGGCCTCGGTGAGCGGCGCCGAATCAGCGCGGCGCACACGCCCTATGTTCATTGCCCTGGGCTTTGCGCTGTCGTTCGCGGCCGTGGCCCTGCTGTTCAGCAGCTTCACGCAGGTGCTGGGTGTGTCTCAGGAAGGCCTGCGCCGGTTTGCCGCCGTGATGCTGCTGGTGTTTGGCGTGCTCACGGTGTGGCCCCGGCCGTTCCAGTGGCTCAGCCAACATGCAGGCGGCGTGCTCAACCGCATGGCCAGCCTGGGCATGGGCAGCGGGGGCGGCAACTGGGGCGGACTGCTGCTGGGCCTGAGCCTGGGCGCGGTCTGGACACCCTGCGCCGGGCCGGTGCTCGCTTCCATCCTCACCCTCATCGCCACGGAGCCTGCGGGCGTAGGCACCGCCGTACTGCTGCTCGCGTATTCCACCGGCGCAGCGCTGCCCATGCTGGCCATTGCCTATGGCGGCCAGGCCGCGGCCACCCATGTGCGCCGCATTGCACGCCACGCACACCGCGTGCAGCAGGTGTTTGGCGTGGTGGTCATTGCCATCGCGCTGGCCATGCTGTGGGAGGTGGATGGGCAGATCACCGTCTGGCTTACGCAGTTTTATCCCTCGGGCTGGGGCGGCCTGTAAGGGGCGACACCCCACCGATTGCAAGGAGCTTTCACCATGACATTGCACCCCTCTTCATCGCGCTTTTCCGAGCGCCGCGCCTTCCTGGCGTCGATGGCCGCTGCACTGGCGGCCCCTGGCTTGGCGTACGCGGCGGGCCCCGCCAGCCCCGCCTCAGCGTTGCCCGACTTGGGCGCTGCGCCCGAGTTCACCGGCATCGAGCGCTGGCTCAACTCCGAACCGCTGAGCCTGGCGCAGTTGCGCGGCCGCGTGGTGCTAGTGGACTTCTGGACGTACGCCTGCATCAACTGCATCCGCACCCTGCCCCATGTGAACCGCTGGGCCGAGCAGTACACGCCCCAGGGGCTCACCGTGGTGGGGGTGCACACGCCAGAGTTTCCGTTTGAGCGCCCGACCGCCAACGTGGAAGCCGCCATGCGCCGCCATGGCGTGAAGCACCCTGTGGCACAGGACAACCGCTACGGCACCTGGAAGGCCTACAGCAACCAGTACTGGCCCGCCACCTACCTGATCGATGCGCAAGGCCGCATTCGCTACAAGCACTTTGGCGAAGGCGAGTACGAGCGCACCGAGGGCGTGATCCGCACCTTGCTGGCCGCGCGGGGCTGATCGGCCCGACCGATTCCGTGTCCTTTTTTGTTCTTCCCCATCCCACGTTTCTTGACCGAGGCCTTCTCACCATGCGCTCTTTTCATCGCCACCTCACCTCTTCCTTCACCGCCGTCGCCTTGGCCTGCACCCTGCTGGGGGCTGCGCCTGCCAGCCAGGCCCAGGCTCCGCAGCTGCCGCCGCCGGACGCCACCAACCCTGTGACCCTGCAGCTGATGCAGGGCTTCCCCCCGGCGCCTGACAAGGTGGTGCGTTTGGCCAACATCCTCAAGTACCCCAACGTGCGCTGGGCCGCGCAGCACCTGCGCGAACTGGGGCCCACGGCCACCATCTGGCGCGGTGCAGCAGCGCCCAGCGCACTGCCCGCCGCGCCGCGTGCCTTGCCCGACACGCTGGCGTTTGCCGACGACAAGGGCGCGCCCACCACGCTGGCCGACTGGCAGAAGGCCACCTACACCGACGCCCTGCTGGTGCTGCACCGGGGCCGTGTGGTGTATGAGCGTTATCACATCGGCATGCAGCCGCAGCAGCCACATGTGCTGTGGTCCATGAGCAAATCGCTGG